>CAMCUO010000032.1 GCA_945879015.1 Chitinophaga pinensis | reverse complement strand
TACAATAAAAGTAGCGATAGATGGAAGAATCAAGTATGAATAGCAGAAGAGCATTTCTAAAAAAAACGGCATTTGCCGGCGCTGGATTCGTAGCATTCAATTCGATTCCCAATGAAGTTCTTGCAAAAACAGAAATGGTAAAAATTACTATTCTGCATACCAACGATGTGCATAGTCATGTGGATCCATTTCCTGAAAACGATCCAAAATTTGCAGGTTTGGGAGGAACCGTTAGAAGAGCCGCATTGATTAAAAAAATAAGAAACGAAGAAAAAAATGTATTGTTATTTGATGTTGGAGATATATTTCAAGGCACGCCCTATTTTAATATGTATGGTGGAGAATTGGAATTAAAATTAATGAGTATGATGCAATACGATGCATCTACTATTGGAAATCATGATTTTGATAATGGTTTAGATGGCTTAGTAAAACAGCTGCCAAATGCAAATTTTCCATTCATTAATTGCAATTACGATTTCTCGGATACAATAATGGCAGGCAAAACAATTCCACATAAAATCTATATGAAAGATGGAATTAAAATTGGAGTGTTTGGTTTAGGAATAGAATTGGTGGGCTTAGTAGACAAACGCATGTCGGGAAATACAAAATATCTCGACCCAATAGTAAAAGCAGCAGAAGCTACGCATTATCTAAAAAACGAACAAAAATGTGATTTGGTAATTTGCCTTTCTCACCTTGGCTATAAGTATGAAAATAAAAAAATTAGCGATATTGAACTTGCAAAACAATCAAAAAATATTGATGTTATTTTAGGAGCGCATACTCATACTTTCCTTGATACGCCTGTGTCTTACAATAACCGCGATGGGAAAGAAGTACTAGTAGCACAAGTTGGATGGGCCGGAATTCGCCTTGGTAGAATTGATTATATTTTCGAAAGAAAAGGCAAAAAAAAGGCTGTAGAAGGGTACACTATAAAAATTTCGAATAAGTCAACACTTATTTGAAAATATTTTTAACTTTTTTTTCATCATAAATGATGTAACTTTGGTAAAGTTCTATATATTTACAGCGTAATACCTGAAAACAGGGGTTTTAAAGAAGAAAACAAGAAGTTCAACATATATATAATTACGGATTAGCATGGAGAAAGCATTTACTAAAGTATGGGAGAGTTGTCTGGGAATAATTAAAGACAATGTAAGTTCACAAAGTTTTAAAACATGGTTCGAACCAATAAAACCAATCAAGTTAAGTTCTAATGTATTAACGATACAAGTTCCTAGTCAATTTTTCTACGAATGGTTAGAAGAGCACTATATTACCTTATTAAAGAAAACAATTAAAAAAGAATTGGGTTCTGAAGGAAGATTAGAATACAGCATTATTATGGAGAATAACTATAATAATAGTTCAAAACCGTATACAGTAAAAATACCTACTACAAACAAAAAGGAATTAAAAAATCCTTCTGTTTCAATGCCAATTGATTTAAATCAAAACAGCATTCGTAACCCATTCATTATTCCAGGATTAAAAAAGGTAAATGTTGAATCACAATTAAATGCTAATTATTCATTTGAAAATTTAGTAGAAGGTGATTGTAACCGTTTAGCTCGTTCAGCAGGTTTTGCTGTTGCGAGCAAACCAGGTGGAACAGCATTTAATCCTTTATTGATTTATGGTGGTGTAGGTTTAGGGAAAACACATTTGGCTCATGCTATTGGAATTCAAATTAAAAATGAATTTCCTAATAAAACAGTACTTTATGTTTCTTCAGAAAAATTCACTCAACAATATATCGACTCAGTAAGAAATAACAACCAAAATGATTTTGTTCATTTCTATCAAATGATTGATGTATTAATTATTGATGATGTACAATATTTTGCAGGGAAAGAAAAAACACAAGATGTATTCTTCCACATTTTCAATCACTTGCACCAAACAGGTAAACAATTGGTTTTAACAGCTGATAAGGCACCTGTAGAATTACAAGGATTTGAGCAAAGATTATTGTCGCGTTTTAAATGGGGCTTAGCTGCAGATTTACAAACACCTGGATTAGAAACTCGTATCGCTATCCTTGAGAAAAAAGTATATGCTGATGGATTAGATCTTCCAAAAGAAGTAATTGAATACTTAGCTTATAGTATTACAACAAATGTTCGTGAATTAGAAGGTGCTCTTATTTCATTATTGGCTCAGTCGTCAATGAACAAAAAAGCAATCACTATGGAACTAGCGAAACAAATGATTGATAAATTCGTAAAAAATACCGCTCGTGAAGTATCGATTGATTACATACAAAAAGTAGTTTGTGATTACTTCGACTTACCACTTGAATTATTAAAATCAAAAACACGTAAACGTGAAGTAGTTCAAGCGCGTCAAATAGCAATGTATTTTGCTAAGAGTATGACAAAATCATCATTGGCAACGATTGGATTGCATTGTGGTGGGAAAGATCATGCAACGGTTTTACATGCTTGTCGTACGGTCAACAATTTAATGGATACCGATAAGCGTTTCAAGAACTATATTGAAGAATTGAACAAAAAAATAAGCATCCAATAAAAATCTAAAACTCTCTAAACTAAAATTAGGAATCAGTAAATTTATCTGATTCCTATTTTTTTTTAAAAACTATTTCGCAATGAAAATAGCACTAATCAAAAGGCCGGCATCTATACTAGCTGCATCCTTGCTTTTGCTATTTTCTGCACTTCCAGTAAAAGCCCAATTATATAATTTTCGTAATTACTCTTTAGAAGATGGCTTATCCCAATCTGAAATAAATTGTATCTATGAAGATAGCAGAGGATATCTATGGATTGGAACTGCTGGAGGAGGATTATGTCGTTTTGATGGAAAAGAATTCAAAACCTATGAAGAAAAAGATGGTCTGTGCGGCCAAATAATTACATCTGTATCAGAAGATGCATCTCGTGGACTAATAATTGGAAATCAAAACGGAGAACTGTGTCACTTTGATGGTCAAAAATTTTCCGCAAATTTTGATTGGACAAAAACTAAATTTTCAGGAAGCAAAATTAAATTTATTGTTACAGATGATAATAATAATTCTATTATTGGAATAGATAATCATATTATAAAATTTAATGGAAAGCGATTTGAAGTTTTACATATTAAAGGTGATACTTTAAAAACTTTCGAAGTTAATTGCTATAAAAAGGATAGTCGAAATATATTGTGGATAGGAACAAATAGAGGTTTGTTGGTTTTAAAAAATCAAATATTGCTTAGAGTAACTGATATGAAATATATCAGCAATTCCAATATTACTTCGCTATCGGAAGATCTTAAAGGTAACATTTGGGCATTAGGTTTGTTGTTAAATGAGATAATTTCCAACTCATTTAAATATGCATTTAAAGATGTAGAAAACGGACAAATTGAAATCATATTAAAAAAGATTTCAGCAGATGAAGAATATTCAATTATTATTGGCGATAATGCAAAAGGCTACGATAGCAAGTTATTGTCCTCAATGAATTCAACACTTGGTTTAGAATTAATTAAAATTTTGGCGATTCAATTAAATGGTACAATTGAACGCATTGATACTCCAGGCAAATACTATATTCTCAATTTCAAGCCATTAAAAGATTAATTTCTCATGCAAAAAATTTTAATGGTTTGCCTTGGAAACATTTGTCGCTCGCCCCTTGCTGAAGGCATTTTAAGAGATAAAACAAACAAACTTGGCATACCTGTTTTTATTGACTCTGCGGGAACATCAAATTATCATATAGGTGAACATCCCGATAAACGAACTGTAGCCAATGCATTAAAAAACGGAGTTGATGTTTCTAAATTAAAGGCAAGACAATTTAAAGTATCCGATTTTGATCAATTCGATACAATTTTTGTAATGGATAGTTCCAATTATGCAAACGTTATAGAATTAGCAAGAAACAAAAAAGATATTGAAAAAGTAGAACTTATTTTAAACAGAATTCATCCCAGATCAAATATGGCGGTACCAGATCCTTATTTTGGTGGCGAAGAAGGGTTTCAAACTGTTTTTGATTTATTAGATACTGCTTGCGATACCATTGTTGTAACGCTCCAAAAATAATTTACAATATTCAAATGACTACAAAAGGCATCCTCTATTTAATTCCTACTACCCTCGGCGAAAATGCTGAAACGGCTGAAGTCATTCCTACTAAAATCAATATGCTGATAAACACTATTGATGAATACATAGTTGAAAACGAAAAAACGGCTAGACATTACTTGAAAAGGTTGGGAATTAAAAAGCCTTTGCAAGAAATTATTTTACACTCTTTAAATCAACATACTAAGCCTATTGAGATTTCTACGTATTTAAATGCTATTCAGGAAGGAAAAAATATTGGAGTTATTTCAGAAGCTGGTTGTCCTGGAGTTGCTGATCCAGGCTCAGAAGTTGTTCGATTAGCACATTTAAACAACATTCAAGTAATTCCTTTGGTTGGTCCCTCTTCTATTCTATTGGGATTAATGGCTTCTGGATTTAACGGACAAAGTTTTGCTTTCAATGGTTATCTTCCAAAAGAAAGAGGAGAAAGAATTAAGAAAATAAAAGAATTAGAAAAACTTGTTTACAATAAAAGTCAAACACAATTATTTATTGAAACACCTTATCGAAATATGCACATTCTCGAAGATATTCTATCGAATTGTGAGCCTAAAACAAGATTGTGCATAGCATGTGACATTACACTCGCTACAGAATTTATTAAAACAAAAAGTATTGGAGAATGGAAAAAACAAATTCCTGATATTGCAAAACGCCCTACCCTATTTTTAATCTACAAATAAGTTTGTTGCTATAAGATTAAATAAATAACAATGACTACAGCCGTTTTTCTATTTGATATTTATTTCTATCGGAAGAACTGCGGGAAATAAGTTCGCCAATAAACCCTGCAAGGAATAGTTGAGTACCAATTATCATAGCAACCAAAGCAAGGTAAAACAAAGGCTTATCAGTGACATCGCGTGTAGGAATTGCGTAAGCCGATTTATAAACTTTTTCGATAATTAGATATAAGGAGAGTCCGCCACCCATAACGAAAGACAAAGTTCCCCAAAAACCAAAAATATGCATTGGCCGTTTTCCGAATTTAGAAACAAAAGTGATAGACATTAAGTCCAAAAACCCATTAATAAAGCGCTCTAAACCAAATTTAGTAACTCCATATTTTCGTTCACGATGCTGAACAACCTTCTCCTCTATCTTTGTAAAACCTGCCCATTTAGCTATAACAGGAATATAACGATGCATTTCACCGTACACTTCAATGTTTTTTACAACAGCGTTGCTATATGCTTTTAAACCACAATTAAAATCATGTAGATTATTAATTCCACTTGCTTTTCGAGTAGCCCAATTAAATAATTTAGTTGGAATAGTTTTGGAAATTGGATCATACCGTTTTTGCTTCCAGCCTGAAACTAAATCCAGTCCGTCAACAGCAATCATTTTATATAAATCCGGGATTTCATCAGGAGAATCCTGTAAATCAGCATCCATAGTAATAACTACATCACCTTGAACAGCTTCGAATCCAACATTTAATGCAGCCGATTTACCATAATTTCTTCGGAATTTAATGGCTCTTATATTAGTATTTTTTGCAGAAAGTGCTTCAATCACAGTCCAGGATTTATCTCTGGAGCCATCATCAATCAAGATAATTTCATACGAATAAGAAAAAGTAGTCATCACCCTATCAATCCATTCACACAATTCGGGTAGAGATTCTTCTTCGTTATATAAAGGTATTACAACTGAAATGTTCATACTTGGCAAATATATAGACAAAATATTAATTCGTACGATTGTATTAAGCTTTTTTAACAGGACTAGAAAAGTAGACCGAAAACAAGATCAGTATCGTCATTGCGGGTCACGGCCCGAGCATCGGGACGGGATGTGGCAATCTCTTCCATAATCGTAATGCTAGTACTCATCGTGAGGGATTGCCACATCCCGTGAAAATGCGGGACTCGCAACGACATTCTTTAAAGAAATTTTCTTTTCAGATTAAAAAAATTCGTACTTTCGCGTTGGGGTAAGTCCTTTACAAGCAGCTCCCTTTAACCCTCCAGGTGCGGAAGCAAGCAAAGGTACTAGGTTGAGCGCTGTGCTAGAGGTAGCTTACCCCTTCTTTTTTCTTTTACAGATAACTAATCTATACGAATATTACGAATCTGTGTTTTCTAATCTACTTATTAAGACTTTTCCACATCGCTCTTTTCATTTGTAATACTTTCTATTTTTGTATTAATTATAAAACAAACCTTAAACTTTAAACTTTCCAACCTTAAACTAAATAAATTATGAAATTTTTTATCGATACAGCAAACCTTGCACAAATTAAAGAAGCACAAGACTTAGGAGTTTTGGATGGTGTTACTACTAACCCATCCTTGATGGCGAAAGAAGGAATTAAAGGAGAAAAAAATATCTTGAAACATTATGTCGATATCTGTAAAATTGTAACTGGTGATGTAAGTGCTGAAGTTATTTCTACTGACTTTGCTGGAATGGTAAAGGAAGGCGAAGCATTAGCAAAATTGCACAAACAAATTGTTGTGAAAATTCCAATGATTAAAGATGGTATTAAAGCAATAAAATATTTTTCAAATAAAAAAATTCGCACAAATTGCACGTTGGTGTTTTCTGCCGGACAAGCATTGTTAGCGGCAAAAGCAGGGGCATCGTATGTTTCTCCATTCATCGGAAGATTAGATGATGTTTCAACAGATGGCTTACGTTTGATAGAAGATATTCGTTTGATATATGATAACTATGGATATGAAACAGAAATTTTAGCTGCTTCTGTTCGTCATCCAATGCACATTATTAACTGCGCACAAATTGGTGCAGATGTTGTAACTTGTCCATTAAGTGCAATTACTGCATTATTAAAACATCCTTTAACAGATAGCGGTTTAGCACAATTTTTGGCAGACGCTAAAAAGTAATTAATTCAGTAGACAGTTGGCAGTAGACAATTAAAAAAAATGTCTAAAATAATTGTCTACTTTTTTATTTTTTTTCTTTTGTCTACTTTTTCTTTTGTCTACTGAAAAATGCTCCTGCGAATAAATCCAGAAAAACCAAATTACGATGAAATTGCACAAGTAGTAAAATGCTTGCGAGATGGTGGTGTAGTAATTTACCCTACAGATACAGTTTATGGAATTGGATGCGATATTAACAAACAAAGAGCTGTTGAACGTGTCTGCAAAATAAAAGGTATTGATCCTGAAAAAGCAAATTTCTCTTTTGTATGCTCTGATTTAAGTCACTTAGCTGATTTCACAAAACCTATCAGCACGGGTATTTACAAAGTGATGAGAAAAGCTTTGCCTGGTCCTTTTACTTTTATTTTAGAAGCTAACAACAATGTTCCAAAATTATTCAAGAGTAAAAAGAAGACCGTAGGAATTCGTATTCCAAACAATACGATTTGTTTGGAAATTGTAAAACAATTAGGAAATCCTATCATGAGTACTTCTGTTCACGATGATGATGAAATAATTGAATATACTACCGACCCAGAATTGATTCACGAAAAGTACAAAGACATAGTTGATATTGTGATTGCAGGAGGTTATGGAAACAACGAAGCGTCTACAATTGTTGATTGCAGCGAAGGTGAATTTGAAGTTATCAGACAAGGATTGGGAGTGTTGGAAGAGTTTATGTAACAAACTATTTCTCAACCGGAAATCCTTTCTGTACCCAATCTTCTTTTATCCCAACTGGAATATTCAACACTTTAGCATTCTTATATCCATTATCAATAAGATAATTTATGGCTGGGCGAATATTCGGACAATTATCTGAAGAACAACAACCACAATAAACAACTATTTGTTTGTCTTTTGTAACTTTGCTGACTTCAAACTTAAATTTCTTCATTCCTTCATCCGTATTTAAAGCACCAATATTAATAGCACCTTTAATTTGGTCGACATTGCCAACATTAAAAATTACTGGCTTCACCGCTTTGGGATTAACAATTAGATTTGCTAATTCTTGTGGTTGAATTAAATTTTCCTTTTTGATTGGATCTTGTTTTGTGAAAGAGCAAAAGAAGATAATTATCGGAAGTAAAATGAGTGTAAATTTTTTCATGAGGTTTGTTTTCTCATGAATGCGCAAATTTTGTACCAAGACCTCACCCCAACCCTCTCTAAAGGAGAGGGAGATGCTTCGTAAAGTAAACTTTATTAAAATAGAATAATTGGATTTACTAACAGAAGATAGCGCTTCGAAAGAAATATTTTTTATCGAGCGTGTTTATCGCTGCTAATTGGGAGATCCCGTGTCGTGGCAAGGGATGACGGTAGCGAAGGATGGTCTAAAGTTAGAAATAGAACAATAAAATTTAAGAAAATGTTTTTTATCGGAGCAAATCCTTCTCCTTTGGAGAAGGTGTCCAGCTAGAAGCGGGACGGATGAGGTTATTTCCCTAACACTTTAAACTCCGTTCTTCTATTCATTTGACGGTGTTCATCTGTATCGTTAGCTACTTTTGGTTTGGTGTCACCATAACCTTTGTACGATAATCGTTTCGGAGCAATTTTTCCAGTAATCGTTAAATAATCAAATACCGCTTTTGCACGATTTTGTGACAACACTTGGTTCATTTTTTTGTCGCCTACATTATCTGTATGCCCGCTTAATTCTCCAGTAATGGTTTTATTTTTTTCTAAGAACGCTACCACTTTATTCAACTCCGCTTTTGATTCGGCCTTCAAATCAAATTTTGCAGTTTCGAAAAACACGTTCTTTAATTCCATTACATTTTCCAATTCAATAGGCTGCATTGGAACATTCAGCACAATTGGTTTAATTTGATCGGTCAATTCTTTTAAAGCGTAATTTTCTGAATAAAATAAATATCCATCAATAGATGCGTTCAACATATAATTTTTATCAATCGGTAAACACAATAAAAACTCACCGTTACCGCTGTTTGCGTTTGATTCCATCATTACCAATCCCGTTTCTAAATCAATCAATTCGAAATGTGCTCCAAGTGGCTTCTTCGTTTTTATATCGTATACTTTTCCTTTTGCATAAGTAACTTTGCCAGGACGAGCGCCTTCGTACAAATCAAATTGATATAAATCCAATCCACCTTGGCCGCCTATTCTATTTGAAGCGAAATACGCGACATTTCCAGACGCTGCAACCAGAATACTATTTTCATCACCGTAAGTGTTAATTGGATAACCTAAATTCACGGGGGCTCTCCATTGTCCTTTGTCATCCATCCGAGAAACATACAAATCCAAATTTCCCATTCCAACATGTCCGTTCGAACCGAAGTACAATGTTTTTCCATCGGGGTGAATAAAAACGGATTCTTCTTTACCGGGAGTATTAATGAGTGGTCCCAGGTTACGAGCTGCACTCCATACTCCATTTACGTTTAATGTTGACACATAAATATCGGTTTCACCAATTCCACCAGATCGCTTGCTCACAAAATAGAGGGTCTTACCATCAGCAGAAAAAGATGGTTGCGTTTCATACTGATTTGTATTAATTGAACTTCCAATATTGTATGGCTTAGCCCATTTTTCTCCTACTTTTTCAGAATAAAAAATATCGCAACTTCCATAACCTTTTCTTCCGCCTGCAAAAAGTCCTGCAGCATTTTCCTGGCAAGCTACAAAAAATAACAATTGTCCATCAACCGACAAACAAGGCGCTCCTTCGTTTCCTTCAGTATTTATTCCATCTCCAATAAGGGTTGCAGGTTGCCAAACATTATCTAGCTTTTTGCTGATTAAAAAATCTTCCTGAAATGGTTTCGCTTCATTTCTATTATTTCTAGTATATAAAAGCGTTTGTTCATCAGCAGTAACAGCAGGAAAATATTCATCCAAATTTGTATTGATTGCTGTTCCCATATTTTTAGGATCAAAAGGAACAGGATTTTTTATTGCGTTTAATGCGAAATTACAATTAGCAAGATTCCGCTCCGCAATTTCTTTTGTATCTGGGTTGATGTGTAACTTTTTTAAGAAACGTTCGAAATCTTTCTTCGCATCTTCATATCTTCCAATATTTATCTCAAGTGTGGCAAGATTATAAAAGTTATTCAAATTAAATCCCGGATTGATAGAAATGGCTTTTACATATTCATCAATTGCTTTTTCAGGTTGACGTCTGACTTGAAGAATTTCAGCATACAACAAGTGCGGTTCAATAAAATTAGGATCTTTTTCTATAGCTTTTAAAAGGTCCTTTTCTGCTTCATCATCCTTGCCCGACTGAAATAGTTTTACTGCACTTTCAAATGCAGAGATTGCTTTTTTGTTGGTAGAAGTGTATTCTCCTGGAGGCAATTGCGCTTTGCAGGAAAACAAAACGATTGAGAAAGAAAGAAGAAAAAGGCGTTTCATATTTATAATTTAAAATTTCGGTATCACTATCGCCCTTCGGACATCGCACTTCGACTACGCTCAGTGTGACGGCTGTAAGTGAGCTTGTTGGGCGCACCCAGGGTGATGTCAATAGTGTGTTTAGTAATCCAATTATCATTCCAATTAAGGAATATTCATGTATTTATGTGTTTGCAATGATACATTCCATTTCGGATGCGCCATTACATAATCAACAATCAGAGGCATAATTTCTTTGCTATTACTCCATTCAGGCTGCATAAACAACTTACAGTCTGCTGAAACCTTTTCTGCATTTTTTTCTGCCCACTCAAAATCATTTTTATTGTGAATGATTATTTTTAATTCGTTTGCTTTAGCAAAATTTTCTGGCAATGGCACGCTTGTTTTCTTTGGCGACAAACAAACCCAATCCCAAATTCCAGTCAACAAATAAGCTCCAGATGTTTCAATGAATGTTTGAATGCCTTTTGCTTTGAATTGTTTGCTAATATAATCCATGTTGTACATACTTGGTTCGCCACCAGTAACTACTACAGCTTTTGCAGGAAATTTACTAGCATTCTCAACAATCAGATCTGTATTTGTAAGCGGATGTAAGGATGCGTCCCAACTTTCTTTCACATCGCACCAGTGGCAACCAACATCGCATCCACCAACACGAATGAAATAAGCAGGTTTACCAGAATGAAATCCTTCTCCTTGAATGGTATAAAATTCTTCCATCAAAGGCAATTCAATTCCTTGTTCTAATAATGTTTTCTCTTGTTTTGTTTCCACTATTTTAATATCAACATTTTAAATTCAAACGGTTCAAAGGCAACTTTCAAATCTGAAATAAAATTTTTTCCAGATTTCAAATAATACGGAGCGAAATTATCATAACGTTCTTGTAAAATTCCTTCTGGTAAAAATTTATCTTTCAATTTTTTAATCTGATTAATGCTTGTCTGCTGTTTCAGCTTTTCTGACTTAATTAATTTGCTCTCAATATTCTTCAAACTAGCCAAAGCTTTTTGAAACTCTGCCTCTACACTAGCTTTTAATGTTATATCTACAGCGCTAACTTTGGAAGCTAATTCGCTGAACATTATTGTTAGTTTTTGCTCTTGTTCTTTTAATGAAACATCTGAACTAGCATTTCTGCTCACAAATTCTTTTGTTAATTGATTAATATCTTTAAATAAATCTGCTTTTGAAATTCCTAACTTTTCCAATTGTTGTTCTGCTTTTTCATCGCTTAAAATTGCAAAATTACGAGGCATCAACACAGGAAAATTAATTTTATGGTGTTCGAACATTGCTTTGTATTCCAACCAATATGCTATTTCTCCTGGTCCGCCAACATATGCTAAATTTGGTAATATTTTTTGTTGGTATAAAGGGCGTAAAACAACATTAGGACTATATTCCTCTGCATTATAATTTAATGTTTCTGCAGAAGCAGCTTCAATCCTCACACGACTATTCTCGGCAAGCCTAAACACATTTATTTCACGAGGATTTACTTGTCCTTTATGTCCGATTTTTTCTAATTCAGCAATTGTATAGTTTACAATCTTAAAATTTGTATTATTTGAAATATCATCTTTAATAATATTCAAAAATTCTGCTTTTAATTGAGCGTCATCAGCATCAATAATGACCAAACCATATTCTGAAAATAGTTGATGTACTATATAACGTGTTGCATCAGCAATAGTAACATGTTTTAAATAAGCATCTGAAAACAATTGAATCAATATTTTTGCATTATCTGACTCACCAAGTATTTGCTTTAACTCATCAATTACAACGTTTAAAGAAGCTGGATTCAATCGACCTACAGCGCCTTTTGCATTTACATTGTTCCATTCAAGTTTTTTACCAAACAAATTAATAGAACTTATTTCTTCAAAATCGTGATCCTCAGCTGCCATCCAATATACAGGAACAAAATTATTTTCCGGGTATTTTTTCTTTAAAGCTTCTGCTAAATTTATTGTGGAAATAATTTTATAGATAAAGTAAAGTGGTCCAGTGAAAAGGCATAATTGATGACCTGTACAAACTGTAAAAGTGTTATTGTTAAGCAATAGATTGATTTTGCTTATTGCTATTGAATTATCTTGAATTTTTGAATATTGAGCATTTAATACATCAACCAATAATTGTCGATTTGTATTCTCCTTGCTTTTATCCTCCATAGCTTGTTTGAAAGAAGCTATTTCTGGTGCATACGAATAAAACTTACGGAGCTTGGATTCTCCATTAATATATTCTATAAACAGTTTTGAAAACTGCTTTGTTTCTTCAAAGGAAATAGTATGTTTCTTAAGCGTCATAATACTATTACAAATGTAACTAAATGACAATTATAAATGATAGATTATGAATTATGAATCTAAAAAGATTTAATGCATTAAATTTGTAAAAAAATGCCTGTAATGGAAAAGAACGAACAACTGAATCCTTGGAAAACATTGAAATCCGAAAAAATATACGATTCGCCATGGATAGGGCTAACAAAGCACGACATACTCAATCCTAATGGAAATCCAGGAACATATTCTGTTATAAATTTTAAGAATATGGCTTTGGGTGTTTTGGCTTTGGATGAGGACTACAATACTTGGATAGTTGGACAATATCGTTATCCTATAAATCAATATTCCTGGGAAATACCTGAAGGAGGAGGAAAATGGGAAATTGAACCCTTGGAATCTGCTAAGCGAGAATTATTAGAAGAAACAGGAATTACTGCAAACAAATGGACAAAAATTCAAGAAATGCATCTGAGTAATTCAGCAAGTGATGAGTTTTGCATTTTATATATTGCTCAAGACTTGAGTTTTGGAAAATCAGAGCCAGAAGATACAGAGCAACTAGAAGTGAAAAAACTTCATTTTGATGAATTGTATAAAATGGTTGAAGAAGGGAAAATTACTGATAGCTTAACCGTAGCAGCTGTTTTGAAAGTACAACTAATGATACTCGAAGGCAAAATCTAAACAACCAAATTGCTGTTCTATTAATATTAACAATTTTCAGCATATAAATAATGTAATGCCTTTCCTTTGAAAATAAAAAAGAAATCGATGATTACACCACTTCGCCATACAAATCGTAATCTTCTGCAGATGTAATTTTTACGTTTGCAAAATCTCCAACTCGAACATAGTCTCTATCTGCTTTCACTAAAACCTCATTATCAACTTCTGGAGAGTCGAATTCGGTGCGACCAATAAAGTAATCGCCCTCTTTTTTATCGAATAATACTTTGTATGTTTTGCCAATTTTCTTTTGGTTCAAATCGTAAGAAATTCCCATTTGCAATGCCATCACAGCTTCGGTACGTGCTTGTTTTGTTTTTGCTGAAACATCATCTTTTAATAAATAAGCATGCGTATTTTCTTCGTGAGAATAAGCAAATATTCCTAAACGTTCAAAACGAGATTGTTCAACCCAGTCCAACATTTCTTCGTGATCTTTCTTTGTTTCTCCTGGATAACCAGCAATTAAAGTAGTTCTAATTGCTATTCCAGGAACTTTATCGCGAATTTGATTTACCAAATCAATAGTTTTTTGCTTAGTAGTTCCTCTTCTCATGCTCTTCAACATATTATCACTAATGTGTTGCAAGGGCATATCTAAATAATTACAAATGTTTTTTCTTTCATTCATCACATCCAACACATCCATCGGAAAACCGGCTGGAAATGCATAATGCAAACGAATCCACTCTATCCCTTCCACATCTGAAAGGTTCTTTAATAATTCAGATAAGTTTCTTTTTTTATAAATATCCAAACCATAATACGTTAAATCCTGTGCGATTAACATCAATTCTTTGGTGCCATTTTTTGCTAAATGTTTTGCTTCTTTCACTAAATCTTCAATTGATCTAGAAATGTGTTTGCCTCGCATCAAAGGAATAGCACAGAAAGAACAAGGTCTATCACAGCCTTCAGAAATTTTGAAATAAGAAAAATGATGAGGAGTCGTTAATAATCTTTCTCCAACTAATTCGTGTTTGTAATCTGCTTTTAATGTTTTTAGTAAACGAGGTAATTCACGCGTTCCAAAATATCCATCTACATTCGGAATTTCTTTTTGTAATTCTGGTTTATAACGTTCGCTCAAACAGCCTGTAACATATACTTTATCAACCAATCCAGCCGTTTTTGCATCTGCATAACGAATAATAGTATCAATGCTTTCCTGTTTTGCATTATCAATAAATCCACAAGTATTAATAATGATAATACTTGAATCATCATCGGTGCTTTCGTGTTGCACATCAAAGTTGTTTGCTTTCAATTGTCCCATCAAAACTTCGCTATCAACAATGTTTTTAGAGCAACCTAATGTTACAACGTTAACTTTATTCTTTTTTAATGTTTTTGTTTTCACTAAAAATATTATTGTTTAAACAATGAATCTACAAATTCATGTTTGTTAAATACTTGCAAATCTTCTATTCCCTCACCTACTCCAATGTATTTCACTGGAATTTTAAACGAGTCGGAAATACCAATTGCCACTCCACCTTTAGCTGTTCCATCTAATTTTGTAATCGCTAATGCATTCACATCTGTTGCTGCAGTAAATTGTTTACACTGCTCAATTGCATTTTGTCCGGTTGAACCATCCAGAACCAATAATATTTCATGAGGTGCATCAGGAATTACCTTCTTCATCACATTTTTTATTTTGGTTAGCTCCGTCATTAAATTTATTTTGTTGTGCAAACGACCAGCAGTATCAATAATTACAACATCTGCACTTTTTGCAACAGCTGATGTTAATGTATCAAAAGCAACTGAAGCAGGATCAGCATTCATTCCTTGAGAAACTAAAACAGCGTCCGTTCTATCTGCCCAAATTTTAATTTGATCAACCGCTGCTGCTCTAAAAGTATCTGCGGCTCCAATCACTACTTTTTTTCCTGCGTTTCTAAATTGATGAGAAAGCTTTCCAATAGTGGTTGTTTTTCCAACACCATTTACTCCTACAACCATTATAACATAAGGCTTTTTATCTGCTGGTGTTTCAAAATCTGCTTTATCTTCTTGTCCGTTTGAAACTAATAATTCAGCAATTACTTCTCTCAAAATATCATTGAGTTTTTCGGTCTCCACTTTTCTTTCTTTGGAAACACGTTCTTTTATCTTATCAATGATTCGTAAAGAAGTGTCTACACCAACATCGGAAGACATTAAAATCTCTTCTAAATTTTCAAGCACTTCATCATCAATGGTAGCTTTTCCCATAATGGCATTTGCCATTTTACTGAAAAAGCTTTGTTTGGTGACGAAAAGACCTTTGTTAAGACTCTCTTTTTTCTCTTTACTAAAAAAACTAAAAATTCCCATAATGGTTTAGTACTCTTATACCCTTTTTCTAAAAGGGAATTGTATAAATAATAAAAGCTTCCCCTTGTTTGGAGAAGCCTTTAGATATAACAAATCAATAAAGATTATTTAGATAAAAAATCTTTGATGTGATCGTTGTGAACGATTTCTTCTTTAAATGAATATGCACCAGTTTTTGCTGATTTTACCATTTTAATCACTTTTGTAAAGTTATTTCCTTTACCAGATTTAAGTGTTGCGACAACCTTTTTAGCCATTTTGTATAAGTTTAAAGTTTAAAGTTTAAAGTTCAAAGTTCCACAGAACCAGTCTTTAGACAATAAACAGATTATTTAATTTCTTTGTGAAGAGTTACTTTCTTCAAGATAGCGTTGTATTTTTTCAACTCTAATCTTTCGGTGGTATTCTTTTTGTTCTTAGTAGTAATGTAACGAGACGTTCCCGGTTTCCCGCTGTCTTTGTGCTCAGTACATTCCATAATCACCTGAATTCTGCTGCCTTTTTTAGCCATTGTGTTAGTTGTTTTTCAAAATTGGAGTGCAAATATAAAAATTTTAAATTGAAATGCACAATGTTTTTGATGAAATTATAGCTTCTTAACCTACTTTCTAGTAATATTTAGAGCATTTAATCAATTTTTCGGACACTTCGATAGTGTCTACTTCAACGCAGAATGCTCAGTGTGACGGCTGGCAGACTACTTTCCTACTATTTTATCTTATTAAACAGACTTTCTTCCTTCATCAAGGCCTCTACTTCTTCTACTTTTTTAGGTAAATGACCCGATAATACTTCAGGAACTCCGGTAGTAATTAAAACGTCATCTTCAATACGAACACCGATATTCCACCATTTAGGGTCACATTTGGAACCAGAAGGGATATAAACACCAGGCTCAACCGTAATAATGCTACCTGGAGTAAGTTTTCCGTAGTTTCCTGGGTCATGCACATCTAATCCCAAGTAATGTGATGTTCCATGAAAGAAATAGTCCATAAAGTCGCTAGGATTAACGATTATCCCTTGTTCTACTAATCGTTTTTGGATAACTGCCACAGCAGCTTTATGTGCAGCCCTAAATTCTGCTCCAGGCACACATGCTTTAATTCCCGCTTCTTGAGCTTCCAAAACAATATTATAAATGATTTTTTCTTCTGATGAAAACACTCCGTCAACTGGCAAAGTACGCGTAACATCGGCTGTATAACCATGGTATTCGGCACCGGCATCAATAACAAGCAAATCTTTATTGTCTAATTTCTTTCTGTTTGTTTCGTAATGTAAAATGCATGAATTCTCTCCTCCGCCAACAATAGAAGGATATCCAACGTATTCTGATCCTTGGTTTTTGAACATATATTCCACTACAGCTTGTGCTTGATATTCTTTCATTCCAGGCTCCAATGCTTTCATAATTTCTGCATGTGCCAAACAAGTCATATCTATTGCTTTTCGCATCAACAACATTTCTTCAGGTTCTTTAATTTCTCTCAAACTTCCCATCCAAACAGCCAAATTTATGTTATCTATACTTTTGGAAATATTAGAAGTTTTTATTCTAAAATGCTTAATAAGACTAAACAAATCACCTTTATCGTTTTTATTGTCTCTCACATCATTATTAAACTCAAGGTGATATACTTTATCAAAATGAGCAAAATCTACTTTAAAATCGGCAAATTGATTGTTTATTAATACTTCAGCAAATCCCAACTGAGTCATAACTCCATTTCTTCCCATTATTTTACCAGTCCATGATTCCTTGGCAGCATCACGATCTTGAACAAAAATAAGTTCGTTCGATTTTATTGTATCGTAATAGGTTTGCTCTTCTTTAAAGATGATGAGCATTGCATTTGGCTCTAATAAGCCTGTGAGATAGTAGAAATTAGGGTCTTGATGGTAAATAAACTTTGTGTCGTTTGCCCGTTGGCGTTCTGCTCCAGCAAAAATAACTGCGCAGGAGTTTTCTGGAAGATATTTACGAAGTGCTTCTCTTCTTCCTTTATGGAATTCTTTGGAAAGTATATCTTTATCATAGCTTTGAGAGAAGCCAGATAAGGAGATGCAAAGAAGAAAGAGTGTTTTAAGGGTTTTCATAACATTTTATATCAATACAAAACTTCCGCATTTAGCGGGATTTTTAAGACTAACCGTTTGCGAAAAGCAAACGATAAGTCTTAAATAAAAAAACGTTACCACAAAAGTAGTAACGTTTCCATATATAATCTATACCGCTTGTGTAAAAATTACTTTTTCAAGTGGCCTTCTAGTCTAGCCTTTTTAACAACAGCAGCAATACCATTCTTGTTAATCGTTTTAAGAGCAGATGTAGAGATACGAATAGTAATCCATTTATCCTCTTCAGGTAAATAGAACTTCTTAGTTTGTAAATTCACATTGAACTTACGTTTCGTTTTTGTGTTTGAGTGAGATACTTTATTACCTACAATCGCTTTTTTTCCTGTTATTTCGCAAACTCTTGACATTGTATTTTGTATTAAATATGTTCTTTTTTTAATTTCGGACTGCAAATATAGGAATTTGTATTTAAATGACAAAAATCTTTGTGATATTATTAAAACTGCAGATAAATAGGCATTACCTGCTCAGCTTGCTTTACTTGGATAATAATCCATATAAAGATTAGCATAATGGCTATACGGCCTACCATTGTTATCTTGGAAAGCACAAGCACGGAGAACGTTTCGTATACTTTTGGTAAAAAATGAATGATATAACCCAAAAACATAACTCCAAATACAACTCCATAAGCCTGTAACATTGGTCGCCAAGCAGTTCCATTAAAGTTTGTAAAGATTTGAGTTAAGATGATTTCTGCGGCATTAAATGAGCTTGCTTTGAAGAATACCCAGCACAGACAAACGAAATGAAAGGTGATAATTACTCCGAATATTTTAAAAATTTTGGATTTAGGATTTAGGATTTTAATAGACATCCTCATTTTATCAAAAGCCAAGGCTAATCCATGCATTGCTCCCCAAACAATAAAATTAAAATGAGCACCATGCCACAAGCCGCCAAGAATCATTGTTATCATTAAATTCAAATATTGTCGGAACCGCCCTACTCTATTTCCACCTAACGAAATGTAGAGATAGTCTTTCAACCAAGATGAAAGCGACATGTGCCATCTTCTCCAGAATTCTGTAATGCTACTTGAATTATAAGGAGAATCAAAATTGTCGTTTATTGTAAAGCCCATCCAACGTGCCATACCAATTGCCATATCGGAATAACCAGAAAAATCGCAATAAATAACCATGGCATAACCATAAACGCCCATCAAACATTCAATTCCTGAATGCCGAGCTGGATCATCAAAAATATATTGAACGTAGTTGACATAAATGTAATCCGAGATGACGACCTTCTTAAACAAGCCTCCCAATATAAGATACAAGCCTTTTGCTATATCTTCTTTTGTAATGTGAATGTCTTTCCGGATTTGTGGAATAAAGTCGGAGGCTCTTACAATTGGACCCATCACAAGCTTTGGAAAGAATGAAAGGAAAAAACAATAATCTAAAAAACTATTAACTGGTTTGAATTTTCCTCGATATACATCAATGGTATAACTCAAATTTTCAAATGTGTAAAAGGAAATCCCAATTGGTAAAATAAGGTTCAATGGCTTTACCTGCCCTATCTTTAAGTCGTTGATAATTTCAATAAAGAAGTCGGTGTATTTAAAATAGAAAAGCAAACCAAGATTAATTACTATGCTAAAAATCAGAATGGCATTTTTTCTTCCTTTTGTTGTTGCTGTGTATATCCAGTTGGCTAAGTTGAAATCTACAACTGCCGACAATAAAATAAATCCGAAATAGAATCCGCATGCTTTGTAAAAGAAATAAAGAGAGAAGATGGTGAAGTATAAAACACGTGTTAATTTGCGTTTGTATAAAAATTGATACCCTAACAAAAATATGCAAAAGAAAAAAAGAAAAAAGCCACTATTGAACAATAGCGGGTCTTTCGCATTGTAAGTCAATTGCGAAATGAGTTTGTCGATATCTAAATGGAAATCAAACATGCATTAGTCTTCGTAAATTTTACACACCCCTAACCCCTCTCTAGAGGGGAATAAATTTTCGTAAATTTTTAAATTATAGTTCTAAATAAAATTATTCATATTATATTAATTCTTTGTCGTAGCAATAAACCATTCCCCTCTCGAGAGGGGCCAGGGGTGTGTTTTCCATTATCTTACTTCTTTCCTTTTTTATATTCTTCAAATCCATCCATCAAAGCATTATAAAACAAATCGCCTTGAATTTGATAGCCTCTTCCCGAAAAATGCACTCTATCTTTTACAGTTAATTTCATTGCATACCATTTTCCCATTGAGCCGTAACCACCCATAATTTCAAACAAATCCCAGTAAGCCACATTGTTTTTTAAACAATAATCAACAACAGTTTCTCTAGCCAATTTCATATCAGGATTTTTTACTCTTCCTTTCTTGGTTCTGCGATAAGAGTCGGGAGGTGTTGAAATAACAAAATTTACATTTGGATTAATCGCCTTTATACTTAAAACCAATGAATCGATACTACGGTAAAAAAGATCTTTGTCGAAACCTGCTGAATAAGCTTCGTTTGTGCCCAAAGAAATAATCATTAAATCGGAGCTCAAATAAGATAATTGCTGAGTGAAGTATTTCGACATTAAATAATGGCGGTATTCTGCACCGTTAACGCCTATCATGTTGTACAAAACACCTGTAGAATCGTTTTCTAATAACATTCCGTAAATACGAGTAGACTTTTGATTGAGCGTATCTGCACATTTGTTTCTCAAATAAATCTGACGAACAGGTTTTTCAAACTTTAATTCTGAAACAAAAGCATTGGTTGATTTATCAGTCGACTTAAACATACCGCGTTCACAATTTAAATCATCACAAATACTAATGTCAAAATTGTTTTGTCCTTTTTCATGAAACAATGTAAACTTAGTAAAGCTATATCCCAGTTTAGGCTGGTCTTTCACCATTAAATTTATTTCAGCCAAGGAATCATTAGTTTCAATTGTAAAACCGCTTATTCCGATAGGCAATGGCTTTTCATAAAAAACATTGCGTTTATAATCCCAAGCAACATTTGTAATTGTTTTGTATGAACTGGGTTCATTGCTCTTTGCGGAGCGATAAGGAAAGATTAATCCTCTGCCTGCATTTCCAAATCTTAATTGCATTTTTTGGCGAACCAATCCAGATAAATTATCAGCTTGAATGTGCGAATCACCAATATGAGTGATGTTTACACGGGTAATTTGCTTTTGTTCTAATTGATATAATTTTTCATAGAAAAAAGCCAAGGAAGTACTATCATTTTCAATTTTATTTAAATTATGTTTAATAAAAGTGTATTGCTTGTAAACGGAAGTATCAATGGTTTGGCCATAAACAGTATCAAGTAGCAAGGCACAAGATGCAAGACAAAAAAACAACCTCAAATATTTATTTGTTTTCAAAAACATACAATTCAATTAGTTTATAGACTTCTGATTTTGTTTTTTATTGTAATCGTTATACTCGGTGATAATTTTACTAAACAATAGTTTTCCGACTTTGTGAGCACCTTTGAAATTAAAGTGCGTATAATCTTTGTTTGCAAACGCTGTATCGCCTTCCACCCACTTCACCATGGAACCGTTTCCGCCCATTGCTTCATACAAGCTCCAGAAAGCAAGTTTATTGTCTTTCGCCATTCGTTTTTGTGCTTCCACTAAAATAGGAACGCTTGGATCGGTTTGATAAACTCCATCTTTCCGATAACTTTTATCGCCTACACTAATCAATAAAATACTAGTATTTGGAAAACTTGCCTGAATATGCTTTATAGCTGCATTCATTCCTCTCTCGTACCATGAAAAATCTGTTACTACAGGACTCACAGCATTTAGTCCGTATTCTAAAATAATTAAATCGTATTCCAAACATTCGTTAGTAGAAGAATAAATACTTTGTTTGATTTTTGAAATCGGTAATCCTGAATTTCCTCTGAAAGAAAAATTATCTACAAATACTCCACTGTCACTTTCTAAACTAAATCCATAAATATCAATTGGAGATTTACACTGAAACTTTGCATTTATTTGCTGTGTAGAACTATTTATTTCTAATTGGTTTACTTCTTTAGTTCCACTTAGTTCATAGCGTCCACCATTAACAATCACATAATTTTCACCTTCACTTTTTCCATATAGAAGTTTTGTTTCATAAAACCGATTCAAATGCGTTCTTTTAACAGCTGTATATTTAACAGAACTTCCAGCAGTTGTATTGTTTGTATCAACAACATCAAAAGTATTTGGAACAAAACAATAACCAGCAATTCCAAGTGAATGCCCAGCAGGGATGTTTTCTAGTAAATTATACGTTGTCCAACCATCAAACGAATGAAATACACTTGTACGAAATCCTGAAACGATTGATGTAATTGGAACATAGCCAACACCGTCTCCACCAAATAAATCTTGCATGCATTCACGTAAATCTTGCGAAATTAGATCTCCTTCAATCATAGAATCACCAAAATAAGCGATTCGTGTTTTACTTTTTTTCTTTTTAATAAGATTTAATGATTGAAAAAAATGTGCCAATGCTGATGTTGTATCATTTTCAAAATCAAAAATATTGCTAGAGTCTGTTTGGCGCAAGGCATAATCAGAGCTATCTTTTGCGATTATCGAATCTGTAATAACAGTATGAGTTAAAGGAACTTTTTTAAATATTCCCTTTTGCATAATATCAGAAAGTGGTGCAATTTTTTTTGTTTTATAACCAGCAATAGTGAATTCAGTATTAAATTGTGAAAGTACAAGCAGCACTATAGTAATTGTAATTACCATAATAAAAGGTTGTAAATACCTGTTTTTATCGCTCATTGAAAGGTTTAGAAATTCATCTCAAAGATACTCTTTTGCTATAGAGCTAATTGGACAGATAAAAAAGAAATAAAAAACGCCCTGTTAATAAAAACAGAGCGTTTAATTTTTAAAGCTATTTTTTAATGATTATGTCCGTCACCTGGACCATGTTGTTCTGGTGTTGGTGCATCATTTACTTCTATTAATTCCACATCAAAAGTAAGATCGGCTTTAGCTGGAATCATTGGTGGCCGGCCTTGTTCGCCATAAGCCAACATATAAGGAATAACCAAACGCAATTTATCTCCAACACTCATCATTGCAATACCTTCATCCCAACCTGGAATAACGCGACCTTGTCCTAAAGGAAACTCAATTGGTTCACCTCTTTCAACAGACGAATCAAACATTTTTCCATCTGCAAGATATCCTGAGTAATGAACTTTAACTGATTTTCCAGCAGCAGCTTTAACGGCTGAACCCGCCTTTTTCACTTCATAATATTTCAAACCTGTAGTCGTTACTTTTTCTTCTAAGCCTTTAATATCAAACAATGCAGGAGGAACAATAACTTTCACGTTTATCATTTCAATATCCATTACTAAATCTGTATTGGGCGGAATTAATGGTGGATACCCTTTTTCTCCTAATGCCAATGCGGCAGGAATAATCAATCTTGCTTTTTCGCCATTACGAAGCATAGAAACACCTTCATCCCAACCTGGCATTAATTGTCCTTGTCCTATTTTAACAGATAAAGGTTGATTGCGATCAAATGAGTTATCAAAAATTTTTCCATCTCTGAAATATCCAGCATAATGAAAATCAGCAACCGTACCAACAACGGCTTGTTCACCTGTTTTGTTAGCTTTTACAATAATGTATTGTACACCGTTTTTTGTTTTTAATGTGTCTTTACCTTTTACATCATAAGGTCTAATTCCTTCAATTACATCAATCAATTCAATGTCAAAAATTAGTGTTGAGTTAGCTGGAATAGCTCCTGTTGCATTCGCTCCGTAACCAAGTTCTGGTCCAAATTTAATGGTTGCTTTGTCTCCTACTTGAAGCAATAAAAATGCTTCATCCCAGCCTTTAATTACATTTCCAGCACCTAATTTGAAATCAAAAGGTTTCCCACGTTTTACAGAAGAATCAAACACTGTGTCATTGGTAAGTTTACCAGTATAATGAACAATTACTTTATCACCATTCATTGGTTGTTTTCCACTTCCTTTTGTAGTAATTGTATATTCTAATCCTGACGCTGTTTTCACGGTTTTCGGTTTTTTGACTTTTACACCTGGCTTTGCAGTAGGTGGATTTGCTGGTTTATCTTGTGCGCTTAACATAATGGATGTAAGTGCTAGGAGAATGGTTATTATTTTCTTCATCTCTAAAAAATATTATAATCTAGTTTACTTTTTGTCCTTGAATTACTTGACCTTTAGGTGCAGGGGGTGCTGGACTAACTGCAACTAATTCCACGTCAAAAACTAATGGAGAAAATGGAGGAATTGGTCCACTACCTTGAGCTCCGTAACCAATTGAAGAAGGAATAATTAATTGTCCTTTTGAACCAACGCTCATCAACAATAATCCTTCGTCCCAACCAGGAATTACTCCACCTTGTCCTACAGGGAATTCCAATGGTTCGTATGGTTGTCTGCGTTCATCAAATATACCAGCAGTTTTTGCAGCTACTTCATCGCTAGTATCAAAAACAGTTCCATCCAATAATTTACCTGTATAATTAACCTTCACAAGTTCACCTGCCTTAGGTTTTTTTCCATTTCCTTTTTTGCTTTCAATATAATATAAGCCACTAGCAGTTGGTTTTGCAGTAATTTTATTATCAGCTAAATATTTTGCAAAAATGATTGCTTCTTCACCTTGACGCTTAGCCATCATTGCTTTTTGTGCTTCCATTTGCTTGTTTCTTTCAGCTTCAGCTTCCGTTTTTGAAATAATTTTCTCTAGCTTAGCTTCAAAAGTTAACATACTTCCTTTTACAATGTATGGTGGAAGTGCTGGAGCTTTAAACGTTGTTAAATAAACTGAATCAGCACTAATAATGAAACTAGCGCTATCTCCAAGTCCCATCATTGCTAATGCTTCTTCGAAACTACCTTTGAAAGTAGATTTTTGCAAAGGAAATTCAATGTAGTTTGTTCCGCTTGGATTGCCAACTCTTGAGTCAAACAAAACAGAATCTGCACTATTTTTATACGACATAACTAAACGTACAATATCACCTTCTTGAGGCTTTACAGCATTTTCATCTTGTTTAAAAAACTGATAATACAATCCGTTTTCTGTAGAATCGTAATCAGGATAAGGAGAGTTTGAACATGATGCGAATGTTAGTACAACACCCATAGCAATTGCCACCATTGATTTTGCAAAAGTAATTTTCATTTTTAATTATTATTTTTTAGTTAAATTTAGTAATTCTATTTCGTAAATAACTGCCGTATAAGGTGGGATAATTCCAGTTGAAGAACCATCTTTTCCAAAAGCGAGGTGCGAAGGTATAATAAATTTTGCTTTTGCGCCTTCATTCATCAAACTTATTGCAGTTTCAAAGCCTTTAATTACTTGTTCTTGTTCTCCGCAAACATACTCCATTGGCTGAGAACGATCATAAGTAGATTCAAAAGTCTTACCAGATAAAAAACTTCCTGTATAATTGATTTTAATGATATTTCCATTCTCTGGAACAGCTCCCGAGCCTTGTGTTATAGGCAAATAATACATTCCATTTTGTAATCTAGAATAAGAAGCATTGGAAGTATCAACAAAAAGCTGGATTTTCCTTTGTTCTTCGATATCTCTATCTTCTACTAAGGATTGGTAACGAACAAGCTCTGCTTCGTATTCAGACTGATTCAATATTTTATGAAGTTTCACATCCATCTTAACTTTACTTCCAGGATTAAAGAAAATTGGCAATTCCACTTTAAAAAATTTCGTGAATAAGTTTGTTGCATCAACCATATAGGAAACACTGTCTCCTTCATTCATCGTGCTTAGTCCTTCTTCAAAACTACCTTCAAACGAAGAATGATTGAATGGAAGAATCACCATTCCCATATCATTGCTTGAATAAGTGTCCATGAATACTGAATCTTTTTCTGTTTTATAAGTAATGATTAATTGAAGATAATCGCCAATGTTTGGTTTGCGTTTTCCATCACCAATTACTTGCAATTTGTAATATAATCCTGAGTCGGTTTCGGTATAGCCTTGATAGGGAGAATTGTTGCCACAAGATGCAAGAATTAGAACTACAAATAATATATATAAATAAATGATTTTCAATTTATTATCTTACAGAAAGTAATTCTAGTTCATATAAAACAGAAGATCTTGGAGGAATGCGTTTTTCATCGCCAATTAAGCCGTAAGCAAGATGCGATGGAAGAATAATTGTAGCTTTATCGCCAACATGCATATATTTTACTCCTTCATGTAAGCCTGTTTCTACACTGGTTTTATCAACCACAAACTCGTAAGCACCTGTTGAATCGGAGGAATAGCAAAGTGTACCGTCTAATAATTTCACATTGAAATTCAATCTTACTTGCTGTTCCGTTTTTGGCATTACTCCTGTTCCTTTTTGAGTAATCATATAGCGCAATCCACTTCCAGTAGCGATCATTTCCCACTTTTTATGCTTTATGTATTGATCAATTTCATCGCTTTCTTTTTTAACATAAATTTTATTCGCCTCAATTAACTTATCCTTCCCTTCTTTGGTCGCAAAATTGGTTTTATGAGTAAGCTCCTTTTCGTTGTTGCCACAAGATAATTGAAGCATGGTACTTGCGTAGACAAAAGCTATAAAAGAATAGTTTTTAAAAATCATCTATTTACGATTTAAAGCAGTTTTGTATTCTGGTAACAAATTTTCAAATTTCTGAAGTGTTTCAGCCATACTTAACTGACTCATCCCCCCTGCAGCATTTGCATGACCACCACCACTAAAGTGTTTTCGCGCAAATACATTTACATCGAAACTCCCTTGAGAACGAAAGGATGTTTTAATTATTCCATCACGTTCAACAAAAAAAGCTGCAAAACGAATGCCTTCAATGGATAAAGCATAATTCACAACACCTTCTGTATCTCCTTTTTGATACTTGTATCTATTTAATTCCGCTTCTGTTAGACTGAAATAAGCAGTTTTATATTCTTTGAACACTTTCAATTTTTCACTTAAACTGTATCCTAAAAGTTTTATTTTATTTTCTGTACTGCCATCATAAATACGATTGTGTATATCGCCATTTTCTGCTCCTGCTTCAATTAATGAAGCAATAATCTTGTGGGTTTTAGCAGTCGTAGAAGGAAAACGGAAAGAGCCTGTATCAGTCATAATGCCTGTATACAAGCAATTTCCAATATCTTTATTCATCAGCTTTTTATGTCCCATCAACTGAATTAATTCGAAAACAAGTTCACAGGTAGAACAAGCTTTTACACTATGGAGCATGTATTTTGCAAAATTTTCAGGTTGCAAATGGTGATCAATCATAAACTTTATTCCTTTAGCTTTTCCTACTTCATCGCCTAATTTATCTATTCGTTTTAAAGAATTAAAATCAAGACAAAATATAATATCTGCCTTAGCTACCAATGATTTAGCAGGTTTAGGCTTTTTAGAAAAATCGATTACTTTTTTATTTCCAGGCAACCAAAACAAAAACGAGGGATAATCATTTGGAGTAATGACAGTCACTTTGTGTTTCAACTGAATAAGGTAATTATATAAGCCTAGTGAGGAACCCATCGCATCTCCATCTGGCGACCAATGTGTAACAATTACAATATTTTTAGGCTTATTTAAAAGCGATTTTACGTCTTTTATTTCTTTTGCGTTCATAAGAGTACTTCAGCATTGCGGGGTGTTTTTTTTAACACATAGACACATAGTTTTTTATTATTTCTATAATGCTTATTCCCAGTTTTAATCTATTTCTATTTTATTTTGAAAAAATTTAATCTTTGCTTATTTACATAGTACTGAAGCAAGCTTCAAACACATAAGAGATTATTTTAACGAGTTAATTCTATGTAAAAAATTTATTTTTCTATGAAAAGTAACCAAACCCTTCCAATATTCCCTTCCCTTATAAAACTATGTGTTTTAAACATGTCTCACACTTGTGTTCTATATGATTCTTTATCGCAGAGTACAAATTTACAATAAAAGCTCGTCTTTTTAGCAATCTTTATTTGTTTGAGATGAAGATATTTTTTCTAATTTCGCACCCGAATTTTAATTAAACAAAAAGCAATGGCAACAAATAGAACATTTACAATGATTAAACCAGATGCAGTTGAGAACAACTCTATTGGCGGGATTTTAAAGATGATTAACGAAGCAGGGTTTCGAATTGTAGCAATGAAATACACAAAACTATCAGCTGAAGCAGCAGGTACATTTTATGAAATACACAAAGAGCGCCCGTTTTATGGTGAGTTAGTAAGCTATATGTCTTCTGGACCAATTGTAGCGGCTATTTTAGAAAAAGAGAATGCTGTTGCAGATTTCAGAACATTAATTGGAGCTACGGATCCAACAAAGGCAGACGAAGGAACAATTCGTAAAATTTATGCTAAATCAATTGCTGCAAATGCAGTTCATGGTTCTGATAGCGATGAGAATGCACAAATTGAAGGTGATTTTTATTTTTCTAAATTGGAGCGTTTCTAGCCTCTCCCCAACCCCTCTCCAAATTGGAGAGGGGCTTACGCACAACAAAGATTTTTTTATCCAACTCCTTCCAGTACCTCGAAAATTTTTACCATAGCAAGCGTATCCAACTTACAATATTCTAAAAGTTGTTCACGAGTTTCCAATGCTCTAAACATATCTGTTTCTTTACTCAAGTTTTCAAAGGCAATCATAGCAACACTTCCGCTAGCAATTTTTAAATTCGAATAGCTTAATTCTGGAACTAAAGCAGGTAAAACATTTTTAATTGAAAAAGAATTTTTCATTGCAGGATGATAATAACTTCTTTCCTGAAATGGTTGAACAAGGTCTACCATTCTGCTTAAACGAATGTCTATTTCGGAGCTGTATTCCGGAAAATCTTTTTTCAATCCGTTCAATACATTTCTTTCCATCAAAATATCATAAACTAAAATTGTTCCTGCAGATTCAGTGTCTTTCAAAAGAGCTTCCACAAATGATTTTCGAGGGTCAGTATGCTGATCTGCTAAAAATTCAAAATGTTCTAGCTCTGAATTTTTGTCTTTTTTATAATGCAAGGAATATTGAAAAGGGATGTGCTGATAAGGCTTTGTCTTTTCATACAAAGGAATTGCCGGCATAAACGTTTCAAAGTCCATAAAAAAAACAGGATACTTTATTTTTTCAAGAAATATATTTATAGCTGATTTATCAATGTGGGCTTCATTTTTTTTAATAGCTTGAATGTGAATGTTTACATTTTTATCAAGCTCATTTATTTCTGGAATTTGGTCAATGGTCTTGTAGCCTTTATTATACAAGTCAAACAGCTCCGTTTTTTTTACTCCGGTTATTTCAAAAATAGAATTTTGAGGAACACTTTTCCAGCAATTTCCCATAAAATCACAGTTATATGGACTGAAGCAATGCTCGCCAATTTTGACATCAGGCTCAACAGCTGTATTTACAACTGACATGGATGAATTGATATTTTCTTCTACTAATTCTTGATTTTCAAGTGCATTTTTTAAAACAGATTTTATAGAAAAAAGTCCTTTCAAATCAACATCGCCACTTCTTAAATACTGGTTATTGATAATGATAAGTGAAATGTCTTTTAGCGGAATTCCTGAATTGCTAATTACCCAATATTGCAAGGATGCATCTAATAAATATGTAGGAGAAATTTTGGTTGAACTTTTTACTTCATAAGCATACCATTCATTGTCTTTTTTAACCAAAATATCAAGAATAGCAAGCACTTGATTGTGTTGAAATGCTGCTTCGTAAATTACCTCTACTCCACTTTCTATCAGTTTTTTTGTTTTTTCAACTGCTTCAATATTGTTTGAACGCTTTGCAGGAGTCGCATCAACACCTCCAGGGAAAAGCTTTTGAGCTAATAAGCCGACATTGTTTCCTCTATTAAAAATGGCTTGTTGTTCTGTGGAAATAGAATCTCTTTTTTGGATAAAATATTTGTAGAGATACAATGATTTTGAACATTGTAATCCTCGCAGAAATGTTGATTTACTTAGGATATGTTTTTCCAATTTTTTTCTAAAAATAAATTTCGTGAAAACTAGTAATTATTTTCCTACAAAATAGATATAATTTTCATATTCCGTTTTAAAATCCCGAACATCCAGGATTTTTTTTATAATACATAGACCGAAACCTAATTTCTGTCGGCAAAAAGAGCTTTTGATTTACAATTTATATAGCTACATTTGCTATCAAGATTACTTTATTATCCTATGAATAAAATATACAGACACGTACTTTTAGTATTCGTCTTTTTAATTATTATTTGCAGCCATTTATCTGCTCAACTTTCGGCAAATGCTGGTTCAGATAAAAATATTTGTCCGGGCACAAGCACTTCTATAGGCATTGCCTCTCCTGCAACAGGAGGATTAGCGCCCTATACGTATTCATGGAGTCCTGCAGCTTTCTTAAGCAGTACAACATCACCAAATCCTATTTGCACACCATTAGATTATGTTACTTATACTTTGACTGTAACAGATGATACAGGTGCTGTTGCTACAGATATTGTTGTTGTTTCTCTAAATTATGTTTTTTATACAAATGCTGGAAATGATACTAGCATTTGCGAAAACAGTTCAGCACTCCTTGGAGCTGATTTAAATGTAACTGGTATGGGAGTGACTTATTCCTGGTCGCCAACAACTTTTTTAAATAATAATACATTGCCTAAACCTACTTCTGTTAATCCATTATCTACTATCACTTATACATTAACAGCAACCACAGCAGCTTGTCCACCTAAAACTGATCAAGTCACTGTTACAATTATTCCCACTCCCAACATTAGTGCTGGGTCTGATGTTACCATTTTTGAAGGAGAAGTAACTATTTTAACTGCTACTGGCGGCTTTTATTACGCATGGAGTCCAGAACCTGTGGTTTATGAATTTACTGCAAACCCAGATGTAGAACCAATAGTTACAACTACATATTATTTATATGGAACAGATGATTCAAATAAATGTCCTGCGTATGACTCAGTAATTGTAACAGTTATTCCAAGTGAAGAACTTGTGTTTTACAATACGTTTACTCCAAACGGTGATGGAAATAATGATAATTGGTACATAGGCAATATCTATAAATATCCGAACAATAGATTGGAAATATATAACCGTTATGGAAAGTTGGTTTATAAAACAAGTGGTTATACAAACAGTTGGGATGGCAAGGCTTTTGGAGAGGATTTACCTGAAGGAACTTACTTTTTTGTCTTAGAATTAGGTGATGAAAAAGGTAAAAAGAACGGCACAGTTACAATTATTGATTAGACATTTTGATAAAGAAAAGTTTACATATTATTCTATTTTGTTTTGCAACATTATTTTGTGATGCTCAGCAATTACCTTATTACTCCCAGCATAAAAACAATGCATTTATTCTTAATCCTGGTGTTACAGGAACAAAAAGATTATTAGATGCGAGATTAAATTATAGAAAACAATGGGTTGGGTATGAAGGAGCACCAACAACTTTTAGTTTAGGAGTACATAGCCGATTTATGAAAGGTAAAATGGGTGCTGGATTATATTTAATGCAAGATAAAATTGGACCTTCTAAACAAATGAATATTGGAGCCGCCTACGCATACCACCTTCGCTTTCCTGATTGTGAGCTGTCGGCCGGACTAGCAGGAAATTTTACAAAATATACTTTGAATGGAAATTACATCACATTGCATCACAATCAAGATCCATCCATTGACCAAAGTCTAAGCAACAGCACTTGGGCAACCGATGCAAGCGCAGGATTTTATTTATACAATGATAGATTTCATTTTGGTGCTAGTGGTTTGCATTTAATGCAATCTACAGCAGAACTTTACAAAAACGATACTACAAAAAAAGGAACTATTAAATATGTATCACAAGTAAATTTTACATTGGGATATAATTTTTCAAACAACCCTAATTATGTATGGGAAAGTACATTGTATGGACAATATGTAAAAGGTGCTCCAATGATGTTGGATTACACTTTACGAGTGCACATTTTGGAGCAAGTATTTACGGGCTTTTCTATTCGTTTACGCGATGCTGTTGCTATACATCTAGGATATACATTTTTCGGAAATTATCAGGTCAGTTATTCCTATGATATTCAAATTGGCGGATTAAAAAAACACAACAGTGGTTCTCATGAAATTATGCTTTCCGTAAGTCATGATATTTTTAAAACGAAACGAGGAAGAGATAATAGTAAATTTCTGAATCAGAAGTATGGTTATTTGTTTTAGTTCTCGATTACATTTCAGCATTAGATAATTTCACAAACGCTTCGTAAGCACTTCGACTCCGCTCAGTGTGACAACAGAACTTTCAGTCTGAGCGGAGTCGAAGACTTTATATTCGTTTATTTATTATCATAAAATGAAAACTACTCTATTATCTTATATTTTTCATACGCTTCTTTTCTGTAACAGGAATTAAAATGCCACCACTCGGTTGTTATTCCCATAAAGCCTCCTGATTCCATTACTTCTCGAAGCAATTTTCTATTGAGTAATTGGATATGCGTTAATTTTCCTTCTTCAATCATTCTTTCTTCTTCTCTTGGATAAGCCAATTCACCAAAATAATCATAAGCTGTTCCCATGTCTAATTCAATTCCGTGTGCATCAATAATACTAACATCCACAGCTGCACCAAAATTATGCAAGGATCCATTGTTTGGATTAGAAACATATTTCGATCTCTCATAATAAGGAACGTCAATTTTATCATACATTTTACGCTGTATACTTCTTGCACGAACAGCATCAAAAAT
>CAMCUO010000031.1 GCA_945879015.1 Chitinophaga pinensis | reverse complement strand
AAAAAATAGCACCAACAAACTTACAATACGATTTATTTTAGTGGGCTTACTTTATAAAAACCCAAAAACATAAAATTAACTAACTGATAATCAAATAAATTAGCATATATAAATTCTATTTTGTACTTTTATCGGACAATAATGATTTTAAAGCTATTTAGCCCAAAGATAATGGTTTTCAGTGAAATGCCTTTCAAAAACAAATTTCGTATTTTTGAATGGATAAAAAAATTAAACTGAATTAACCATTATTAAAATAGTTTGGTCTGACAACCGAAACTTAACACAATTATATCATGAAAGTAAAAAACCTAATCGCTCTTTTTCTACTGCTAACTTGTTTATTTACAACTAAAACAAAAGCACAAACCGAAGGCGATATTTTTTTCAGCCAAGCAATGGTGCATGATGTATATATGACATTTACACAAACGAATTATTGGGATTCACTAGTTGCATATAAACCTTTGGATTTATATTTAAGAGGTGATGTTACTATTGATGGAGTTCTTTATCCGAATGTGGGAATAAAATTCAAAGGAAATTCTTCTTACTCAAATCCAAGTACTAAAAAACCATTTAAGATTGATTTAAATGAATACGGTTCTACAAGTGAGCTTGATGGCATTAAAAAATTCAATTTAAACAATGGTTTTAAAGATCCTTCTTTTATGCGCGAAAAAGTAGCCTTGGATTTTTATAATCAACAAGGTTTAGCAGCACCACGCTGTTCATACACACGCGTTTATCTTAATGGAACATATTGGGGACTTTACATGTTTGTTGAAGAAGCAAACAAAACATTTTTGGACGATCGTTTTGGAAACAAACAAGGCAATATGTTTAAAGGCGATCCAATGGGGGATTTAAAATGGATCAACAGCACACCATCATCTTACTACACAAAATACGAATTACATACGAATGAAACCGTAAACGATTGGACTGATTTAGTAAACTTAATTGATAACATTAATAATAGTGGAACAAATTTTTACGACTCTTTGGAAGTAGCGTTAAATACAAGCACTTTTATCAGACATTGGGCTGCAATGAATTTATTTGTCAATCTCGATTCCTATATTGGTAGCGGTCACAATTACTTTATTTATCACGATACATTATCAAATAAATTTGAATGGGTAAGCTGGGATGCAAACGAATCGTTCGGAAATTTTAATATGGGATTGACCAATACCCAACTTAAGAATTTAACAATGTACCATGTTTCCGCACCCTCAAGCAGTCGACCATTGGTTCAAAAAATGCTTACTGTTCCTTCTTACAAAAGCACTTTGACAGATGTTTTTTGTCAGTGGTTACAATATGATTTTAGCAATGCTGCACTTGATTCAAAAATTGATTCTCTAGCCAATGCCATACGTACAGATGTTTATGCTGATGGAATAAAATTTTATTCTAATGCTGATTTTGAAACCAATTTAACATCCGATGTAGGAATGACAATGGGAATTAAAACATTTATTACTGATAGAAGAAACGCCTTAATTACTGAATTATTTGCAAATGGATGTTTGGTTGGTGTTAATGAAAACACTACTTCCAATAACCAAATCAATGTCTACCCAAATCCTGCAAATGATTTTGTGACAATTGATTTTAATTCTAACCAAAATGAAAACTTAATTTACATCTACAATTCATTGGGTCAGGAAATGTCTCGACTAAATTCTTCTACTACAATCGAAAAGGTTGATATTTCAAAATTTCCTGCTGGGATGTATTTGATAAAAATAAACGCCAACAGCTATTTAAAGTTCCAAAAAATAAACTAGAAAAGGGTTGAATTCATTTCTAATTTGATTTACATTTGTAGGAATGAATAAAAAAATAAATTCACTTATTATACATTTATTGGGATGTGCTATATTTTTAGCAGTCCCGATAATTTTTTCTCCCGACTTATCACTCGATTTTGATTTTATTCATTCGAAAGGATTTCAGCGGGATTTTTTATTTTCTATTATTTTAATTCCCTTCTTCTACTTAAGTTATTTTTTATTAATTCCAAGATTGTATTTTGAAAAAAAATATTACCTCTTTTCGACAATTATATTTATCAGCTTTGCGCTGATTTTCTTTTTACCATTAGTGCTGATTCCTTCAACAAATTTCAATGCAAATGGATTTGATACTTTTTTTATTCGTGAAATAAAAATCCGAGTTTTTCAATTTTTGATTGTTTTTGTTTTTTCATTGATGTTGAAAATTAATATCCGACTAAAACAATCTGAAAAAGAAAAATTAGATGCTGAACTAGCCTATTTAAAAGCTCAAATTAACCCGCATTTTTTATTCAACACATTAAATAGTATCTATTCATTGGCTATTGTCCAATCTGATAACGTTGCAACATCCATTGTGAAGCTATCAAATATGATGCGCTATGTTTTGAGTGAGAGTTCTAACGATTTCGTAAGTTTAGAAAAAGAGATTGAATACATTCAAAATTTTATCGAATTACAACAAATTCGTTTTGGAAGTTTTATTCAATTTGAATGCTCCATTACAGGTGATCTTAAAAATAAATATATTGCACCTTTAATTTTGATTACATTTATCGAAAATGCCTATAAACATGGAGTAAATGCTGAAGACAATTCCATTATCAAAATTAATATTGAAACGACAGAAACTCAATTAATTTTATTCGTAAAAAACAACAAAGTGTTTATTCAGCGCAGTGCAGAATCAGAAAGTGGTGTAGGAGTGAAAAACACAAAAAACAGGTTACAGATGATTTATCCAGGAATGCATAAATTACAAATAGATCATACAGAAAAAGAATATTCGGTTTCACTTACACTCGACTTATTATGATAAAAGCAATTGCTATTGACGATGAATTACCAGCATTAAAAATTATTGAAAATTTTTGTGAAAAAACTGGTCTGATTGAATTACAAAAAACATTTTCGATGCCAAACGAAGCATTAAAACATTTGAGTAAATTTCCTACAGATTTATTGTTTTTAGATATCAATATGCCTTCTATTTCAGGTATTGATCTTTATAAATCTATTGAACAAAGCACAATGGTTATTTTCACAACTGCTTATAGCGAATTTGCTGTGGAAGGCTTTAATTTAAATGCTATTGATTATTTACTAAAACCATATACTTACGAACGTTTTTTACAGGCAGTACATAAAGCAAAGGATAATTATGGTGCTGCAGGAACTTTAGAAAAAAATATGGAGCAATATTTATTTGTGAGAGCAGATTATAGTCTGATTAAAATTGCCATAAATGATATCGTTTTAATTGAAGGCTTAGATGATTATTTGAAAATTCATCTTTTAAATAATCCAAAACCTATAGTAACTCGAATGACCATGAAAGCGATTATGGAAAAATTATCTTCAACAGAATTCATTCGTGTGCATCGCTCATTTATTATTCCTTTTAGTAAAATAGAAAACGTTAGAAAAAAAATGATTTCCATTGCAGGTAAAGAAATTCCTATTGGAGCTAGTTATGAGGCAGATTTCAACGCCATCTTTAAAAAATAGATGTATTAAACTTGAAGCATTTGCAATGGTCTAAATACGATTATTACAATTGATACATTGTTCCAAATAAACAGCTTAAAAGCTTGTATTGATATTGTTTTTATGTTAAATTTACCTTAAATAAATATCGGCATGCTCCCACGCTTACATCGTATTGCTTTTTATTTCTTAGCATTCATAGCATTTCATTTGAATGCTCAAATCGTGATAAACGAAGTTTCCAGCGCAAGTGTTTCTTCCTATTTAGATGAAGATGGAGATCAGGAAGATTGGATTGAATTTTATAATCCTACTGCAGCGCCAATCAATATGGGCGGCTATACCATCTCCTCCATCGAAAACGGCAATACAAAATCCTGGACTTTTCCTAGTATCAATATCAAAGCTAACGATTACCTAACTGTATTTTGCTCTAAAAAAAATCGTAATGCTTATTTCGACCACTGGGAAGTACCTGTTTACCCTCAACTACCATGGAAATACTTTTTAGGAACCATGAATCCTCCCGTGAATTGGACCGACATCGGCTTTAGTGACGCCTCATGGTTAACAGGAATTGGCGGAATTGGATATGGTGATGGTGACGACAGCACAATAACACCTCCAATAACTTCTTTTTTTATGCGGACAAGCTTTAATATAGCTGATACAAGTATAATTCCAACCGCGTTATTATTTTTAGATTTTGACGATGCCTTTGTTGCCTATTTGAATGGCGTGGAAATAGCAAGAGCAAATGTTGGAATATATGGCGATAGACCAGACTTCAACACATGGGCTTATGATGAACATGAAGCAACCGTTTATTCTACAGGAAATTTTTCGGGAGCATATTTTGTTTCTCCCCAAGTAATAGATTCTGCAATAAAGCCCGGAGTGAATGTATTTAGTATTCAGGTTCACAATTTTTCAAGCGGCACAGATGATCTTTCTATGATTCCTTATTTTTTGATTGGAGTAAATGATACCGCTGTCACCTATTACCCTTTTGCTGCAACAGTTAATTTACATACCAGTTTTAATTTAAATAGTACAGGACAAGAATTAATTTTAAAAGATGCTACTGGTAGTATTGTTGATCAAAAAATAATTGGCGACATGCAATTGAATAATACATTTGGCAGACGGCCGAATGGTGCAAGCAGTTGGTATTATTTTGATTCAGCAACACCAGATACAACTAACAATACATCTGCTTTTTATACAAACTATTTAAGTAAACCTGCTTTTTCTTTAGGAGCGGGATTCTATAATTCAACTCAAACTTTGAGCATGTCTTCTGCAACTGGATTAGTAAGATATACAGTTGATGGAAAAGATCCTGACCAAACTTGTGCATTATACTTATCTACTATAACAATTGATTCAACAATGGTTGTAAGGGCTCGCACTTATTCTACAAATCCACTTGAACTGCCTAGCGAAATAATTACAAATACTTATTTTATTAATGAAAATATTGAATTACCAGTAGTATCATTAACTAGCGATCCTTACAATTTATTCGATTATTTTAATGGTATTTATGTATATGGTCCAAATGCCGATACCGTAAACGTTCCTTTTCAAGGTTCAAATTTTTGGCAAGGTTGGGAACGCCCTGCAAATATTGAATACTTCGACCCCAATGGGAATCTAGGATTTGAAACACCATCTTCAATTGCTATTCAAGGAAATTATTCAAAGGCCTGGCCACAACGTGGTTTTGCCGTGAAGACAAAAGAGAACTACAAAGGCGAAACCATTGATTATCCTTTATTTCCTGACAAACCAAACATCACTCAATACAAATCGTTTAACATTCGTAATGCTGGATCCGACTGGAACAAGGCTCACATGCGCGACCGCTTCAATCAAAAAAATGCACAAAAAAGCACCAAATTGGATATTATGGATGGAAGACCATGTGTGCTTTTCATCAATGGTGATTATTGGGGAGTATATGAACTTCGCGAAAAGCAGGACAAAGATTATATCGAAAACAATAGTGGAGTTCCAGCAGAAAATATCGATTTCTTGCAATTTGATGGAGATATTATCGAAGGCAGCAACACGGCATTTTTAAATATGTCGTCTTGGATTGGAGCAAATGATATGTCAATTACTGCAAACTACAGCAGCGCAAAAAGCATGTTGGATGTCGAAAATTTTTGCGACTATTTTATTACAGAAACCTATGTTCTAAATATTGATTGGCTTGGAAGTTATACGAATAACATAAAGTTTTGGCGTCCTAATAATCCAGTTGGAAAATGGCGCTATGTTTTATGGGATACCGATTTATCACTTGGATTTGCAAGTGCATGGGGCGGAGCTGCAAGTACCGACTTTTTAGATATTGCCATTAATCCTGTTACAACTAATCCACATTCCACAATGCTATCTGGACTTTTGGCAAATACCGAATTCAAAAATTATTTTGTAGACCGCTATGCCGATTTGATGAACACCATTTTTTTACCCAGCACTATGCAGCAAAATGCGGATGCATTGCATGATGAAATGTTACCAGAAATGGCTAGACATTTTAATCGCTGGGGCGGAAGTTTTTGGGGTGGATTGATTGGACCATCAGACAACGTTACAGAATGGGAGAGTGAAATAGACACAATGATGCTATTTGCAAGTAATAGAATTGGGTTTGCACGTGATCAAATACAAAGTCAGTTTGGACTAATAAAACAAGTAGATGTAACATTGGATGTAATGCCTGCAGGAGCTGGCAAAATAAAAATCAGCACTATTACTCCAGAATCACTTCCATGGACAGGTGTCTATTTTGATGGGGTTCCTGTTTCAATCACCGCAATTGCAAATCCAGGGTATGAGTTTAAATATTGGGAAGCAAATAGCAATCTTACTTCTAACGATTCATCAGCCAGCATTTCTTTAAATATTGACAGCAATGATGTTTTCAAGGCACATTTTGACATTCTTGAAGTAGGCTTAGATGTTTATCCAAACCCTTTCAGCGATAATATCACCATTAATTTCCAATTGCCTGAAAGCATGCAGGTAAGCTTAAAATTATACTCAATAATCGGTCAGGAAGTCGCCACAATTATTTCCCCTAGCGGTTTTCATGATGAAGGAAGTTATTCAATAAATTATGACACCAATGGATTATCCTTGGCTTCGGGAATGTACTTTATCGAATTTAAAACTAAAGAATTTACAAAAATCGTTAAACTTGTAAAGGCAAAAACGCTCTAATAAAAGCTATTTTTATTAATATTAAATAACAAAAACAGATTTATTACAGAATCTTATTTTAATATTGCTTAACATTATTTTAACATATAAATTATGAAGAAAATCACATTATTATCGACTATTGCTTTAACACTGGTAATTTCTTCCTGCAGTAAGCCAGCTGGCGAAGGAGGGCAAGCAACCATAAAAGGAAGAATTTGGGTAGAAAACTATAGCACATTAAATTCCATGTCCGATTCTTATACTTTAAAAGGCGAATTTGCTGGAGCAGATGAAGATGTATTTATCATTTATGGTGATGATGTGAGTTATGGTAACAAAGTAAAATCTGGTCCTGATGGAATATTTGAATTCAAGTATTTGCGCATAGGCGATTATAAAATATATGTCAAATCTAAAGACACAACACGTGCTTCTTATTTTTATGGTTCAGGAATTAAAACTGTTGATGTTTCTGTTTCTATAGGTAATAAAAAAGAAACTATTGATACCAAAGATCTTGTTATTTATAAATAATTAAACCTATTCAAATGAAATTAGTCAAAACTATATTGCTGTCATTTATTGCCATTGCAGTACTTTCTACATCTTCTTGCAAAAAATCAGAAGGAGAAGGAGGAAAAGCTACCATTACTGGGAAAATTTGGATTAAAAAATATATGGTTAACAACACTGGAACTGGAACAATAGTTTATAGTGGAGAATATGCTGGAGCCTATGAAGATGTTTACATTATTTATGGCGATGATGCTACTTATGGAGAAAGAATTGAAACCAATGGGAACGGAGTTTACGAGTTTAAGTATTTACGCCTTGGCTCTTATAAAATTTACGCCTACTCTTCTGGTCCTTCATTAAATGCAATTAACAGAGTAGCTGTCATGAAAGAAGTTGAAATAACTGAAAAGAAACAAACTGTTGATGCTGGAAAAATAGAAATTGCCAAATAACATAATACAAAATGAAAACTCAATTAATATTTTTATCATTTCTTTTCTCGATTTTTAGTCTTACATCTTTTTCACAAAGTAAAAAAGATGTAAAAAAATTAAGTATTAAATCCAGCAACACTGTTGTAACCGAATCGGTTGATGGAAAAGAGAAAACCCGCACCGATTTGTATCAGAAATTTGATAAATTCGGGAATGTGACCGAATTAATAGAATACAACAAAGATGGTTCTATCAAAAAGAAAGAGGCCCAAACCTATAATAAAAACAATGATATTATAGAAGAAACTGTATTTGATGACAAAGGCAACATAAAAAAGAAAATTACAACTGAATACAATTCAAATAAGGACAAAACCTTTGAAACAACCTTTGATGCTAACGGAAAACTTTTAGAAAAAACACAACACGGATACAATGCAAAAGGAGATCGTTCTTATGAAATCACCATGGACGATAAAGGCAAAATGATAAAAAAATCGATTTATGCATACGATAAAAACGGTTTGAAAACGGAGAAAAAAACGACCAACGAAAAAGGAGAAGTAATTTCAATAAAAAAATATACTTACGACTATTAATTGTGGAGGATTTAAATCACATATTGAATGCATTTGCACCCATTACTTTAAAGGAAATGGATAGTGTAAAATTGATGGATAGAACCGACACAAAATTTGTTTTTAAATATGATCAATTACCTGAGTTTTTAAATCAATTACAAAATGATTACAAAATACTGGATGTGAATGGAAATAAGATAAGCAGATACGAATCCCTTTATTTTGATACAAAAGCATTTGATTTATATCATAGTCATCACAGAGGCAAACCAAGCAGATTTAAAGTGCGATTTAGAAAATATGTTGAATCTGATTTGAATTTTTTTGAAGTGAAATTTAAAACAAATAAAGGACGAACAATAAAAGATAGAGTTAAACAAAAAGAAATAGATGGTTTTATTAAAGAGAAAGCCGAAGAACTTTTAAATCATAAAACACCATTAAAATCAGATAATTTAGAAGCGAAAATTTGGGTAAACTATTCTAGGATAACTTTTGTAAATAAAAATTCTCCCGAAAGAGTAACCATTGATTTGAATTTAACTTTTAAGAACAAAGAACAAAACAAAACAATTGAAAATATTGTGATTGCAGAAGTAAAGCAAGACAAAGCGGTTTCTTCTCCATTTCTGAAATTGATGAAAAAATATCATATTCGACAAGGCGCAATCAGTAAATATTGTTTTGGAATAATTCATTTATTTGAAAAAATTAAACACAATAATTTTAAACCAAAATTAATTTTAATAAAAAAAGCATTGTATGGTACTACTGCAAGAGTTAACTGAAGACGCTGTTAATACAGGATTTACGCTATTTGAAAAACTAGGTCCTAAATTTTTTATCCGATTAGGAATCAATTTCGTTTCGGTATTTATACTTATCCGATTCATTTATTTCCCTGTCTATAAAAACCGCGAAAATTTTTTCACACTCTTCATTTTCAACCTAATCATCTTCCTTATTACTTTCATTTTGAATAAATCAGATATGAGTATGGGTGCTGCATTTGGTTTGTTTGCGGTCTTTTCTATGTTGCGCTATAGAACAGAAGGAATTTCAATGAAAGATATGACTTATCTTTTTTTAGTTATTGCCATGGGATTGATTACAGCCTTAAGTAAGGGAAACCCAATAGAAATTTCTTTCATAAATCTGATTATACTTGTTTTCACCTTTGCTTTGGAAACAAATGTATTTATGAAAAAAGAAGTTTCTCAAAATATTCAATACGAAAATATTGAAATGATAAAACCTGCTCTAAGAACTGAATTACTGGCCGATTTGGAAAACAGAATGGGAATAAAAATTAATCGTATTTCAATAGGGAAAATTGATTTTTTGAAAGACACAGCAATTATCAAAGTTTATTACAACGTAACAAAATAATTTTTTATGCTAAGAAAAATTATATTCCTTTTTTTAATTTCTGTTGGATCCATTTCCCAGTCGCATGCGCAGGCAACTGAAGATGCTGGACTCTGGTGCACTTTTAATTTGGAGAAAGCGTTAAATCAAAAGTTCAGTTTATTTCTTACAGAAGAATATCGCGTAAAAGAGAATTTCTCCCAACACAATTTATTCTATACCGACATAGGAGCTTCTTACAAACCTGCAGATTTTATAAAAATTTCTTTGTCATACCGCTTAATCGAAAAATTTATAGAAGACAATGCGATTAGTTTCCGGCATCGCGGAACGTTGGATGTTGTTTTAAAGAAAAAAGTAGGCCAAGTTTCGTTCGCATTTCGTCAACGGCTTCAAACTGAATACCGAAATTTTTATTCAAGCGAATTAGGAGCAATCCCAGAATGGTACACCAGAAGTAAGCTAACCATAAAATACGATTTTGATAAACCGGTCACCCCATACATTGCAACTGAATTACGTTACCAAATTAATAATCCAAGAATGGTTGAAGTAAATAACTTATGGCATCGGAGCAGATTCATTGCGGGATTAGATTACAAGAAAAACGACAGAAATACTTTCGGGGTGTATTATTTGATACAACGAGAATGGAATCTTTCCGCTCCGCAAAATTTATATATTGTTGGATTAGAATATTCGCTTACGTTTAAGTAATTTAAGTTAGTAATAGATACTTTATTTTTGAATAAGTGCAACAGCATAAGCACAAACTCCTTCTTCTCGCCCCACATATCCCATTTGCTCATTGGTTGTTGCTTTGATTCCAATATCATTCACCTCTACATTTAAAATCGCTGACAATGTTTTTTTCATTTCATCAATGTGAGGATTTATTTTGGGTTGTTCTAACACCAATGTGCAATCAATATTTCCGATTGAATAACCTTCTTTTTTAAGCAACTGACTTACTCGATCCAATAATATTTTACTATCAATCCCTTTAAATTCCGAAGCTGTATCCGGAAAATGAAAACCAATATCGCGCATACCGGCAGCGCCCAAGAGTGCATCACAAATGGCGTGAATTAATACATCCGCATCAGAATGGCCAACAGCACCTTTTGTATGAGTAAGTTTAATTCCACCTAGCCATAAATCATTTCCATCTTTTAATTGATGAACATCAAATCCGAAACCTACACGTATTTTCATAGTACTTAATTATTAAAAAAATACCCACATTCTTTTAAGTGAATATGGGCATCTGCAATTAGTTCATGTATATTATTCTGTTTTTGATTCTTCTTTATTCTGATCTTTAAATGCGTCAAAGTCAAATGTAAGGGTGAATCGCAGAGTATTTTCTAAAGGATTACGTTGTTGGGTTGGAATCAAATAGGCGAAATCCAAACCAAAAACATTATACCTTACACCGGCACCAATCGTAAAAAATTGACGATTTCCTTTTGTAGGATGCTCATAAAAATATCCTGCACGAATTGCAAATAATTGGTTATACCAATATTCCATTCCAACAGAATAATTAATTTCTCTCAACTCTTCTTTTCCACCACCTGGCGCATCACTAAACGAACCAAACATTCCTTCAGCCACTCCTCTATTCGGATCTTTCCCTGAAGCAATAATTGGATTTCCATCTGCATCAGTAGCAATTTCACCTGTTGTAACTCCATTTGCATCAACTTTGTATTTATAAGTTGGAGGAGTAGGAACCAATAATTTATTTACATCTGCTAAAATTGAAATGGAATTGTAGTCATCTAATTTTACATTTAATGAACCACCTAAACGTAAATTAATTGGAATAAAATCATCGCTGTTTTTATCTCCTCTATCAGAATAAGACATTTTGTTGCCAATATTTGAAATATTAATTCCAATTGCAACAATCGCTTTTTTATCAGATAATTTTACTTTATCTTTTTTGTACAAGGCCGACAAATCAACTCCAACTGCACGACCAGCACGAGTTTGAGAGCTTTCTACCAATGCATTCCCTGTCAAATTGGAATTCACAAACCTAACAGCACCTCCAACAGAAAAATTATCTGCTAACTTAGTTGCATATGCTACATCAATAGAAAATTCATTTGGACGAAATTGTCCGATCACTTGTCCGTTCGCATCTGTAAAAGTTATATCACCCAAAGAAAAATATCTAAGCGAAGCTGCAACAGTTCCTCTTTTTTTCATTTTATAAAAACCTGTGATATAAGCCAAATTAATATCTGGAACAAGTGCTCTCAACCAAGGAGTATAAGAAACACCAAATCCCATTTTCTTTTCAGTAAATGCTAGTTTTGATACATTCCAATGAACTGCATTTATATCATTTAAAGACGCACAACCTACATCTCCCATTCCTCCTGCTCTTGAGTCAGGAGTGATTAACAAAAATGGAACTGCTGTAGTAATTGTATTTAACTGCAGGTTCTCTGCTGTTTGAGTATTTGTTGATTGTGAATAAACACTATTCTCAAAAACAATAGCTGCAGCAATAACTAAAAATATTTTTTTGCCGTTTGCTCTAATATCTATCATTCAATAATTTATTTAGGATTGCTAATGTACTAATTAATTTAAAATAACAAGCTTTTCGAATTTTTCTGCTACGGCACCTTCACTTGTCTTTACTTTTATTCGATAAATATAAACACCTTTTCCGATTTTATCTCCAAAATCATCGCGACCATCCCAATCAATTGGATCGGAACGGAATCCTTCCATTTGAACATATTGATCAATGTTTTTTACCAACTTCCCAGATACAGTGAAAATTTGAACCTGCACATCTAAAACTTGACAACATTGGTTTTGCTCAAAATAAAATTGTGTTTTGGTAGTAAAAGGATTTGGATAATTCAACACATGACTCAAAGCCAATTCAGCAGATTTAGCAACTATAAATTCGGTATACGATTGACTTGAATTATTATACACATCCCAAACCTTTAAACTCAAAGTATGTTTTCCTTCGCTTAATTCTGAAAAAGGATAACGAATTGTTCCACTTTTATAACTGTTTAAATCTGCTTGATAATAATCGTTTAACACAATTGAACTTTCTGTATTTGCATCTAGTACCGCAGTAATATCATGTCCAATTCCATTACCAACCGTATTTACTCCATTATTATCTTTAAGAATTGCAAATAAATCAGGCGTTTCGTCTGTTAATCCACCGAACACAAATTTTGCATCATTCAAAAACAAATCAACAGTTGGCCCAGCATTGTCTATAGCTGCGGAATCGTTAGAGCCTCCAATAATTACTTTTTCATAATATCCATTTGCATCTTCTGAACCATTTTCTGCATAATAACTTATTCTTCCAATTCCGTATGCATAGGCAATATCTTTAGGAACAACAAATGAAAATTTGAAGGCGCCATTTGTTACACTTGCTTTTCCTTTGTATAAAATATTTTTTTGAATTCCAAAAGTGTAGGGCGGGTTAGAAGGTCCATCGTTTGAAAGCGTAGTAACGTTTTGGGATTTATCAAATACGGTAGGATAGATTACACCATTGTAAGAACTTAAAATTGCACCTGCATCGTCTCTAACAAATCCACTAATAGTAATTAATGAAAGTGCTTTTAATGTGTCGGAACTAGTTACAGAAACGGGAATGGAATTTACAGTATCGGTTGATACATTATATTTTGGATAAGCAAGCGTTAAAGCAGGATCACCAAGCAAACTAAAATTTCTGCTGTTGACAGAGTTTCCACCTGGTTGTGTTTTAACGTATTCATACAAATCGCCCAAGCGAGGCATTTTCCCTGCTACAGGAACGAATGCTGTTTCATAAAAATCACGATTCAAAATAAAATTTCCTGATGCAAATACAAGACGAAGAGTTGTAAGCAAAGCAATTCCTCCGCCTTCAGGATTTAAAAGCACATACTCTCCAGCAGAAGTGCGCTCAGGGTCGTCATACCTGCTAAATTCACATGTTGCTGTGACAAACAATGGAAGATTATTATAATTTTTCCAATTATTAATTTGAGCAACTTCAACAACTCGTTCATGCGCTAATCCAACTTCTCCTCCATGACCAGTATAATTCCATATTAGACAACCTTTTTCTATTCGTTTATTAATGGCATCTGCAACTCCAGGATAACGATTTCCTCCTGGAGTAGCTTCTTGAGTATATGCATCTAAATATATTTTATCTACATTGTAATCGTCAGCAGCTGTATCTACCATGGTAGCTAATTTATTTGCATCTGATTGGTGCAATCCTCCATCTTCATCATCTGCAACAAAACAAACAACATTTCTCCAATCTCCGAATGGAGAAGTGGAAGCTAAATTTGAACAACCATTATTTGTTGTAGATGCAGAGAAACCAGTTTTTTTATAATCTAAAACTTTATTTAAAACAACCTTAGATTCGGTTGCGTTTTTTACTGGAAAACGTCCAATGCCAATATCAATTGCATCACTTGCAGCCCACACACCTTCTATATCATCTAGCAATCCATAAAAATCGTCTGACACATACGAGCTCGTTAAAACGGTTGAATTGACAGATTGATAAGTAGGAATAAAATTAGTATTGCTTCCATTTTGTTTTTTATTGTCGTAAGAACCATCTCCATACAACAATAAATATTGTGGAAATTCAGTTGCAATTACTGCTTTATCATAAAACATTTTTACAAAATCTCTTAGTGCAGAAACATCTTGTGCTCCAGAAGAAAATTCATTGTATATCTGCTGTGGCGTTACTACAATTGTAGAAAGTGTATCTGCATTTTCATGAAAAGCAGCCAACTGCATTGCATCAGAATAAAAGCTTGGATGTGAAATGATGATATAATCTTTGTTCGATAAATTATGCAAGTTTTGATTCAAAACAGTTCCTGAAATAGTTGGCGTCAAATAACTCAAACCATTAAATGAAACAAATTGTTTTAGAGTATCCGAAGGAAGTACAAATTGATACGTTGAACCTATTAGTGTTGTACTTTGAAGAAAAACATTTGTAGGTTCGGTAACATCCCAAATTTGAATTGGCAAAGAACTAAGAACATTGTATTGGGCAACATTGCCAGCTCCCATTGATTGAGCATCTCTAAAATCCATTTGATCACCCGCCTGCGTTAATTGTCGTCTTGTATTTACTTCAATGTAATCAAGCCAAGCCAATGCTCCTGGCGTTAACTTAGTAACAATTACGCTGAAACTGGAAGCAGTTGGAATATAGGAAAAACAGCTGCTTCCTATAATTGCATAATCACTATATGAATCTCCCGGAGTAGAGCCAATTGGAATTGTACTGCTTCCTGATTGACTAACAACTGAATAGCTTGCAGAAGTTGATAATGAACGTGAAGCGATACTTGTTGCAACACTTGTTGAAGCCGTCATATCAATATTTGGGAAATTAAATGAAAAACTATAAGTGGCAATATTGTCGAAAAACTCACCATACCAAAGTTTGCCCGATTTAATAAAATTCACATACTCTTTTTCATGAAAATCATAATCGTCAAATGTTGCAACAGTATTAGTAACTGGTAAAACTGAAGAAGCTTGAGTCTGAATTCTTTTTCCTACGCCTAAATCAGCATTAATAAAATAATAAGCTGAATCAGAATACAGATTTAATGTATGGGTAAATTTCGGACAGGTTAAAGCATTGTAGGACCAATCTTGAGGCCCTTTTCCGTAAAACAAAACATAATCAGTAGCATCAAAAGTTCCATCTCCACCATCAACTACAGAGATTGCGTTTTCTACTAAATCGTCTTTTCGAGCAATAGAATTAAGCTCTGGAAGCATTCCTCCTCCATTCCCATAAACTCTAATATTTTGCGGATTAAGTGTAGTAACATCTATTCCTAAATTTTGAAAAAAAGAATAGGAGAGCTTATAAATTCCATCTTGAGTAATTCCTATTTTATACCAATTTCCAGTTTGAAGAACTGAATTAGCAGCATAAGCATGAACGGCTCTAGAAGAGGTTTTTACAGAAGACGAAGAAGGAGTGACAGAAAGATCAAATGCCACCAGCTTTTCGTATTTTCCAGTACTTGAGTTCTTTCTAATAGGAATAAATGAAACAATCCCAGATTTTTGTTTTTTAACAGTGGAAACACCTGATTTTACTGTGATTTCTGATGAAATGAGAGAAGGATTCTTTATAATGGCTATTTCAATAGCAGAGAGGGGTTCAAAAACAGCATTTATGATGGATGTTTCGAAGCTAATATCGTTGTTTTTTAAGGCAATTTTTTGAAAATATCGAGGTAAAAAATCGTCTTCAAACTCAAATCGAGCTCCTGTGAAATTTAAAAACTTCTGAGTTTCTTTATCCGAAGGTTTAATAGAACCAGGCTCTAACCATGAAATACTATATTGACTTGGGTTTTGTTTATATAGATATTTTGTTTGACCAAAAACTGCAACTTCAAAGACGAATAGAAAAAACAGGGAGAGAGTAGCACGCATACAATTTAAGTGATTAGATTTCAAATTTAGTTAAAATTGAGCATTTAATGCTGTTGGTAATCATTTTTTTGTATAAATTTGTATAGACAAAGGTTTTTTTAGTTATTTTAGATAACGCTTTTTTTACTTGCTTATTGTCTAATGAAGTAAAATAATGGCCTCAAAATGTAACATTCTGAGATTTTTTGTGTATAATTGTGTCCCATTAAAAAAGAGCTGTATGTTAAAACGTATCGTTTTAATTTTATTAATTGTATTTTCTTTCGGATCAAGCGAGAAATTATTTGCTCAAGATCCTGAATTTACTCAATTCTACGCCAATCCTCTCTATTTAAATCCTGCGTTTGCTGGAACAGCAAGATGCCCGAGAATCAACTTAAATTACCGTAATCAGTGGCCTAATATTTCTGGAACATATGTTACTTATTCTGCATCTTATGATCAGCATATTGATAAAATTGCAGGTGGATTAGGACTATTAGTTACAAATGATAAAGCAGGACAAGGGACATTAACTACAACTAACGTTTCTGCGATGTATTCTTATCAATTGAATGTAAATCGTGAATTCTCTATGAAATTTGGTTTCCAAGGCACTTATTTCCAAAAAAGCATCGATTGGAGTAAATTAACATTTGGAGACATGATTGACGAACGCAGAGGATTCGTTTATAATACAAACGAAGTTCCAGGTGTTTCAAAAAAGGCAAATGTGGATTTATCAGTTGGTATGTTGGGATTCAGCAAACGTTATTTCTTTGGTTTTGCAGCTCACCATTTAACTCAACCTGATGAAGGATTAATTGGACCAAGCAAATTACCTATGAAAATAACTGGTCATGCCGGAGCGGTATTACCAATTGGTGATAAAGGAAACGAAACATACATATCTCCAAATGTTTTGTATCAAAAACAACAAGATTTTCAACAATTGAACTTAGGTGTTTATGTTGTTAAAGGTGCAATTGTTGGGGGACTTTGGTATCGTAACCAAGATTCATTTATTGCTCTTATCGGGTTTCAACAGCATTTCTTTAAAGTTGGATACAGCTATGATGTAACAGTATCAAAGCTCACAAATGCAACAGCGGGGTCACACGAAATTTCTTTTTCATTACAATTCGAATGTAGACCAAAAAAGAAAAAGTTCAGAACAGTAAGCTGTCCTTCATTCTAAAAAAAATCATTCATACAATTTTATAGTAAAAAGATAGTTTTATACCGAATACGCATATTTACAAACTAAAACAAACAAAATGAAAAAAGTATCAAGCAAATTTATCGCACTAGCAGCAATTGTTGCCCTTGCATCTTGTAGCAAAGAGAGATCTCCTGTTACAGCTTGGGAATATAATGAGCCTAGAAACGGAGGATTTGAAGTTGGACCTTACGAAGAACAAGAAACTGGACCAGGATTAATTTTGGTTGAAGGAGGAACGTTCACAATGGGTAGAGCTGAACAAGATGTTACTTATGACTGGAATGCTATTCCTCACAGAGTAACAGTTTCTTCATTCTATATGGATCAAACAGAGGTGCGTAACCTCGATTATCTTGAATACTTGCATTGGACAGGCAGAGTATTTGCTGCCAATTTCCCTGATATCCTTAAAAAAGCTATGCCTGATACTTTATGCTGGCGCGATCGTTTAGCTTTCAACGAACCTTATGTTGAATATTATTTACGTCATCCTTCTTACAGAGATTATCCTGTTGTAGGAGTGAACTGGTTACAAGCATCCGATTTCTGTGCTTGGAGAACGGATCGTGTAAATGAATTTATTTTAGTTCGTGAAGGTATTTTGGACTATGCTCCAACTCCTACAGAAAACGATTATTTTAATACTGACCAATACCTTGCTGGTAAATGGACAGGTCCAATCAAAAACCCAATCCCAAGTATGGATCCTAACGGAGGTGAGCGTTTGGTTAGAATGGAAGATGGTATCTTTTTACCACGCTATAGACTACCGACTGAAGCTGAGTGGGAATATGCTGCTTATGGTTTAATTGGAAACACGATTGGTGAGCGTATCACCGACAGAAGATTATATCCTTGGAATGGTCACGGTACTCGTAACCCTGATAGTAAATACTTAGGACAAATGTTAGCGAACTACCAAAGAAGTAATGGTGATATGATGGGTAATGCTGGTCGCTTGAACGATGCGGGTGATGTTACAACTCCTGTATTCTCTTATTGGCCTAACGATTATGGATTATACAACATGGCTGGTAACGTTTCTGAGTGGGTAATGGACGTTTATCGTGTACTATCTCCAGAAGATAAAGCTGATTTCCGTCCTTTCCGTGGTAACGTATTTAAAACACAAGAGCGTGATGTGGATGGTATCTTAATTAATGATACTATTAAGTATGATGCTGATAGTAATATTATTTCAATTCCAGGAATGGTTCGTTGGAGAGATGTTAGTATTACAATTGCTGATGATAACTTGGATGAAAGAAGAAATTACACTTACGCTGATAACATCAACTATTTAGATGGTGATGTTAAATCACAAGCTGCAACTTTAGTTGGTGGAAGCTGGAGTGATCCTTATGATCCTTCTTCTGGAAAACCAGAATCAAGTGGAATGTATGAATACGCAACCACTTCTATGATCAATGACGAAGCTCGTGTTTATAAAGGTGGTTCTTGGAAAGACCGTGCATATTGGATGGTACCAGGAACAAGACGTTACCTTGATCAACGCCAATCTACAGCTTGGATTGGATTCCGTTGTGCTATGACACGTGTTGGTAGTCCAGTTGGATTAGGAAACTAATTCTTACAATATTATTTATAAAAAACCCAGACATTTATTGTCTGGGTTTTTGTTTTAAGTATGATTCCATTTTGCAAACACTTCGACTCCGCTCAGTTTGACGCATCAATTGTCACACTGAGTGGATTAGACTACGCTCAGCATCAACTTAGTAGAACGGTTTCTATTCTACAACCTTATACCACCTCAGCAACTGTAAATGTACTTCCACCAATAAATACCAAATCAGTTTCTTTAGCATTTTCTTTTGCTGCAATCAATGCATCATGAACGCAGGCATACACATCTCCTTTTAAACCAGCCCTTCTTGCTTCTAAGGACAATTCATATGCAGGCAAAGCTCTCGGAATATTTGCTTTGCAAAAATAATACTTAGCACTTTTTGGAAGCATCAATAAAATTTTAGAAATATCTTTATCACTCACCATCCCTAAAACAAAATGTAGTTCTTTATGAGGCGTATGATTTATTTGATTCAATACTTCGCTAATTCCCGCTTCGTTATGAGCAGTATCTGCAATTACAAGTGGTTGCTCCGAAAGCATCTGCCAGCGCCCTAAAAGACCCGTTTGCGAAATAGCATTCTTTATTCCGGAGCGGATTATTTCTTCTGTTAATTGAAATCCTTTTTCATTTAATTTATCAATTGCACCTAACACAGATGCAATATTTTTGTGCTGATACAAGCCAAGTAATTCACTTTCTATATTTTTATAAAATAGCTCGCCATTTTTTTCGATATCCATTTTTAAAAACAGTCCTGCCTGTCCGGTAGGCAGGTTTTTGTTTTTGACATGACTAACATTTTGCGCTTTATAAATTTCATCTGCAAAAACAATAGAAGTATTTTTTTCTTTTGCCGAATTAATAAAAACTGCTTTTGAATCGGTTTGTGTTTCACCAATCACAACTGGAATTCCAGTTTTTATGATTCCAGCCTTTTCGATAGCGATTTTTTCGATAGAATTACCTAATAAAGCTGTATGATCCAAACTAATATTCGTAATTACCGAAACTTCTGGAACAATAACATTTGTTGAATCAAGTCTTCCTCCTAGTCCTACTTCAACTACAGCAATATCCACTTTTTCGTTTGAAAAATAATCAAAAGCTAAACCAACAGTCATTTCAAAAAACGAAGGTTGAATTTTTTCAAAATTAGCTTTGTATTTTTCTACAAAATCAATAACATATTTTTCAGGAATTACTTCGCCATTTATTTTGATTCGTTCTCTAAAATCTTTGAGATGTGGCGAAGTATACAATCCAACTTTTAATCCAGCTGATTGTAAAACAGACGCAAGCATGTGAGAAGTGGAACCTTTGCCATTTGTGCCCGCAATGTGAATAGACTTAAATTTATTTTCTGGATTACCGAGTAATTTACAAATAGCAATAGTATTATTTAAATCGGCTTTATAGGCAGCGGCACCAATACGTTGGAACATTGGTAGCTGACTAAATAAATAATCTAAAGTTTGCTGGTAATTCATCTTTTGAACTAAAATGTTGTTAAGTAAAATTTCACATTCATCCTTCGAATACACTTCGACTAAGTTTATGGTGAGCGCAGTCGAATCCACTCAGTATGACAATTCGGTTGTCAGTCTGAGCGGAGTCGAAGACTTTACACAATAATTAGTACAAAAGTAATTGAATTTTATTCTAAAGTGAAGACGAATGTATAAGTTCCTCGTTGCTCTTTTATTCCTTCGGGACTAGGACTAAACTTGGCTTCTTTGGCAGCACCACGAGCTTTTGCATATAATTTAGAGCTGGTTGTAGTTGAACCACGAGCACCAGGAGTTGCTTTCACAACTTTTCCATTTTCATCTACAATAATTTCTACCACCACAATTCCTTCTTCCTCTGAGTCGGTCATTCTATCTGGTTTTTTCAAAAGTGAACGACCTTTTAAATCCCAACCCGTTCCGCCTGGTCCGCCTGGAGTTCCATCACCAATTCCTGTTCCTGGACCATCACCAACTCCTGTATTGTTTCCATTTCCTGTTCCACCCGTATTTTTTCCTCCATCACCATTTCCTTTTTTATCTTTCATAGCTTTAATTTTCGCTAAAGCTTTTTCTAATTCTGCACGTTCTTTCTTTTCTTCAGGACTTAATGTTTCAGCAGTACTTTCAGAAGTAGCATTCGGATTTGTTTTTACGCTTACTTCCGTTTCGGTTTCATCCGTAATAATGTTAGGAGCACTTTCGTTAGAATTAACTGCAGCTTCCATACTTGTTTCTACATTCGGATCATTTTGTCCTGAACCTCCACTTGCTTTATTTCCAGCACCTTCCATTCCTAATCCAATTTCAATTTCGGGAATTGGTTTTATTTCAAAAGCAGGAATTGGAGTTATGAATACTATAAATAGAAAAAGCAAAAACAATAATGCGTGAAATCCTATTGTAAAGACTACCGCTAAATATTTATTTTTATTTTCTGTTGCTGAATCCATTTTATTTATCAGTTGACTTAGTTGCCAATACCATTTTTACACCTAAAGAGTAACCAATTTGCATTACATCAGCAAGATCTTGAATAGAAAGTGTATTGTCTAATTTTAAAACAACCGTTGGATCTCCACCCAAACCTTTAATTCTAGCAATTTCAACATTCAAAGCGTCTTCCAACTGAGTAAATGGAATAGGCAGTTTGTTTATTATAAATTGATGATCCGCGTCTGCCTCAATTGTGATTTGTTGTTTATTCATAGTTTGACTAGAACTAGAACTAGGTAATGTCAATTTCAAAACACTTGGATTTGCCAAGGTTGAAATAATCAAGAAAAAAAGCAAAAGAAAAAACATGATATCGTTTAACGATTCTGTACTTACTTCGGCACCTTCTTTATGTCTGCGCTTTAGTTTCATGTTTATTTAGTTGGCTCTTGTAACAAATCAATAAACTCTACCGATGCTGTTTCCATTTTATTTAATGTTTTATCCAACATTGCATTTAAAATGTAATATCCGATAAAAGCAATCAAACCAATCACCAAACCAGAAGCACTGGTAATCATCTTTTGATATAAACCACCAGAAATAACTCCAATGCTGATATTATCTGTTAAAGAGATATCATAAAAGATTTTAATAACTCCAGCTATTGTTCCAACAAATCCAAGAATTGGTGCAATTCGTCCAATCAAACTCAAAACACTCAGATTTTTTTCTAATCTGTTTAACTCTAATTTTCCTGTACTTTCCATAGCCTCTTCAATTTCCTTAATTGGTTTTCCAATGCGACTAACACCTTTTTCAATCATGCGAGCAGCGGGACTAACGGTATTTCTACAAAGTGATTTCGCTGCATCAATGTTTCCATTATGAATAAAATCTTTAATACTATTCATAAAATTCTTATCCAACTTAGAAGCTTTACTAATAGTCATCAGTCGTTCGAAAAAGAAATAGAGCGTTAAAATAGAGAGCAAACCCATAGGAATCATAATAATTCCGCCCTTCATAACTAAGTCGAGTAGGGACAAAGTATCTTGTTTGGGAGTGATAATAGTTGAAGCAGCAGGAACCTGAGTAGCTTGTACAGCAATGTTTTTAGCTGTATCCACAACTGTTGCTGCGCCACTTACAATTTGAATTAAAACTGAATTTAACATGTGTTTTAGTTTAGATTTTATTTAATATAAGAAAGCAATCGTAAGGTAATAACTCACGATTGCTAAATTAATTATATGAAGTGGCTCTTTTTTTACACTTGGCTCAACTTATAAACACTGCATTGTTTATTCAACACACTACTTTAACCTAAAATTTATAGGCAAAGTACATTGAACACGAACAGGTTTTCCGTCTTTAATTCCTGGCTCCCACAAAGGCATTTTACTTACAACTCGCTTAGCTTCTTGCTCGCAACCGTCACCAATTGCATTTTTTAAGGTGATATCAGACAGTGTACCATCTATTTCTACAACAAAAGATAAGTAAACAGGACCATGAGTTCCATTATCTATAGCTACTTTCGGGTATTTTAAGTTTTCTTTAATAAATTCCGTCATCTTATCCAATTTTGGCATCTTATCAGGAATCAATACAATTGGTGGAGGCGTTTTTGTAGGTGGAAGTATAGTAATAATAATAGGGTCTTTTGCTGTGCTATCACTACCATTCAAATTAGGAAGATTACTAATCACCATTTGATCATTCGGTTTAACATTATTTTTTTGCAGGTCATCTGAAGCAGACATTTGTCCAGATGTACTTGCAGGTGGCACTTTTGGTTTTTCAACTTTATCTACAATTGGAGCTTTAGGCTTTAGTATTACATCAATAATGGTAGTTGTTATAACAGGATCATTAGTGATTCCCATGTCTGGAATTTCAATTTTTTTATTTGTAATTAATACTGCGAATAAAACAAGTAATCCAAAAAACATTGAAGAAAGTAGTACAGAATGGCTAATATTGTCGTTATAAGATTTACGAATAGCATATGCTCCATATGCTTTATTTTTATTTTCGAAAACTAATTCATTGAAATTGTCTTCGGAGTTGAAGTTTGTGTTCATGGCCTTTAAGTTTTAGATTGAAATTTTTATTTTCGATATTAAGATGCTTGTGTAAACGATATTCCATAATCAAAAAATACATTAATTGATTGTGCTATCAAATTTATAAGCAGGGGAAAACTCCAAAAACAATGGAATTACTTAAATTTTGAAAAAACTATTTGGGGGATGTAAACTTAATTACGATGATAACGAAGTGTTTATTCATTTATTGCATTCCTGACAAAAAACAGGAATTTCTCATTTTAAAGACAGATAAACGAAAAGAAAAATTGACATAAAAAATTATGTATTTATCAAATTATGTTTTATTTTTATAATAGAATACAAAAAGCTCAAAATTTTAAAACAATAAAAAAGTGTTTTTTCACGATTATTTTTTGTTTAAAAAAGAAAAATTCAGAGATTTGTATAAATAGTTTCTCGACTCCGCTAAAAATGACAGCAAATAGTTGAGATGTAATTAATAGAAACCAATTAAAAAAATTTGCAAAACAAATTTCATTACAAATGAAAAAGCCAAGCAATACAAAAAAGAGTCCAGCTAAAAAGGGCGGAGACAAAGCAAAGGATTCCGGGGAATTAAGAAAGCCATCTAAACTTGTTCCTCAAAAAGAAAAAGATAAAAAAAATTGGAAAAGCAGTCTTGATGAAGATGATGATGACTTCTCAATGGATGAAGATGTAAAATTAGATGATGATTTTGCTGATGATGTTGATGACGAAGAGTTTTTCGATGATGAATTTTAAGAAATACTTATATATACTGCAGCCTCCTTTTAGGGGGCTGTTTTAATTATATATACTTCCTCCGCAATTATCCCTTGAGGCACCAGTAACACTTTTCAAACAGTTGACTTCATTTCTCATTCTCAACACACCCAAAAAAGCAAAGATTAAAGCTTCTTTGTATTCAATTGTTTTTTTGTCAGGAATCACCAATTGATGTTCGGTTTGCTGCTGCATGCATTCGATTAAAAACTGATTGTACGCTCCTCCACCAGTTACCAATATTTTTCCTTTAGGTTTAGATTTTAATGATTTTCCAACTTGAAATGCTATATGCTCACAAAATGTACGAAGCAAATCTTCATCCGAAATTTCATATTGTTCAATAAGCGGATTTATATTTTTGATGACCCATTCTTTGCCTAAGGACTTAGGACTATCCATTATCATTTTATAAAAACCTAATTGATTGAATTCATTTAAGAGATATCCGCTCAGCATTCCTTCTTTCGCCATATTTCCGTTTTCATCAAAAGCTTTTCCGTTTTTCTCGGCAATAGCATTCATAACAATGTTAACGGGGCAAACATCATACGCAACGCGAAGACCGTTATGTTCGTATGATACATTGGCAAATCCACCTAAATTCAAACAGAAATCGTATTCAGAAAATAGCATTTTATCTCCAATTGGCACGAGTGGTGCACCTTGTCCGCCCAAAGCAACATCCAAAGTTCGAAAATCACATACTACTGGCAAATTACATTTAGATGAAATAGCACTTCCTGCCCCAATTTGTACTGTTAATTTTTTAGCGGGCTGATGAAAAATGGTATGTCCGTGAGAAGCAACAAAATCGGCTTTAATGTTATTTCTCATGATAAATTCGGAGACTAGGCCACCTAAGTGATGCCCATAATCTACATGGACTTTCTGAAATGTTAGTGCATCCGTTTTTTCTAAACTCAAAATCGTTTGTTTCCATTCCTCAGGGTATGCAATGGTTTGTGCGCTTACTATTTCATACTTCCAGGTAGAATTATCAACCGTAAATCGACAAAATGCTATATCTAGCCCATCAAGCGAAGTTCCTGACATTAAGCCAATTACGTTGTAGTTAACTGCTCCCATATTTGTTATAAAACTATTAGCAAAATTTGAATTTTAAATATACATTTGCTTTCCCACTAGAACGAAAGATGTTCAATCGGGTTGGAATCAAAAATAAAGTAATTTTTAACATAAAATTTATTATGAATGCTATTTAACTTAACAGAAGAGCACTTGATGATTCAGAAGGCGGCTCGTGATTTTGCGAATGATGTATTAAAACCTGGAGTAATTGATCGCGATGAGCACCAAAGATTTCCTGCTGAAGAAATTAAGCAAATGGGTGAACTTGGATTCATGGGAATGATGGTAGATCCGAAATACGGTGGTGGCGGAATGGATTGTGTTTCTTACGTTTTAGCGATGGAAGAAATTTCGAAAGTAGATGCATCTTGTTCGGTGGTGATGAGTGTAAATAACTCTTTAGTTTGTTGGGGAATAGAAAAATTTGGAACAGAAGCTCAAAAACAAAAATATTTAATTCCATTAGCAAAAGGTGAAATCATTGGTGGATTTTGTTTATCGGAGCCAGAAGCTGGTTCGGATGCAACTTCTCAAAAAACTACTGCTATCGATAAAGGCGACCATTACTTAGTAAACGGAACAAAAAACTGGATTACAAATGGCAATTCAGCATCTGTGTTTTTAGTGATTGCACAAACAGATGTTGCAAAAGGACATAAAGGAATCAATGCTTTAATTATTGAAAAAGGATTGCCAGGATTTGTGGTTGGACCGAAAGAAAATAAATTAGGAATACGTGGCTCGGATACACATTCATTGATGTTTACAGATGTAAAAGTTCCAAAAGAAAATAGAATTGGGGATGATGGATTTGGTTTTAAATTCGCGATGCAAGTATTATCTGGAGGAAGAATTGGAATTGCTTCTCAAGCTTTAGGAATTGCATCAGGCGCTTATGAATTAGCATTGGCTTATTCAAAAGAACGTAAAGCATTTGGAAAAACAATCAATCAACATCAAATCATACAATTTAAATTAGCCGATATGGCTACTGAAATTGAAGCAGCTCGTTTGCTTTGTATAAAAGCAGCTTGGATGAAAGATCAACACATGAATTTCGACAAAGCAAGTGCAATGGCAAAAGTGTTTGCATCAAAAGTTGCAATGGCTGTAACGGTTGAAGCAGTCCAGATTCACGGAGGATATGGATTTGTAAAAGAATACCATGTGGAGCGTTTAATGCGAGATGCAAAAATTACTCAGATTTACGAAGGAACTACTGAAGTTCAAAAGATAGTTATCTCTAGAGCTTTGTTAGCTTAGACCTCACCCCAATCCTCTCCTTCGACTACGCTCTGGATAAACTCGGAGAGAGAGTTAGCTTCGAAAAAATAATTTTCATAAAAAAGTTCTAAGAGATATTTTAGGACTTTTTTGTTTTCCTAAAAAACGGAGACTTTATTCCAATCTCAATAATCTCATTTTTTCCTACATAACTCATCGTAAAAGAAATCCAAATTAATAATGGAAGCAGAAAATAAAATAAAGGAAATAACCAAAAAGAACTAAGGTCAAACAACAAAGGCATATCAGGGCTTTTATGGATGAGCAATACAGGAACTGTTTCTCCGTCTTCATACTTTGTGTTTTCTTTTGCTCTGAATTGGTAAGTGCTATCTTTTATTGTGTATTCAATAATTGGAAAAGCAACTTGCTCTTCTTTTACCACTTCTTCAATGTAAAAAGCAAATTTTCCTGTGATTGTTTCGGAGCCAATTATATGGCGAAAACGATCGAGAGAATAAACTAAGAGCATTATTCCTAAACCGGATAGTATTAGTTTTGTTTTGGAAAGTTTGAGCATGGGATAATTTTAGTAACGATTAAAAAGATTTCTCCACTGCGGTCGAAATGACAAACAAGGTGCATTCGAGTATAATAACAATCATCAACTTTAATAAAAGCATCCTCATCAATCCCCCTACCCCCTTTTCAAAGGGGGAATTGTCCCGACTAGCATCCTAGTTATAAGACCTCAACAACTTTTTCCAACTTGATTCCGCGAGAGCCTTTGATTAAGATGGTTGAGTCTGCGATTTTATTTTGTTTTAAAAATTCAACTGCTTCGTCACTATTCGAAAATGTTTTTGCAGAGACTTTTTTTCCAGCCGCAACAAAAAGTGGTCCGACTAATAATGCATTAGAAATATTTTTTTGTTGTAAGAGTATAACAATCGCATCGTGTTCTTTTTCGCTTTCGGAGCCTAGTTCTAGCATATCACCCAGAATCACCATTTTATTTGGGTGATTTAAGTTTGCGAAATTTTCTATCGCTAAACTCATGCTAGATGGATTTGCATTGTAATAATCCAATATTAAAGTATTGCTTTTTGTTTGATGTAATTGCGAGCGATTGTTTGAAGGAGTATATTCTTTCAATGCTTGGTTAATATTTGCATCGTCTACTTTAAAATAATGTCCGACACATGCTGCACACAATAAATTATAGTAATTATAAATTCCAACTAACTGCGTTGAAACCAATTCTGATTTTTTGATATTGACTGCATTGTAGCGAGTCGCCCATTGAAAAGAAATAAATTCAGTTTTGTTTTCTATGATTGCTCCAACTATATCGTATAATTTTTTTGTTCCGTAAGTTACTTTTTCATTGCTGCCAGAAAGCTCTAACAGCACCTCGTCATCACCATGAACAAATAATCTACCTGCTTTACTTTGAATGTATTTATACAGCTCGCTCTTTCCTATTTTCACCCCTTCTATTCCGCCAAATCCTTCCAAGTGTGCTTTTCCTATGTTGGTGATAATTCCAAAATCGGGTTCCGCAATTGTACAGAGTTCTGCAATCTCACCTTTATGATTGGCACCCATTTCTATAATTGCCATTTCATGTTCCTTTGTAATATTTAATAAAGTAAGTGGAACACCAATGTGATTATTTAAATTTCCAACCGTTGCAAGTACTTTATATTTTTTAGAAAGAACTACATTGATTAATTCTTTAGAAGTTGTTTTTCCGTTGGAGCCTGTTATTCCAATTACTGCAATGCTTAATTGTTTGCGGTGATGATTTGCAAGTTGTTGAAGAGTAGAAAGAACATCGTCAACTAAAAATAATTTCTCATCAATCCCCCTGCCCCCTTCTCCAAGGGGGAATTTTTCATCAATCACAGCATAAGCACAACCCATTTCAATTGCTTTTTCAGCAAATTGATTTCCATTAAAATTCCCTCCTTTGAGTGCAAAAAAAATGGAGCCTGGTTTAATGTCGCGCGTATCTGTGCAAACGATTGGATGTTTTAAGAATAGTGCGTAGAGTTTTTCTATCATGTTTTTAGACCTCACCCCTGCCCCTCTCCTTGCTCAAGGAGAGGGGTGGAGCTTTCTTATTTTAATTCGTTTGGAATAATACAAACTGGAATTGGATTCATTTTATGTTGATTCGCTTTATTCATTCTTGTATAAATATCTAAAACAATTTTTTGTCTATCGTTAAGTGTAGAAAAATCATGTGGGTTAGCAATAAATTTCATTGCCCATTCTAACTCATCATAGGTTGCACCAATTTGATCTTCATCACTTCTGCTATCAGCAAACAATCCATCTGTTGGAGGAGCAATTAAAATTGAATTCATTACTCCTAATTCTTTCGACAAAGCATATACTTCCGATTTCATTAAATCTGCAATCGGACTAAGGTCTACTCCTCCATCTCCATACTTTGTAAAAAATCCTATTCCGAAATCTTCTACTTTATTTCCTGTTCCAGCTACTAACATTTTATGGTGACAAGCAAAAGCATATAAAGTAGTCATTCGCAAACGTGAACGAGTATTTGCCATTGTTAACCAATCTTGAATATCGGTTGGCAATGCTGTACTGAAAGTTTTAAATGTTTCGGTCAATTCAACTTCATGTGAAGAAACATTTTTAAAATTTCGTTTTAGCCACTTGATGTGTTCATGTCCACGATCGTATTCTGCTTTGTGCTGGTGGATGGGCATGTTCAAACAAATAACAGGCTTACCTGTTTTTGCACATAACGCAGAAGTAAGTGCAGAATCTATTCCACCCGAAATGCCAATTACGAAGCCAGATGTTTTACTTTGCTCAGAATAATTGGAAAGCCAATTAACAATATGATTTATGATTTCTTTGTTTTGCATATTCAAAAAAAATCCCGATTTCAACTCCGATAGCTATCGGCTGAAATCGAGATTAAAAGTAAACATATATTTTAGAACAAAACTCCCACAGTTAAAACAACAGCATTAGATTTTAATACTTGTGGCATTTTTTCATACGAAGGTGTAAGAACCGAATTGTATGTTTTTTTCTCAATATAATCAGATTCCTTTTTTACAGAATTCATAAAGCCTAAATTATAGTTCAACCCAAATACAAGAGATGTGGTTCCAGAAAGGTTCATTTCTGCACCAAGACCGAAAGCTAAAGATGCTTTGAAAAAAGCCATATCCTTAGTGACATCAACCTTTGTTTTTGTTTCATTACTACCAACGCCAGTTGAAGGAGCGAGCACTGTAACTTTATCTGTTACATTTGCTTTCCATCTAAATGATGTATTAAATCCAAATTGTCCGAAATAAGTCATCGTTCCAATTTCTTTTGTTTTCAATTTCAACATAAGTGGAAGTGTAATATAAGTTGCTTTGTATTGACGTTCATTTAATTGATAATGAGTATTTGCCATATAATAAGCTACAGTTGTATCAGAGGAGTTGTATTCTTGAATTTCATCATCAGCAATATTGTAGTAATAGCTCATAGTGCTTGCATTCGATGCAACTCCACCATTATTGTATTTTATTTTCCCACCTTCAGAATCAATTTGAAGTCCTGTTTGGAAAGATGCTACTTTCGCTAAACGAAATTCAAGAATCAAACCACCGCCAAACTTAACTCCAGCGCCATTTCCTGAAATTAATTTTCCATCAGGTTTATACCAATTTACAGAAGGAGTAACCTTTAGTCCGAAACGAACATTTTTAGCTTCATTTTCCTGAGCCGATCCAACATTTGCTAGTAGAGCTAATGCAGTTATTGTAAGAATCTTCTTCATATTTTTCATATTTTTGTGTTTTAAAACTAAATTGTCTTAGCCATTAATCTAATACAATATTAAGTATATTTTTTTATATGAGAAATTTCAGCAGGCACATATCTTTTGTTTTGTTTTTAACAATTGTTGGTTGTGGAAACGAACGTTTAGATGTTGATCTTTCTGAAACTACTGTTCCTGAAATAACAATCAATAGATTGGAACAGGATTTATTTCAAATGGATACTACTGATATTGCTAAATCGACCAAACAACTTCAAGCAAAATACGGTCGATTTTATTCTACTTTTATCTCTGTTATTTTAAACAATGGTGGACTTAGAGACTCTTCCTATGGCTTCAGAATAAAGAATTTCATTAGCGATTATGACATGAAAAAAGCGTTTAAGGATGTTCAAAAAAAATATCCAAACACGGATGCTATCAAACAAAAATTACAAGAAGCTTATCAGTATTTCAATTACCATTTTCCTAATAGAAGTTTGCCTCAACCTATTACAATGATTTCGGGATTTAATTACTCGAATGTTTTAGCAGATAGTACTTTGGCAATTGGAATTGAAACATATTTAGGAAGTGATAATGAGTTTTACAAAGGCCTAGGTGTTCCCAGATACAAAGCTATGTTTATGAATGATGAAAATATTGTTCCGGATGCTATTCGTCAATGGATGTTAATGGAATTTCCAAAAAACATGAACAAAACTGACTTTTTGAGTGAAATCGTGTACATGGGGAAAATCATGTATTTAACAGATGCACTTTTACCAAACACAGCTGATTCATTAAAAATTCAATATTCAAAAGCTCAAATGGACTATTGCAGTCAAAACGAATTTAACGTTTGGAGTTATTTTGCCGCACAAAAATTATTGTATACTACAGATCAGGCAGAAATCATTAAATTTACTAGTGACGGTCCTTTTACGAGCGCATTAAGTAAAGAAGCACCACCAAGAATTGGGCATTGGATTGGCTGGCAAATGGTGAGACAATATATGAATAACAATCCCGACATATCATTGCAAGAACTTGTAAATGAGGATGATGCGCAATTAATTTTAGGAAAATCGAAATATAAACCAGGGAAATAATTAAGTTAAAAGGGAGAAATTCAAAAGTCAAAAGGGAAGGCAGTAGGCAGTAGGTCGCGAGGTTTCACTCGCGATGGCGAGCAGAGCCTCGCCACAATCGACCATTAAATTTCCTTCAGTTAGAACGGCGTCGAGAACTGTTACTGCAACTGCATGTTATTAAGCGTTTTGTGAATTTTTTTAATTGATGATTGAACTATAGTTAAAGCATTTTTAGCACACCTTAAACAAAGTCTTATACGTAAAATCTACAAGGAAGATAATAATTTACAACTTCGGTACACCGGAGATTTTCATTCAGAAAAAATGAAAAACGAGACTTTTGTAAAAAAAGTGAAATAATAATGCTTTAGAATTTGATTTGGCAAAAAGTGTTGGCGAATATTTTCAACTTAAAGAAAAACAAATGGCTAATATTTTGAAAGAAATTAGAGGAGCAGTAAAAAATGGAAAAAAGAAGCAATAAAAATTGGAATTTCAAAGGCTGAAATTACTCTTATGAATTCTGCATCGATAGGCAATAGACAATAGGCAATAGGTGATAGGTGATAGGCAATAGACAAATAGGCAATAGACAATAGGCAATAGGTGATAGACAATAGGCAATAGACAATAGACAAATAGGCAAATAGGCAATAGGCAATAGGCAAAAATTAAAAAAACATACCGAATACACGCAGCATACCAGTGAACAAATGAACTAATAAACCAATGAACTAATACAATGAAACAATCAGAAATCAACTTTAAGATTACATTAGATGAGAACAATTTACCAGAGAAAATAGACTGGAGTGCTACAGAAGGGGCGGAAAAAAGCAGCAGTAAAGCAGTAATGATTGCTCTTTGGGATGCAAAGGAAAATAACACATTAAGAATTGATCTTTGGACTAAAGACATGATGGTAGATGAAATGAAACAATTTTATCACCAATGTCTGCTTTCAATGGCAGACACTTTTGATAGAGCAACTGGAGAGGCAGAAACTGCTAAGGAAATGCGGGGCTTTGCCAACCATTTTGCAGAGAAATTGGAGCTAATTGTTAAAAAGCAACCTTAAGATATAAAATTGCGTCTATGTATCGTACTAAAAAATTGGTTTATAAAAATAAAATCAATATTTTTGTTTATTATACTCTATCGATATGAAAATAACTACTACACAAATTTTACGCAGATCTTTGTCTGTTTTGGCTTTGACAGCTGGAATTTCTTCCACTTCAAATGCTCAAACTATTTTCTTTAACAATGGTGCACAAATTTACACTGCATCAGCAGCGATCGTTCAAATAAATGGTGGATTTCAAAATGATGGAGCAGCGGGTGTTACTCCAGATTTTGAAAACGATGGTACAATGACAATCGCTAATAGCGGAACACCGGGAAGTGTTTTTCTAACAAATGGTTCTATATTGCATGGAGACGGAACTATTTTTGTAGAGCAAGATTGGACAAATGATGCAACATTTACAGCTGAATTAAGCACAGTAGATTTCAATGGTGATTTACAACAATTCATAACAAGTACAACAGCAACAGTTACTACATTCAACAAACTTACTTTAAGTGGTGCAGGTGCAACAACAACTGATCGCAAAAAAACATTGCAATTAGTAGATGCAAGAGTTGGTACAACTGGAATTTTAACAATCAATGATAGAGAATTAGAAACGCAAACAAATACCATGTTTGTCGACAACCCTGCTGTTACAGCAGTTACAAACGCAACTACATTTGGTGCTGAAGGATTTGTAAGCAGTGCTTTTGGTGGGACTTTATCAAGAGCTACTAATTCAACTTCTGTTTATTCTTTTCCTACAGGTTCTAGTACGGGAACATTGCGTTACCGCGAAGTAAAATTAACTCCAGCTTCAGCAGCAGCTAATATTTTTACTGGTCGCTTAGGCAACAACAATGCAACACTTGATGCATTTAACGTTTCACAAATTGATACAACAATGTGTAAGGTTACTGGTTTGTTTTATCACCAAATTACAAGAACAGCTGGTGTAGACAATGCAGATATTGATGTTTTTTACAACTTGGTCACTGATGGCCCATGGGATGGTTTAGCAAAATGGAATTCTCCTTCTGCTGCATTGTGGAATAATATGGGAGCAGTTACAGTAACTGCAGGTGCATATAATGACAACAAAAAATTAGCTTGGTCGGATTTTTCAAATTCACCTTATATTTTATCACGTGCAAAATTAGCAGATCCAGTTTTCGCTTGTGCTGATGTTTGTGCTAACTCTACAGGAAATATTTTCACAGCTTCAGGCGGAACAAATTATGTTTGGTCAACTCCTGCAGGAACAACAATTACTTCAGGTACTGGCACAAGTTCAATCACAGTTGATTGGGGCGCAACAGGCGGACCAATTATTGTTATTGACACGAACTCTGTAGGCTGTTTTTCTGATCCAGTTTCTTGTACTGTAAACGTAATTGCTCCACCAACAGCAGCATTTGATACAACTTCTGCAGGATTTGATTATACTTTTACAGACATGAGTACAGGTGGTGCAACAACTTGGTTATGGACTTTTGGTGATGGAGGTTCTTCTACAGTGCAAAACCCAACTTATCAATATACTTCTAACGGGCCGCAAACAGTATGTTTAGT
>CAMCUO010000030.1 GCA_945879015.1 Chitinophaga pinensis | reverse complement strand
GCCTCATCAATTTTTGTGATGGCTTTTGTTTCTAAAACAAGATTGCCAACTCGTTTTTCTGTTGCTCCAACTACCATTCCTCTTTCTTTGTCCCAGCTGATAGTTTGACGCTCTTCTGCCAATTCATATAAATCGTTTGAATCAAATGCCGCAGCTAAAAATATTTTTCCTTCATTTGTTCCAGCATCCAAATGTGCAACTGCTAACCATTCTTCTTGCGCTAATGCATCCGTTTCATTTAATTTTACAATTCTTCCGTTTGCTAATCGATAGCGCAACCCTGTTTTATCAATGCGTTTTGCAATTCGTTCGGGATAAGCTGTGGCAAGCAGTTTCCCGATGTTGAAAATATTAGGTGCAGAATTATCCACTTCTATTTTCAGTAATTTTCTCCAAGATTGTGCAAGTCTATCTATTCGATCCAATACTCTTCTATCAGCATTTACTCTTTCTCCTGCTCTGTATTTTCTTAATGTTTCAATTCTCAAGGATAAATCCGCTCCGCTTTCTTTCCCCATTGGATCACGTTCTTCAAGAATGGCTGCAATATCAGTAGCTAGTGCAATAAAATTTTCTTTCGGTTTATTTTTGAAAAAATGTTTTGCTTCAATCAGCATGTGTGCCAAACGAGGATGTGTTGGCATTTGCAACATTTCTTTTCCGCGAGTAGTTATTTTATTGTTTTGTAAAGCACCCAGTTGATTCAACAATTCTTTCGCTTGTGAAACAGCTGCTGATGGCGGAGGAGTTAACCAAAGTAATTCGTTAATATTTTGAATTCCCCATTGACCAAGTTCCAACATCAACGGAGCTAAATCTGCTTCTAAAATTTCTGGTTTGCGATTCGGAATAAGATGAATGTGTGAACCTTCACTCCATAAGCGATAACAAGTGCCAGGGCCCAATCTTCCAGCACGACCCGCTCTTTGATTGGCTGCATCTTTGGTAACTTTTATTGTTTCCAAACGTGTGAGTCCTGTTTGAATATCAAAGCGTGGTGAACGAGAATAGCCGCTATCAATAACAACTGTTATTCCTTCAATGGTTAAGGATGTTTCTGCTATGGAAGTCGCTAAAACTACTTTTCGTTTTCCTTGCGGATTAGGTAAAATTGCTTCTTGTTGTTTTTGTTGTGATAAGTCTCCGTACAAAGGTTGTACACTTATTTCAGAATTTTCTTCTTCTAATAATTGTTGTGTTCTTAAAATTTCTCCTGCTCCTGGAAGAAAAGCAAGTATGTCGCCTTTGTTTTCACGCAATGCTTTTTTGATAGCATTTGCCATTCGCAAATGCAGGTAAAGTTTCTCGTCCGTATTTAAATATTGAACACTTACAGGATATTGTCGACCTTCGGAAGTTAATATAGGAGAGTTGTTCAGAAGAGAAGATAATTTTGCACCATCCAAAGTTGCCGACATAATTAAAATTCTCAAATCATTTCGCAAAACTTGTTGCACTTGATAACACAATGCCAATGCTAAATCTGCATTTAAACTTCGTTCATGAAATTCATCAAATATTATAAGCCCAACATTATCAAGCGCGTTATCATTTTGCAACATGCGTGTTAAAATTCCTTCTGTAACAACTTCTATTTTTGTGTTCTTAGAAATTTTATTTTCGAAACGGATGCGGTAACCAATTGTTTCTCCGACAGACTCATTTAATAAGGAAGCCATTCGTGTTGCTACGGAGCGGGTTGCTAATCTTCTTGGCTCCAGCATAATTATTTTTTTCCCTTCCAACCATTTTTCATTTAATAATTCCAAAGGAAGAATAGTAGATTTTCCAGCACCAGGAGGCGCTTGTAAAATAATCACAGGCTCTTTTTCGAGCTTGACTTTTAAGTCGGGGATTATTTCGTTTATTGGGCAATCGTAGTTAGACATGAAAGGTAAAAATAGCAATAAAAAAACCGTTTAGAAATTTCTAAACGGTTCAATAAATGATCTATATATTTCTACAAAAAATACTTCTCTTTTAAAAACTCGGTATAATCACCAAGGTTAGCAATTACTTGAAGCTCCTGGTAGCGTTTGTGAAAAGCCATATCATCGGTTTGGGCATTCAACACATCCAAACGGAAGCGGTCGAAATTCACCAATGCTTGTTTTTCTTTTAAGGTTAATGGTTCTCCATTAAACTCTCTTTCACGTAAATCGTTGATGCTGGGAACACCACCAATGTCTTCCTTTGCAAAATACTTGTTTAATAATTTAGCGCGATTTTCCATAATAGTTTAACAGTGCAAGATTACGGCAAATATCTAATTTAGTTACTATTTAAGGGGTAGATGTTATAAACATTGGTTTGTTAATATGCAAAGTGCTTTTTGAGAAACATTCGTCAAATCCCCCTAGCCCCCTTTTTCAAAGGTGGAATTGATTCGTTTTAGAAAACAATAAAAAATCAGTTTTTATTATGAAAATCGGAAAAATCAGCGTTCCATTTTTTGTTCTATTTTTGCTCTAATGAAAAAGCATCTCCTGTTTATTTTTCTTAGTGCCATTTCATTTTTTTCTGTTTCTAATATTGCGATAAAGAAGAAACTAAATCATGGAAAGACATACAAAAAAAGTTAAAGGCAGATGAATGTGTTGTAGAAATGGTTCGCACAGAGTTTTACACCAAAGGTCGCTGGTCGGGTTCAGTTTATTATTCTGCAATGGTGATTGATAAAATTTGTAAGTCGCCAAAATTTGTATTCATTAAAAATGGGAACGATTTAGATTCAAAAATTGCTGCATCGTATCGCAGCTTAATTAAAGCAAAAGCAAGTGATGAAACATTTTATGAGGCGCTTTGGAAACCTTTGAAAGAAGCAATAGGTAATGCAAAGAAAATTTATTTTTCTCCTGATGGAGTTTATCAGCAAGTAAATATTTATACATTAAAAAATTCGGAGACAAAAAAATATTTGATTGAAGAAGCCAATATTGTTTTACTAACTAGCTCTCAAGATTTAGTTGAGGCAGTTGTAGCATCCGATTCTAAAATAGCGGAAATATTTTCTTATCCTGATTATGATTTTATAGCTTCTACTGTTGAAGTGAAATCTTCAGAACCACTTTCACGATATGGTTTCTCAAACTTAGCCGAATTGCCTGGAACTAAGATTGAAGTCGATTCCATTACCAAAATTTTGAAATCAAAAAATTGGAAAGTAAATGAACATATACAAGCACAAGCAACGGAAGAAGCAATTAAAAAAATTAAAAATCCCAAAATACTTCACATTGCAACACATGGATTTTTTCTAAGATGTTGATGATAATGCAAGTGTTGTGATGGGAATGCAAGCTAAAATTGCAAAAGAAAATCCTTTGTTACGTTCGGGATTAATGATGGCAGGTTCTGCAGCAATCGCCCGAGATTCGATGGTTGATAATTCAACGGATGACGGAATATTAACGGCATACGAAGCAGCCAATATGAATTTAACGCAAACCGATTTGGTTGTTTTGTCTTCATGTGAAACAGGTTGGGGAGAAATGAAAAATAGTCAGGGTGTTTATGGTTTACAACGAGCGTTCATGGTTGCTGGCGCAAAATCAGTAATTATGAGTTTATGGGTGGTAGATGATTTTGCTACTCAAGAATTGATGAGTAATTTTTATCGTGAATGGATAAAAGATCCATCAGCAGAAAACCGACAAAAAGCATTTCGTACAGCACAAGTAAAATTAAAAGAAAAATTTCCTGATCCTTATTATTGGGGCGCGTTTGTGATGGTTGGGAAATAGTTTATCAATTGACATTGATTGTGCGTCACCCTGAGCGTAGTCGAAGGAAAGCAACTCTTAATAATCGTATCTTTGTCAAAAAAATAAACTAATAGTATGAGTAAAATTTTTGTAACAGGTTCGGATGGGCTTTTGGGAAGTAATATTATTAGAGAATTAATATACCGGAATCACCAGGTAAGGGTGCTAGTATATGCACACGAACCTATAACCTTAGTAGGAATGCCTATTGAAGTTGTTCATGGCGACATTACAAATAAAGCACAAGTTATTGAACTTTCGGAAGGATGCGATTATTTTATAAATGTTGCTGCCATTACCGATATGTGGCCTACTCGCGGTGAAAAATACTTTAATATAAATGTGAAAGGAGCAGAAAATGCTATTGAAGCGGCTTTAATAAATAAAATGAAAAGACTAGTGCATATTGGCAGCGCCAGTTCTTTTGGTTATGGAACAATTAAAAATCCAGGAAACGAAACCACTCCTTATAAGTCAGCCAAATACAAAGTAGATTATATAGACAGTAAAAAATTAGGACAGGAAAGAGTAATTGCTGCAGTTAAAAAAAGAGGATTGGATGCTGTAGTTGTTTGCCCAACATTCATGATAGGCCCTTACGATTCAAAACCCAGCTCCGGAGCTATGATTATTGCTATTGCAAAAGGGCAGCTCCCTGGATTTTCCTGCGGAGGAAAAAATTGGGTATATGTAAAAGATGTTGCTACTGCAGTCTGTAATGCATTAACAATGGGAGAAGCAGGAGAAACATACATTGCAGGAGGTGAAAATTTAACTTATGTGGATGCCGTTAAACGCATTGCAGTCGCACTTGGACAGGATAAAATACCCAAATTTGTTGTTCCTGATTTCTTGTTGAAACTTGTCGGCTGGATGGGAACCATGGGAGCAGCAATCACTGGTAAGCCACCAAAATTGACCATTAACCTTGCGCAGATTGCATGTGATGGACATTATTTTAGTCCCGCCAAAGCCATCAAAGAACTAAAAATGCCTCAAACACCTATTGAAGTTGGTGTTAAAGAAGCGCAAGAGTGGTTTATTCATCACAAGTATTTGTAAATTAATTTGAATTTTTTACAATCATCACACTTCCTTTCCAATCTGTTAATTCAATTAGACTTTCTGGAATGCTAGGCATAAATTCATCCAATGCTTTTTTTATTCCGTCCCAAGTGTGATTGTAATCGTGAATGATGATAACGCCTCCTGCAGAAAGTTTAGGATAAAAAAACTTTAATGCTTCTAGTGTTGGCAAATATAAATCAGCATCTAAATGGACAAATGAAAACTTTGTGTTTTCTAAACCAATTGCTGTTTTTGGGAAATGGCCAGGATAAAAAATAGCTTGATTGCCTGCATTAACTTCATTTTTTACTGTTTCTAAATTTGTATCCGAAAATTCTTTTGTAGAATACTTTCCTCCTTGTGTATTTTCGTGTTGTAAATCTTGTTCAGAAAATCCTTCAAAGGTGTCAAATAAATGGAGTTTTCGAGTAGGATCCATTTCATAAATAATTTTTGCTGATTCTCCTTGATGAACACCAAGTTCAGCAAAATCCCCTTGTATATTTTCTTTTTTTAATCTTTCAATGTGAAACCAAAAATTATAAAATCGAATCTTATCGTAGTAATTTCTTTCTAATGTTTTTAAGTTGCTAGAAACAAGATTTTTTTTTACTGCGTCTTCCCATTTGAATGGCTTGTTTAGTTTAAAGGACCAATATCCTTCAAAATATTTGTACACATAAAATAGGAGCACTAATAGTAATGTTCCTGAAATAATATTGATAATTAAATTCATAAATGAGAGAATATTTTTAAAAAAATATTCTTGTGAATGTAAGATTATTTTTGGATAACCTGCAAGAAACCAGGAAACACGTCTCCATTCGCTACTGTTAGAATATAATAATATGTTCCGTCTGAAACATTATTTGGTACCCAGTCGTTTGTATAATTTTCTTTTTCGTAAGCAATTTTTCCCCAACGATCATAAACTTTTAAAGTATTAGAACCAAAATATTCCAAGTATTTGAAATAAAGCATTTCGTTTTCATTATCGCCATTTGGTGTAACAACATTTGGCAATGATATTTCTGCTGGGATAACTGTAACATCTTGACAAATTGTATCCACACAACCATCAGAAGTTTGCATTGCCAAGCAAACAGTATATATCCCAGGGATTGTATAAATGTGAATTGGATTTTGATTAATATCAAAAGAGCCATCACCAAAAGTCCAATACCAATTATTTGCAACACCACCATAAACGGAAGTGTTATCATTAAACAACAAAGGAGTGTTAATTACAACAGGTTGAGGACTTGCAATAAACCCAGCAACAGGTAATGGGTCGGTATTAACTATAAATAGGATTGTATCTGATTGACAAGTATTATTTACAGCAGAAACTTGATAGGTGGTAGTTGAAACTGTAGTTCCAGTATTTACCAACGTCTGACTGATACTTGTTCCCGTTCCACTTGTAGAATTTCCACTCCAGCTCACAACACTAGTTCCAATGCAAGGAGTGAGCGTTGAGCTAAATGTTTCACCTGAGCAAATAGTAATTGGATTTGGAGAAGCAACAACTTCAGGAACTTCTTTTATCGTAATTACTTTTGGTGCAGTTCCTGTGAGAATATTTCCACAAGCATCTACAACTGTTGGAGGTGGAACTGATAATAAAGAAATAGTATCACAAGTCCAAGGACAACCAGGAATTGTTAAAGTTAAAGCCTTTGGAGTACTAGCAGTAGAGCAACCTATAGGAGTTCCAGCAGTTACACTTCCTGACATCCAAGGATGTGTAATTGTGAAAGGAGGAACACCATAGCGAATGTAAATTGTTCCAGTAACTGTACAAACATTTGAACAAATATTGTTTGGTGTAACATTCCAAAGTGGGCCATACCCTTCAATAGTACGACCTTCTACATAAGCTCTAAAAGGATAACCACCAAAAGGATCGTGATAGATATAAGACGTGTTACAACCTGTTCCGCCTACAGTTCTATAAATGTGCATTGATAAATAAAATGTTTGTATTGCACAAGATTGTGGCTTGCAACATAAAAGAGGACTCTTTAAGTCATAAGCAGTAAGGTATGCTGTTCCCGGAGACATTCCTGCCGCGCCAGTCGTAGTAAAGGAAGTAGAGCTACTGCAACTTGTTCTGAAATACATAGCACCATCATTCATAATTGCTGTAGAAAATGGGCTAGCATAAAAACTTCCACTCACAAACAATGCTGTTACAGAAACTGTTGCTGGAATAGTTACTAAAATACTATCCGAATCACTTGCAGGAAAAATACACGAAGGAATTAGTGGTCCAGTAAAAGTAGCTGTTGGACCTGTCACTAATGGATCTATTGTTATAGGATAAACACGAGATGGATCACTCATCCATGAATTAGGAACAATGATTTTTATTTTTTGTTTACCATTTAAGGTTTCATATTTATATGCAGCAGCTATAGAATTTTTGTTAGCATCGTAACAAACTGCACCACGCATTGTCCCCAATTCTTTTCCTGTTAAAGAAATTATTTTTATTGGTCCAAGCCAACCTCTTGCTTCTTGTCTTCCATAATTTTCGTCAGGAATAATTTTTGCATTTTCGGAAGTCGAAATTTCTTCTTCAATAATAAAGTCGGAGGCAGAAGCTGGAATTGGAGCATTCAGCACGTAATTATATTTCAAACTATTAAAACGAAAATCAAATGTTTTTGTAACACCCGCAATGTTCGTTAACATAACAGCACTTGCTCCGTTTTGTTTTAATTCCGAATTTAAAATTTCAACTCCATTAATTTTGCATTTTTCGGAAAACACAATTTTAGAATGATCACCAATGTTTATTTCAACTGCTCCGTTTGTTAAAACAGAAACCTCGTTTGGTTGATTAGTAGCAGATAAACCTTTAGATGAAGAAAAAGGAATAACATCAATAGGAACTAAAGTCCCGCTAGAATTATAATAGTTAATTGGTTGTTTGCAATATTCGGTAATGATTCTGCCATCAAGGGTCACATAAGTACTTGAGAAAATCTTTCTTTCTGCTTCTACTTCTTTCCATTGAGAGCGGTCTTCAAGGATATTACGTTCTTGTGTTGGATTTAGATTGACAGAAGCCTCCGTAAATTTGTTTTGAGAAAATAAATAATTATTGCTGAAACATAACAGTAACAACAAAATTGATATTCTCAAAGTATTAAAATTGAGTAGCATATATGGGGAATTTGCTATAACAAATATATAAAAATTTTGCCGAAAAACAACCGGAATAAGAATTTTATTTTGGATTAGAAGATATTGCAGAAGAAAAAAGTAGAAGGTAATTATTTTATCTGTTGTTTGTGGTTTATTGTTAGCCTTAGTGTTTGCTATATTTATTTTTCGTTCACTTCGAATAGCACGAAAACAAAAAGATATTATTAGAATTCGGAAGAATATTTTAGAACAACAAAAAATGGAAGTAGAATTTCAAAGGCAGATTGTTGAAGAACACCAGAAAGATATTATTGATAGTATAACTTATGCTAGAAGAATTCAACGCTCGTTATTGCCAACTGAAAAGTATATTGAGAAAACACTTAGCCGTCTCCGAAAGAAATAAATTTCTCAAATCAGATTCCCTTCATTTTAAATGGTACTTTCGTATAATTAATGGGGGATTAGCTCATTTGGCTAGAGCGCTTCGCTGGCAGTGAAGAGGTGGTCGGTTCGAATCCGATATTCTCCACTTATTTAGACTTCTCCTAGGCTCTTATAGTTTGTCTTCCAGCCTTTTGGTATTCTCCTAGCAGAAACGTATATTTGCAATCCTTTTTATAAAAGCAAAAATGGCAGAAGACAGAATAAATTCAAGCAAAGCACCCGAACCTGTTGGAGCATATCCGCATGCTCGTAAGGTTGGTAATTTATTATTCCTTTCAGGAGTTGGTCCCCGTGAACGAGGAAGTAAAAAAATTCCCGGAGTTGAGCTGGATGAAAAAGGAAACATTGTTTCTTACGATATTGAAACACAATGTAAATCAGTATTTCAAAACATTAAATATATTTTGGAAGATGCTGGTAGCAGTTGGGATAATATTGTGGATGTGCAGGTTTTTCTTACCAATATGAAAGACGATTTTGCAACCTATAACCGTGTTTATGCTGAGTGGTTCAAAGACAATCAACCCTGCCGAACAACCATTGAGATCAACTGTTTGCCAACACCTATTGCAATTGAATTAAAAGTTATAGCAACGATATAATGTGACAATTTGGGAATTTGGAAATGGTTCAATTCATTTTCAAATTTTCAAATTAACGAATTTTCAAATTATGACGAATTACAAAACTTACTCAGGTTTAAACCTTTCGCAAACCGCAAAAGATGTTCAAAAGACTTGGGACGAACAAAATACATTCGAAAAATCCATCACTTCCCGTGAAGGAAAAACGCCTTTCGTTTTTTATGAAGGACCGCCTAGTGCCAACGGATTGCCTGGTATTCACCACGTGATGGCTCGTTCTATTAAAGATATTTTCTGTCGATACAAAACACAAAAAGGATTTCAAGTAAAACGTAAAGCAGGTTGGGATACGCACGGTTTGCCAATAGAACTGAGTGTTGAAAAGACTTTAGGGATTACAAAAGAAGATATTGGTAAAAAAATAACTGTTGAGCAGTATAACATTGAATGTCGTAAAGATGTCATGAAATATACGGATGTGTGGGCGGATGTAACAGCAAAAATGGGCTATTGGGTAGATATGGAACATCCATACATCACTTACGATAATAAATACATTGAAAGTGTTTGGTGGTTGTTGAAGAACTTGCATTCTAAAGGTTCCATCTACAAAGGATTTACGATTCAGCCATATTCTCCTGCAGCGGGAACAGGATTGTCATCTCATGAATTGAATCAACCAGGATGCTACAGAGATGTGAAGGATAGAACGGCTGTCGCGATGTTTAAGATAGTTCAAAGTTCAAAGTTTGAAAGTTTAAAGTTAGAGGGAGATGTTTACTTTTTGGCTTGGACGACTACTCCTTGGACTTTGCCTTCTAATACGGCTTTAGCTGTTGGGAAGAATATTGATTATGTTTTGGTTAAAACATTTAATCCATTTTCTCATGTAATTACAAATGTTGTTCTTGCTAAAGAATTAGTTGGAAAACATTTTCCTGAAAAAAATAAAGAATTAAAATTTGAAGATTATAAAGCGGGAGATAAAGCAATTCCATTTCAAATTATTTCTGAATTCAAAGGTTCTGACTTAGCAGGAATTTCCTACGAACAACTTTTACCATTTGCTCAGCCAACCGATGGTGATGCTTTCAAAGTTATCATCGGTGATTTTGTTACAACAGAAGACGGAACTGGAATTGTGCACATTGCTCCTAGTTTTGGTGCAGACGATTTTAGAGTTGCTAAACAAAATGGAATTGGTTCGTTAACATTGGTTGACAAACGCGGTAAATTTTTCCCCGAAGTAAAAGACGGAACATTTTTGTATGGCGAAGAATATGTGAAAGAAACCTATTTAACAGATCCAGAAAAAGAAGCAGAATTTAAAAATCAGAAAATAATTTTAGAAGCGGCCGGAAAAATCAAAGATCTGAAAGCATATTTAAGTGTTGATGAACGCATCGTTTTAAAATTACAGGAAGAAGGAAAACTTTTCAAAAAAGAAACCTACGAACACAGTTATCCACATTGCTGGAGAACTGATAAACCTGTTTTGTATTATCCGTTAGATTCGTGGTTTATCAAAACTACCGATTATAAAGACCGAATGATTGCTTTGAATAAAACAATCAACTGGAAGCCTGAATCAACTGGTACAGGTCGTTTTGGAAACTGGTTAGAAAATTTGAATGACTGGAATTTATCACGTTCGCGTTTCTGGGGAATTCCAATTCCTATTTGGACAAGTGAAGATAAATCGGAACAAATTATTATTGGTTCGGTGGAAGATCTGAAAAAAGAAATTGAAAATGCTGTTGCGAAAAATGCAATGACAGAAAATCCGCTTGCAAAGTTTACGGCTGGTGATATGTCAGAAACAAATTACAATACATTCGATTTACATAAACCGTATGCAGATAGCATTATTCTGGAACGTAATGGTAAAAAGCTTTTCCGTGAACCCGATTTAATTGATGTTTGGTTTGATTCGGGAGCAATGCCTTATGCGCAATTACATTATCCTTTTGAGAACAAAGAATTAATCGATCAGAAAAAATATTTCCCAGCAGATTTTATTGCAGAAGGTGTTGATCAAACTCGTGGTTGGTTTTTTACATTGCATGCCATCGCAACAATGTGTTTTGATTCTGTTGCTTTCAAAAATGTAGTTTCTAACGGATTAGTGTTAGATAAAAACGGACAAAAAATGAGTAAGCGTTTGGGCAATGCAGTGGACCCATTCGAAACAATTGAAAAATATGGCCCGGATGCTACACGCTGGTATATGATCACCAATGCCGCTCCTTGGGACAATTTAAAATTTGATCTGGAAGGAATTGCTGAAGTACAACGTAAATTTTTCGGAACACTTCACAATACATATTCATTTTTCTCATTGTATGCTAACGTGGATAATTTTACTTATTCAGAAGGAGAAATTCCAATGTTGGAAAGAGCAGAAATTGATCGTTGGATTATTTCTGAATTAAATACACTTATTAAAAAAGTAGACGAAGCTTACACAGATTACGAACCACACCGTGCTGGTCGTTTAATTGAAAGTTTTGTAGATGAACATTTGAGTAACTGGTACGTGCGTTTGTGCAGAAGAAGATTTTGGAAAGGAGATTATTCACAAGATAAAATTGCAGCCTATCAAACTTTGTATCGTTGTTTGGAAGTGATTGCACAACTTTCCGCTCCGATTGCTCCATTCTTCATGGATAGATTGTTTACGGATTTAAATTCTGTAACAGGTCGTGATAAATCTCAATCTATTCATTTGAGTGATTTTCCTGTTTCGGATACATTCTTAATTGATAAAGATTTAGAAGAACGAATGGAATTGGCGCAAAAAATTTCTTCGATGGTTTTGTCTATTCGTAAAAAAGAAAACATTCGTGTTCGTCAACCTTTGCAAAAAATTCAGATTCCAGTTTTGGATGATTCATACAAAGCAAAAATTGAAGCGGTGAAAGATTTGATTCTTTCGGAAGTGAATGTGAAAAGTTTGGATTTGGTAGATGAGTCGCAAACACAAATTGTAAAAAATCTAAAATTGAATTTCAAAACGCTGGGGAAAAAATGTGGGAAGCATATGAAGTCGGTGCAGACATTTGCGAATGAAAACGGTGCAGCAATTATATCAGGAATCGAAAAAACGGGGAAATTTGAGATGAAATTTGATGGCGAAAGCATTGTTTTGGAGGCAGAAGATGTGGAAATTATACCAGTAGATATTCCAGGGTGGAAGGTCGCAAATTCGGGACAACTTACTGTGGCTCTCGATGTTACAATTTCGGAGGTGTTGCGTGAGGAAGGGTTAGCCAGAGAGTTGGTGAATCGTATCCAAAACCTCCGGAAGGATAATAATTTGGACGTTACAGACCGAATAGACGTGAAAATTCAGAGAAATTCTGCTATAAATTCGGCCATCAATAATAATTTGGACTATATTTGCGCGGAAATTTTGGCATCATCGCTCGAACTAGTTGATAATGTGGAGGCTACAAAAGGCTCTGAAATTGAATTAGACGAGGAGATAAAAACGATGATTGCAATAACAAAACTACTTAACTAAATACTAAATACAAATGGCTAAGAAAGCGAAAAAAGGTAAACCAGCTAAGAAGGCTGCAAAACCTGCGAAAAAAGCAGCAGCAAAAATGCCTGCAAAGAAAGCAGCTCCTAAAAAAGCATCTAAACCTGCAAAAAAAGCAAGCAAACCAGCTAAGAAAGCAGTAGGTAAAAAAGTTGTTAAAAAAGCGGCTCCTAAAAAAGCATCTAAACCAGCAAAAAAAGCAGTAGCAAAAAAAGTAGCTCCGAAAAAAGTAGCAAAAAAAGTTGTTAAAAAGGTAGCTAAGAAAGTTGTTGCTAAAAAGGTTGTGAAGAAAGTTGCTCCTAAAAAAGTAGTAGCGAAAAAAGTAGCGAAACCAGTTGCGAAACCTGCCCGTACGGCAGGCGGGAAAGCTCCTGCAAAACCGGTTGCTAAAGTTGTTACTAAGCCAGTAGCTAAAGCAGTTGTTGCAAAACCAGCACCAGTTGTTAAAAAAGCAGAACCAGTTTCTAAGAAAAAATCACGTGAATTTCTAACGGATGATGATTATAGTTCTGATGAAGCACCAATGATTGTGGAGTACAAAACACCTTCTATTCGCAAACCAATGGGGCCTGCGCCTAAACCACATATCAATACCGATACTCGTACTCGTTACTCTGATAATGAATTGAAAGAATTCAAAGAATTGATTCGTAAAAAATTAGGAGAAGCACAAAAAGATTACGAATTATTAAAGAGCACGCTTTCTCATAAAGATGATCACGGAACAGATGATACTTCTCCTACATTCAAATTGTTGGAAGATGGTTCAGACGTTTTATCAAAAGAAGAAACAGCTCATTTAGCTAGCCGTCAAGAGAAATTTATTCAAAACCTTCAAAATGCATTAATCCGTATCGAAAATAAAACTTACGGAATTTGCAGAGCGACTGGTAAATTGATTTCTAAAGAACGTTTAAGAAGCGTTCCTCATGCTACTTTAGCTATTGAAGCTAAATTGGAACAAAGTCGTTAATATTTTACCCTGTTTTTAATAAAAAGCCAAGAGTTTACCTCTTGGTTTTTTTTTGAGTCTTTACGCGTAGTATTTTTTTACTTTTGTAGTCCAATTAAATAACATTTTTGTGAGAAAGCCATTATTAATAGTATTCATTGTTTTATTGATAGATCAGCTGATTAAGATTTATGTGAAAACACATTTTTTCTTAGGAGAAGAGGTGCACATGGCTGGAGACTGGGCAATCATTCATTTTACCGAAAACAAAGGAATGGCTTATGGAATGGAATTTGGCGGAGAATTTGGAAAACTGTTTTTAAGTATTTTCAGAATTGTTGCTGTTGCTGGAATTGGATATTATTTGTGGACATTAGCGAAAAAGGAAGAAGACAAATTATACATTGTCTGTATCGCATTAATTTTTGCTGGTGCAATTGGGAATATTATTGACAGCGCTTTTTACGGAATGTTGTTTAGCGACAGCAATTATGAAGTCGCTCGTTTTATGCCTGAAGAAGGTGGTTATGCTTCATTTTTACATGGTAGCGTAGTCGATATGTTTTATTTTCCAATGGTTGAAGGACATTTTCCATCCTGGTTTCCAATTTGGGCAACTGAAGAGTTTGAATTCTTCCGTCCCGTTTTCAACTTTGCAGATTTCTCGATTAGTGTTGGTGTAGCAATGATAATTCTTTATCAAAAACGTTTCTTTGGAAAAAAGATAGAAGCTGACAATTCGACTCCGCTCAGTGTGACAGAGAATACTGAAGCATCAAAGACAACAGAGCCAACAATTGACGAAGTAAGTCAATAATTCATTTTTCTAAGAATGAATTTCTCAAAAATAAAACGCTACATAATTCTCATTACACTAGCAGGTTTTATTTTTACCTCTCTTCATTTTTATTACAACACTTTTTTACTACCTAGTTTTTTATTGAAAAATGTTATTGCTAAACCTGTTGATGTAATTGTCGTTCCGGGTGTTCAATACAACGGACTAAAATGGAATACGGTGATGAAGTGGAGAGTTTACTGGTCGGTTTACCTTTATAAAAAAGGATTGGCAAAAAACATTATTTATTCTGGTAGTGCAGTTTATTCTCCTTATACAGAAGCAACCATCATGGCTTTGTATGCAGAAAAAATGGGTGTACCAAAAGAACACATCTTTTTGGAAACTAAAGCAGAGCATACAACTGAAAATTTATAGTATGCTTATCAATTAGCAAAAAAAAGGATTTTCTTCAATTGCATTTGCGACTGATCCTTTTCAATCGAATATGATTACACCGTATGTCAAAAAATTCAACTTGGATGTAAGTCTTGTCCCCATTGATATCCCAATACTTTATAAAATTGAAATGCAGGATTTTGAAATTGAAAGTTCAATAGCTTATCAGTTAAATTTTATTTCTATTGAGATAAGAGAGACTCCGCAAGAAAGAGAATTTTATTCTAAGGGTGGGAGAATTTCTGTTGGGAAAGAGTAATTATTTTCTGAACATTAATCATTTTAAGAAACGTCATTGCGAGTCCCGCATTTTCGGGGGATGTGGCAATCTCTCGCGATGAGAAGTAGAGTTACTAATTGGCAGAGATTGCTTCACTGCGCTCACAATAACGGACACAACAATGGCTTTCTTGAAAATTGTAATTCGTTTCTCGGAATGACGTACTAACAGAATTTGAGATGACGATTTAAATCAACTTTTTCCCAACCAAATACTCCGCAATCTGAATAGCATTGGTAGCAGCACCTTTACGAAGATTGTCCGAAACGATCCACATGTTCAAGGTTTTTTCTTGTGTTTCATCTCTACGCAAACGGCCAACAAATACTTCATCTTTATCGTGCGCATCCATCGGCATTGGGTATTTTAAATTTTTCACATCGTCAACCAAAATTACTCCTGGTGCATTTTGTAAAATTGAACGAACTTCATTCATGTCAAATTCATTTGCAAACTCCACATTCACACTCTCACTATGTCCGCCCATAACAGGTATACGAACAGTTGTAGCTGTAACACGAATTTTATCATCCATGATTTTTTTTGTCTCGTTCACCATTTTCATTTCTTCTTTGGTGTAACCATTATCCGTGAAAACATCAATTTGAGGAATCACATTTAAATCGATTGGATAAGGATATGCCATTTCTCCTTTTATTCCTTTGCGTTCGTTCATCATTTGATCAACTGCTTTCACGCCCGTTCCAGTAACAGATTGGTAAGTGGAAACAACAATTCTTTGAATGTTGTATTTTTTGTGCAATGGATTTAATGCCACCACCATTTGAATGGTAGAACAATTTGGATTCGCAATAATTTTATCAGTCGGCTTTAATTCTTCTGCATTAATTTCTGGAACAACCAATTTTTTTGTTGCATCCATTCTCCATGCGGATGAGTTATCAATCACTGTTATTCCCGCTGCTGCAAATTTCGGAGCCCATTCCAAAGAAGTGCTTCCGCCTGCTGAAAATAAAGCAACATTTGGTTTCATATCGATAGCGGTTTGCATGCTAACCACCTTAAACTTTTTTCCCTTATAAGAGACTTCCTTGCCAACCGAACGCTCGGATGCTACAGGGATTAATTCTGTTACAGGAAAATTACGTTCTTCCAATACTTGAATCATTTTGGTGCCGACTAAGCCGGTTGCGCCTACTAATGCTACTTTCATGCCTTTTGTTTTTTTATTACCTCACCCCAGCCCTCTCCTTGAAAAAGGAGAGGAGGAATAAAAAAGACCTTTCCGTCTGGAAAGGCCTCTGTGATTATACTTTTATATACATAGCACTAGTTTACCTTTCCGCTTTGGAAGTGTTTCTTACCGTGCTTTTTATTTTTCAATATTATTTTCATTTATGCAACAAAGCTAATTTGTTTTTTTTAATCGGCAAAAACTTTGAGCTAATTATTTAATCTTTTCTTAATCCGAATTTGAGCCCTTTTTCTTATATTTACATAGATATTTTATGAAAGTCATGCGTTCGATACTTCTACTCTTTTTATTCATTACTTCGTTTGCTACTGCTCAAGTATCGGATAATTTCACCGATGGTGATTTTACTGCTGCCCCTGTGTGGAGTGGTGATGCTGCTGATTTTACGGTGGTAGCTGGACAGTTGAAATCAAATTCAACAACTCCATCTTACGGCTTTCAGTTAAGTACTCCATCTACAACAGCTACTAATGCTCAGTGGGAGCTTTATATTAATCTTCAATTCCCTACTTCTTCGGCAAATTATACCGATATATATTTGACCTCTGATTCAGCAAATTTACAAAGCACCACGCATAGTGGTTATTTTGTTAGAATCGGAAATACTACAGATGAAATCAGTCTTTATAAAAGAACGTCTGGAACCAATCTAGAAATAATAGATGGTTTGGATGGACAAACAAATTTATCTAATAATCTTATCAAGATAAAAGTAACACGTGATGCAGCCGATTTGTGGACATTAAAACGTGATTTAACTGGAACAGGATCAAGCTATTTTACAGAGGGAAGCGTAACCGATGCGGCTATTTCTACTTCTTCCTTTTTCGGAATTTTTATTCAGCAATCTACAGCGACTTTTCATCTAAAACATTTTTACGATGATATATATGTCGGTCCAATTATTTTAGATTTAACTGCACCAACAATTGTTTCTTCAACAGTTATTTCCAGCACGCAAGTAGATGTTTTGTTTGATGAAAATGTTGATCTGACAACATCACAAACACTTACAAATTATTCCGCGGATAATGGTTTAGGAAATCCTTCTGTCGCTACACGTGATGTTACAAATTTTAGCTTGGTGCATTTAACGTTTGCAACAACATTTACAACTGCGCTCTTAAACACTTTAACTGTAATCAATGTTCAGGATTTGAGTGCAAATTCAATTACAACTGCCAATACTACTTTTACTTACATTGCTCCAGTTACAGCAATCTATAAAGATATTATAATAAACGAAATTTACGCAGACCCATCTCCAGTTGTTGGTCTTCCTGCTTTTGAATTCGTAGAAATTTATAACAAGAGCACAAACACATTTGATGTGAATGGCTGGAAATTTACTGATGGAACTTCAACAGGAACACTTGGAAATTTTATTTTAGCACCTAATCAATATTTAATTCTTTGTCCGATTGCTGATACTGCTTTGTTTACTCCATTCGGAAACACAATGGGTCTAACTTCTTTTCTTTCTTTAAATAATACAGGAGATAATTTACAATTGCAAGACAATACGCTTGCTTTAATTGATTCTGTTAATTATTTAGATGCTTGGTATCAGGATGCAATCAAAGATGATGGAGGGTGGACACTGGAATTAATTAATCCAAATGCACCACTTGCTTGTCCAGCAATAAGCAACTGGATTGCTTCTACAAATGCTGCAGGTGGAACTCCTGGAATTCAAAACAGTGTTTACTCAATTGTTGCTGATGTAACATCTCCAGCCATTGCAAGCGTAACAGTTGTTGACTCAACACATATTACGGTTTGTTTTTCGGAAGCATTGGATGCATCGCAATTAATTTTACCTGCAAATTTTTTCATCAGCAATGGAATTGGAAATCCATTAACAGATACAGCAAATCTTGCACTTACTTGCGTGGATTTAATTTTAGGAACTTCTTTAATGTCTGATTCAACGTATACTTTAACGCTATCAAATCAAAGTGATTGCTCAGGAAATATTCTTACTCCTGTAGTTACAACATTCTCTTATTACATTGTAAAACCATTTGATGTGGTGTTCAACGAAATAATGGCTGACCCAGATCCTGTTCTTACTATTTTACCAAACAACGAATATGTGGAGTTATATAATAAAACAGCTTTTCCAATCAATTTAAATAACTGGAAATTTTCTGCAGGATCAAGTACCAAAATTTTACCAAGTATTATTATTCCTGCCGATAGTTTTATTGTATTAACATCTGCATTAGGCTTAGCCGGAATGCCTGCAGGGATTAATGCAGAAGGATTAATTAGTTTTCCGTCTTTAACAAATACCGGACAAACACTTACATTACGAAATCCACAAGGAACAGTTATTTCAACCGTATCTTACACGGATGCTTGGTATCAGAATACTGCAAAAAAAGATGGAGGCTGGAGTTTAGAACAAATCGACCCGTCAAATCCATGTGAAGGAATGGATAACTGGCGCGCTTCAAATAGTTCAGATGGAGGAACACCAGGAGTGCAAAATTCAGTTTCTGCGAGTAACCCAGATCTTGCACCACCACAAGTTGTCCGTGTGAGTGTTATTGCAAACGATACTATTCAATTATATTTTAATGAATCTTTGGATAGTGCTTCGATGACAAATCCTGCGATTTATACAATTGATAATAGCATAGGAAATCCAACAAGTGTTCAAGTAATTTCTCCTGATTTTAAAAGTGTGAGATTAAGTTTAGGAACTATTTTGTCTATCGGAACAATTTATACAATCGCTGTAAATAATGCGATTACAGATTGTGTTGGAAATCCTTTGGGAACAGATAATTCAGCTCGCTTCGCCATTCCTGAACCTGCTTCTCCAAACGATATTGTCATTAACGAAATTTTATTTAATCCAGCAACACCAGGGTTTGATTTTGTAGAAATTTATAATCGTTCGAATAAAGTAATTGATTTAAAAACAATTTCTGTTTCTGAATATGATACGATCACAAACATGATTACCGGTGCGGAAACGATTTCTACAGATGGCTATTTAATTTTTCCGCAAGAGTATATTTTATTAAGTGAAAATGGTGCAATAGTTCAAACACATTTTGCAACAACTAATCCGGGAGGGTTTGTAGAGATGTCTAATCTCCCGACAATGAATGATGATGGAGGAACAGTTTGTTTGTCGACAGCAACAGACATCATCGACAATTTTAAATATTACGATAATATGCATTTCGGATTGCTGACAGTAACAGAAGGAATTTCATTGGAACGAATTGACTTTGATAGGCCAACACAAGACCGAACAAATTGGCATTCGGCAGCTGAAGCTGTTTTTGCAACTCCTGCATACAAAAATTCACAATATTCAGATGCGGGTGAAACCGAAGATGCAATTGAAGTTACGCCTGAAATATTTTCTCCAGATGAAGATGGAGTGGAAGATGTTGTGAATATCAATTATAATTTTGATACTCCTGGATTTACTGCTAACGTAAATGTTTACGATAACAAAGGGAGAATTGTAAAGCACTTAATTCATAATGAATTGTTAGGTGTAAAAGGAACATTCTCTTGGGATGGAATAAACGATGACAGAGAAAAAGCAAGAATCGGAATTTATATTTTCTACTTCGAAGTGTTTGATTTATCTGGTACAGTAAAGCATTACAAAAAGACTTGCGTGTTAGCAGGGAAGTTGTAAAAATCTGCGAGCAAAATCTATTTTCCTGTCAACAACTTAAATCCTTTTCCGTGCACGTTAATTAATTCTACAGCAGTATCTTCTTTTAAATATTTTCTGAGTTTTGCAATGTATACATCCATACTTCTTCCGTTGAAATAATTATCATCATTCCAAATGGATTTTAATGCGAAATTTCTATCCAATACATCGTTGATATGTAAACAAAGTAATTTTAATAATTCAGCTTCTTTAGTAGTAAGTTTATGCTGAACACCTTTTAAATCCAATATCTGATGTTTATAATCAAATTTATATTTCCCGATTTTAAATTCTTCTTGGTCAGCGTTTTTAATTGTTTTATTATCTGTTCTTCGCAAAATCGCCTTGATACGTAACAACAATTCTTCCATGCTAAATGGCTTTGTCATATAGTCATCTGCTCCTAAAGTAAAGCCTTCAATGGCGTCCTCCTTCATAGATTTTGCTGTTAAAAACATGATAGGAATATTGGCATCAAGTGCTCTGATTTCTTTTGCTAATGTAAATCCATCTTTTATTGGCATCATCACATCCAAAATGCAAATTCCAAATTTATCTTTCGAAAAAACATCATAGCCTTGTTTGCCGTTTGTTGCCAAAACAGTTGAATATCCTTTTGCTTCCAGATATTCTTTTAAAAGACTTCCTAAGTTCGGATCATCTTCTACCAATAATACTTTTGTTTTTTCCATAGTTCTAATTTATTAATTTTTTATTTCAAATGGCAAATACAACGTAAACATACTTCCTTTACCCAATTCACTTTCAACTTTTACAGAACCGCCATGCTTTTCCACAACAGCTTTTACGTAGCTCAAACCTAATCCAAATCCTTTTACATTGTGAATATTTCCGGTAGGAACCCGATACATGGTGTCGAAAATCCGTTTTTGATTGTCTTTACTAATCCCGATTCCATTATCCTGAACAGAAATAAATATTCCTTCATTATCGTTTTTTGTGCTTACTATAATACTCGGATTTTCTTTTGAATATTTTAATGCGTTGTCGATCAAGTTAAAAAGAATATTCGTGATATGAACCCTATCAGCATTAATGATTGCCTTTGTTGCATTTAATTGAGAAGTAATTTGTCCCTCCTTGTTATCTACCTGCAATTTAATGTTTGTAAATGTTTGTTCAATCAATGTGTGAATATCAATATTCTGAAGCTTTAGTTTAAATTCTCCTTTATCTAAAATTGCTGTTTGCAAAATATTTTCAACTAACAAACTCAAGCGCTTGTTTTCATCACCAATCATTTTTACATAATTACTTACACGTTCTTGCGATTTTTCTACCGACTTATCATTCAACACTTCTACAGCTAAAGATATAGTGGAAATAGGTGTTTTGAACTCATGGGTCATATTAGAAATAAAATCGTTTTTAATCTCTGATAATTTTTTTTGTTTAAAAATAGTAGAGATTGTATGATAAAATGAAATGATCAGTGTAAGCATGAATGCCAACGAAACCAAAAGCAATCCCCACATGGAACTGACTAAATAACGATGTTGATGTGGAAAATATACAGAAAGGAATTTCGGTTTGATAAATATATTATCAGGGGAAAGATTTACTTTGTAGGGCGACTCATATATTTTTTTTCCTCTTTCGGAAAGAGCAACCGAATCAATTGGAATATTTTTAGAGGCTGTTACTGCAAAAATATAATCGGCAGAAACTCCTTTTTGCAATAGTTCGAACTTTAGAACAGAATCTAAAAGAACGGTATCCATTTTTTGGCTCACTCCATTGTAAACACTTACACTCACCAATTCATCAAAAATATCATTCACCATCTCATTTTTATGTGAAATCCAGTTTTGATTCGACTCGGAAGCAAATTGTTGAAAAAATGAGGGTCCATCTGCTTTTACGCGATTGTGGAAATTGCCAGAAGCAGCAGTATCGCTGGAATATTCTTTCTGACGCATTTTTTTTACAACTACACCATTTGAATCGGTTGAATATTCTTCGATAATTTTTACATTGACATTATTGTTTTTTATAATACAATTAGTCATATCAGTTAAGGAATCGCAAACCAAATTTCTGTTTTTATTCTGCGGTCCGCTCAGGCTTGCAGTAATAATTCCTTGTTTTCTGAAATTAAATTTTTGAGTGATTTTAGCTGCTGCTGAATGCTTTTCCATACGTAAAACAACATTATTCAAAGCTTCGTTTACGCTTTGTTCAAAACGCTGTTCACCAAGAGTAATAGCATTATTCACCCAATAGATTTGAATCCCAACCAAACCCAGTAATGCCAAGCTTGCCACGATGGTGATAGTTCGTATGTTTCCCCGGTTCATCATTCTTAACAAAAATAAGGGATTAGAGGCTGTAGATGCCCCACTTAACATAATTTAACAGGCTTAAATATCAGTCCAAGGGAACGCGGATGACGCGGATAAAAAGGGTTTTCGCGGATTTTTCTTTTGTATTTATGTGCGACGATAATTACGACTACTAAATAACTTTTTAACGGATATTAAATACGCGGATTTTTTTCTTGGATTTTAAACTTAAGCGTTTAATATGATTATGTCGGATTTTTTGATTTATATATTCGTGCGATAATGGCTGTTAAAGCTGAATAATAATTAAAATTACACACATATTATAGATTTTTTGAACAGGGAGATCACTGATAAGATCATAAAGGCTTATTATAAAGTTTATAACGAGCTGTGGTATGGATTTTTTGAGCGTGTTTACGAAAATGCTTTGTTTATTGAACTTACTGATATGGGATTGAAATGTGAAAAGCAAAGGTCAATTGACGTTTTTTACAAAGGAGTCAAGATAGGAAATTACTTCGCAGATATAATTGTAGAAGACAAGATTATCCTTGAATTAAAGGCAGCAGAAGGGATTGCTGAAGAGCACGAATTTCAACTTGTAAATTATTTGAAAGCCACTGAAATAGAAGTCGGACTTTTACTTAACTTTGGAAAAGCACCAGAGTTTAAGAGAAAAATATTTACTAATAACAATAAGAGGATTGCACACAGATAACACTGATATAAGGGATTTACACAGGTTATTATTTGAAAAATCTGTTTTGAAATTAAATCCATTCAAATCCGTTTAGCTAAGCTATTCTAACACAAAAAATTAACCCGTTTTAATCCGCTATATCCGCGTTCAATCATATGCTAAAAATAAAGAACTACATCAACGGAGAACTGATTGAGCCAACTGGCAAACAGTACATCGATAACTATAATCCTGCGACAGGAAAAGTATATTCACTTATTCCCGATTCGGATGAAAAAGACGTTGAATTGGCTGTAGAAGCTGCACAAAATGCATTTCCAGCTTGGAGTAATACTCCAAAAGATGAACGTTCTCGTATCATGCTAGCTATTTCAGCTTTGATTGATAAAAACATGGAACGGTTGGCTGTTGCTGAATCGGTTGATAATGGGAAACCTGTTTCATTGGCTAAGCTGGTAGATATTCCTCGCGCTGCTGCGAATTTTCATTTTTATGCTACGGGCATTTTACATTATGCGTCCGAAAGCCATTCGATGGAAGACACTGCTATCAATTACACAGTGAGAAATGCTGTTGGTGTTGCTGGTTGTATTTCCCCTTGGAATTTACCTTTGTATTTATTTACTTGGAAAATTGCTCCGGCTATTGCTGCAGGGAATTGTGTTGTGGCAAAACCTTCGGAAGTAACTCCAATGACCGCCTATTTGCTTTCTGAATTATGTATTGAAGCGGGTTTACCAAAAGGTGTTTTAAATATTGTTCATGGATACGGACAAAAAGTTGGATCAGCGATTACAGCTCATCCGAAAATTCCTTTAATCTCTTTTACCGGTGGAACAAAAACAGGTGCTGAAATTGCAAAAATTGCCGCACCCATGTTTAAAAAATTATCCTTAGAACTTGGAGGAAAAAATCCAAACATCATTTTTGCTGATTGTGATTTTGAAAAAATGATAAAAACCACTTTGCAATCGTCCTTCGCCAATCAAGGACAAATATGTCTTTGCTGTTCACGAATTATGGTTGAACGTTCACTATTCGAAAAATTCAAAACAGAATTTGTTTCACGAGTACAGAAAATGAAAGTTGGAAATCCTGCAGCAGATGATACAAGAATTGGTGCAGTAGTTTCGAAACCTCATATGGAAAAAGTTTTATCTTATGTAGAACTAGCAAAACAAGAAGGCGGAAAAGTATTGTGCGGAGGAACACAAGTGAAATTAGATGGAGAATTTGCGGAAGGCTATTACATTGCTCCGACAGTGATAGAAGGTTTAACCTACAATTGCAGAACCAACATGGAAGAAATATTCGGACCGGTTGTTACGATCATGCCTTTTGATACAGAAGAAGAAGCATTACTTTATGCAAATGCAACACAATATGGTTTAGCAGCAACTGTATGGACAGAAAATTTAACACGTGCTCATCGTATGGCAAATAATATTCATACAGGAATTGTGTGGATCAACTGTTGGCTTCTGCGCGACTTGAGAACTCCATTCGGAGGTGTAAAAAGCTCAGGAGTAGGCCGTGAAGGTGGTTTTGAAGCGCTACACTTTTTTACGGAGCCTAAGAATATTTGTATAAAGCTGAAGTAGCGAAAGGCTAATCGAAATTTTTTTATTCCCCCTTTGAAAAGGGGGCTAGGAGGATTGAGCTAATGCCTACTTAAAATAAGTCTCATCCAATTTCATATTCGCAACCACAATAACCGGAATCTCTTTCAGTTTATAAACGTAATAGTATACTTTGTCCTTCGTAAATTTTGTTACATCCACTTTGTACTTCTCACTCTTGAAAACGATTTGATTGTCGAAGAAAGAAACCATTTGATTATAAACTTCCGTAAAGTTTTTTGAATAATCATTCTTCGGTCCGTTCACAAAATAAATTTCTGTTATTTGTTGTTTATCAGTAATTAGCGACAACACTTTTATTTCTCCATTGGCAGGAACTTTTTCGTTGGAATACGACATTGCCCCAATCAATAAATTATTTTGTGCACTTGCAATTGCATTTTCCACTGTAAAATAATGTTTCCTAAAAAGCTCATTGGTATAGGCTGTCCGGTTATAGGTCATGCAGTTTTTAACAAACCCTAAAGACATTAACTGTGCAGAGACACTTAGGCTTAAAAATGATGCGATGAAGATGATGATTATTTTTTTCATATTTATTTTGTCTTTACATAGTCGTCACCCTGAGCGTAGTCGAAGGGTAAGGGCTGAAACACTATTGTACGATAATTTTCCCTTCGTAAATATTTTTATTTTTATCAGTAATATTAAAAAAGTAAACTCCTTTTGCTCTTCCTGTTAAATCAATCGAACAAGAGTTATTGTAAGAATTTGTTTTCAATATACTTTTTCCCAATGCATCAAAAATTTCAATAATGCTTTCATTTTCTAAATTAGAAAACATAAATGTTCCTGAACTAGGATTTGGGAAAACACTTATCTGATTTTCATCTGTCTGCTCGTCAATCCCTGTTCCAGAAATTAAAAAATTCCAAACTGATGAATAGCTGCTAATACTTCCGCCATTGTTGCAATTCACTCTCCAATAATATCTGTTTCCTGGTAAAAGTCCGGTTACTGTATATTGATTTGTTCCTACATCCAACGATTTATATGTAGTTGAAAAAGTTGAATCAAGAGAAACCTGTACATGATAAATAATTCCATCACTAGGTGCAAACCATTTTAAAACTCTAACGGTAGAAGTGCTGAAGGAGCCTGACAATGGTGTGTTTAATAATGGGACACTAGCAACTGTATCATTTGAGCCAACATAAGTAACAAACATTTCAATTTTCTGTAAAGGATTATCTACCGAATCTCTTGCTGAGCTAACAATGGTATCTACTATATTCATTCCAGAAGTAACTCTTCCATAAACCGAATACAATCCGTTTAACCAAGCAGCAGGTGCTACACAAATGAAAAATTGTGAATTAGCACTATTAGGATCTGTATCTCTAGCAGCAGAAAGTATTCCTCGTAAATGTTTTGCTACAGTGAATTCTGCATTCACGGTAGGCTGACTAGGGTCACCCAAACCCCAAGTGGAAGTTGGACCGCTTCTAGAATTGGGATCTCCACCTTGAATCATAAATCCTGGAATTACACGGTGAAAAGCTGTGCTATCATAAAATTGATAACTCACCAAACTATCAAAATTAGTTACATGCAAAGGAGCAATGGCTGGAAATAGTTCTACTCTAGTGGTTCCTAAATACACTCCAGCACGTTTGGTTAGGATATCATATTGTGGTTTGCCTGTGAACATTCGGGATTGAGAATGACAGAATGTTATTAAAAGCAAAAAAGTAAATGTGAGAAGTAAATATTTTTTCATTTAGTAAATATAAGGAATTGAGTTAATAGTGCAAAAGATGTGTGCTTTATTAATTATTCATTAACTTAGATGAAAAATTTAATTATATATGAAAAAATTATTCTTTTTATCATTCCTTTCTATGTTTTTTCTTGCTAGTTGTGAAAAAATGGGGAACGAAACAATTGCTGGAAGCGTTAATGACGACTCGACATTTGTTTCACTTTCAGGAGTGGATGTTCAGTTATATGAATTTCATGACTATTCACTTTCAAATGCAAAATTCTTGACATCAGCAACAACAGACAATAATGGCAAATTTAAAATGAAATACAATTTAGGAAATCGGAACCCCCATTTTTTGAGATATGTCAAAAGTGGTTATTTTGTGTCGACACGTACTATTTATGAATCGGATGATTTAGAGAATATGAATGTGTTGTTAAATGATTTATAATAAATCGTAATAAAAAGAAAAAAGCCCTTCGCAAAATTTACGAAGGGCTTTTTTCTTGATATTTGATTATAACTTTCGAACACTTTAAATTTTCACAAAACGTTTAAAAGTAATATTTTTTTTGTCTTCTATTTTTAACAAGTAGTTGCCTTTTGTCAGTGAAGTCACATCGATAGTTGAATTATAATTTGTATTTGATAATCTAATTTTCTGTTTTTAAAAATGTATGTATACTTTTTTAATTATACATCTATTTCACAATAGTTACTGTACCAACATAGCTATGAGCAGCCCCTGAAAAATCATCCACATTTACTTTCCAAACGTACACATCTATTTGTGCAATTTTGTCTCCGCCATTTGCTTTTCCATCCCAACCTTTATTTAAATCGGTAGTCTTGTAAATCAGATTTCCCCATCTATCGAAAATCATCATCTCATAAGTATCTATATCGTAACCAATAATTGTCGGACTAAAAGTATCGTTTACTCCATCATTATTAGCTGGGGTGAATGCATTTGGAATATAGAAAACATATTCAGGAACCACCTCAACATTGTTGTAAGCTGTATCCGCACATCCAGATGAATTTGTTACCACTTGCTGAACAACATAAACTCCTGTTGTTGGATAAATGAATACTGGATTTTGCTCTGTGCCTGTATATAATCCTGTTTGAGGATTTGTATAAATAAAATCCCACAACCAACTAGTAGCGCCTGTTGATTGATCACTAAATGTAACTACTGGAGAAGAAGCTGTCGCGGGGTTAGGAGAAAAACTAAATCCAGCAGTTGGTCCAGGAAACACATCAATAAATGAAGTGTTAGTTGCCGAAGACACACAACCTAATGGAGTAGTAGCAGTAAGTGTTACGTTATAGCTTCCTGGAGTTGGATATAAATGATTCACATTTGTTCCAGTTGCTGAACCACTGCCATCACCAAAATTCCATGAGAATGTTGTTCCTGCAATATTGCTTAATCCAGTAAACTGTGCAAAGAAATCTTCACAACCTGAAGTGTCGGGAGAAGTCATAAATATTACCGCTAAAGGATTTACAGTAACAGTTGCAATATCAGAAACAGAAATTGAACAACCACCATCATTAACAGTAACTGTATAATCGAATGGTGAAGAACCAAGTGGTGGACTTACAGACTGAGAGGCTCCAGTAAATCCATTGCTCCAAGTATAAGTATACGGTGCGCCCGTTCCACCAATTGCAGAAGCAGAGATGGTAACAAAACTTCCTTCACAAACTGTAACATCAGTTGCAAAAACAGCTATTTGTGGATTTACATAAACAGTAGTTGAAGTTTGTGCTGAAACACATCCGCTCGTATCAATCACAGCTACCGTATAACTTGTTGTTGAAGTTGGTGTAACCACAAATGGTCCGCCAGTCGTTCCAAATGAACTTGGGTTCCAAATATAAGTATATGGTGCTGTTCCGCCTGAGCCTGCTCCGTAAATTTGCGCCAATCCCCCTATACAAATTGTATCGCTAGGTGCGCCAATTACACTTAATGGACTAGGTTGATTTAAAACAACCGAACCAGAAACAGTACATCCATTTGCATCCGTAACAATTACGTTATAAACGCCAGCTGGTAATCCAGTTGCTGTAACAGCAGTTTGTGTTCCTGGATTCCAATCGTAAGTATATAATGGTTGTCCGCCAGTTACTAACACTGTAACATCACCATTTGATAATCCATTACATGAAGGCATGTTAGAAGTAAATCCAGTAATTGTTGGACCTGCAATATCAGAAAGAATTACAGTAGTATCAGCTATACATCCATTTGCATCTGTTACAATTGCTAGGTAAGTTCCTGCAGGCAATGAAACAGCAATAGCAGTAGTCTGTGTTGAAGGGTCGTTCCACAAGTAAGTGAATCCCGGTGTTCCGCCTGATGGTGTAACAGAAACAAATCCGTTTGAATTACCACATGTACTTGGATTTGTAATTGTTGTTAAAGTAATAGGTGGTGGTTGCGAAATAACATAAGTCATCACCTGAGAACAACCATTCAAATCAGTAACCGTTACTTGGTATGAACCAGCTGCAAGGTTCGTTACTGTTGAGCTCGCTCCAACTGAAGGAGTCCAATCGAAAGTATATCCTGGAGTTCCACCTGTTATACTTACAGTTATTTGTCCGTTATTTCCTCCATTACAAGAAACATTTGTTTGAGAAACAAGACTGATGTTTATTGCTGCTGGTTCTGTAACAATAGCAACTGCAACATTTGTACAACCATTTGCATCGGTAGTTGTTACTGAATATGTTTGTGCACATAATCCTGTAGCAGTAGTTGTAGTTTGTAAACCAACATCATTCCATAAATAAGTATATGGTCCAGTTCCACCACCAGCAAGCACTGTAGCAGCACCATCACAAGCTAAATTACATGTAGTACTTACAGTAGAAATAATTCCGCTAATTAATGGAGTAGGTTCTGCAATGCTAACAGAAATAGAAGCAGTACAACCTACGCCATCTATAACAACAAATGAATAGGTTCCTCCAGGTAAATTATTTGCGAAAGTTCCAGTTTGAACTGGTGTTGTTGTCCAACTACTAGTATAAGGTAAGGTACCACCAGAGATTGCTCCTTGAGCACTTCCGTTTGCAGCACCCGAACAAGTAACATTTGTACTTGTAACAATTGAAACAACAGGAGCAGTATTATCATTTACGTTTGCAGGAGCAGTTACAATACAACCACTGTTATCAGTAATTGAAATTGTATATACACCAGCATTCAAGTTTGTTGCACAAATTGTTGTTTGGATTCCAGGGTCGTTCCAAGAAAAAGCAAATGGAGGCGAACCCCCTGTTATAGAAGCACAAGCACTTCCATTGGCTACACCACAATCAGAATTTGTTGTTGTTGTTGTAACAGCAAGCACAGTAGGTTCAGTAATTACAACTGAATTAATTGCTGTACATCCGTTTGCATCTGCAACAGTTAAGTTCTGCGGTCCTGCACACAATGCAGTTATAGTTGGTGTAGTTTGTAAAGAAGGAATCCACATAAAAGTATATGGTCCTGTACCACCTGTATAAACTGCTGTTGCCTGTGCATCACATGCACCAAAACAACTTACGTTAGTATTATTAATTGTTGCAATTAATGGATTTGGTTGTGTGATTAGCACTGTAGTTGAAGATGTACATCCATTTGCATCTGTAGCAGTAACAGTATAAGTAGCGGCACATAAGTTATTTACTGAACCGCCAGCAGTTCCACCTGGATTCCAAATAAAACTGAATGGCGCTGTTCCACCTACTACTCCTGCTGAAGCAAATCCGTCACATGCACCAAAACAAGAATTGTGTCCTACACTTGTGATGTTTACTAACAATGAAATTGGACTTGTAATAGTTGCAGTCGCAGTTGCATTACAACCATTCGCATCTGTTGTAGAAACAGTATATGAACCTGAACACAATGCTGTAGCTATTGGTGTTGATTGTCCAGATGGTGTCCATAAATAAGTAATAGGCCCTGTTCCTGCAGAAAGATTGACAGTTGCAGATCCATTACACATTCCGCTACAAGAAACATTTGTAGTTGTTGTGCTTGCTAAAATTGCTGGAGGATTAATTAATGTAGTATTTGTAAGAGTTATACAACCATTTGCATCTGTTACTTGTAACGAATATGTTCCTGCAGTAATACCAGTTAAGAAACTAGTTGTTGCTCCACCAGGAGACCAAAGATAAGAGTAGCCTATAGTTCCACCAGTTGTTGTTGAAGTAATGGTTCCGTTTGAAGATCCAAAACAAACAGGCTGAGTTGAACTTAATGTAGTTACAAGTAATGCCGGCTCTGTGATTGTTACAGAAGTTGTAGCAACGCAACCATTAATATCTGTTGCAGTTAATGTATATGTTCCTGCTCCTAAGTTTGTAGCAGTTGGTAATGTTTGTGCATTCGACCATAAGAATGTAAAAGGACTAGTTCCACCACTTACAGTAACTGTTGCATTTCCATCAATTAATCCATTACAAGAAACATTTGTAAAACCAAATACAGATGCTGTTGGTCCAGCTAAGTTGTTAACTGTTACAGAAACACTTTGAGAACAGGAGTTTGCATCGGTTACGGTAACAACATAAGTATTAGAAGCTAAGCCAGTAGCAGTAGCAGTAGTTTGAACTGGAGTAGTGCTCCAAGAATAAGTATAAGGTCCAACTCCGCCACCAACAGTAACAGTAGCGCTTCCGTTTGGTAAACCACAATTTGCATCAATAACAGCAGTGCTCAATGCCATTGGTGCTGGTTGAGTAATTGTTGTTGATACGGGTTTTGCACAACCATTTGCATCTGTAATTGTACAAGTATAAGAACCTGCGGTTAATCCCCCAGCAGTTTGAGTTGTTTGTGATGTAGGAGTCCATAAATAAGTGTAAGGTCCAGTTCCTCCTGCTGGGTTAACCGTTGCCATACCATTATTCCCTCCGAAACAAGTAACATTAACATTTGTAAATGTACCAGAAAGAATAGTTGGTTGGGTAATTATAGTTGTAGCAGTTGCAATACAACCATTTCCATCAGTAACGGTAACAGTGTATGAACCAGGCCCTAAATTTATTGCAGTTACAGTAGTTTGAGAAGAAGGACTCCAAGAATAGACAAATGGAGGCGTTGCACCAGCACTCATAGAAACAGTTGCATTTCCATCAGCGTTACCTGTACAGGTAACATTATTACTAGTAACAGAAGCCGTTCCTCCTGGAGTTGATCCAACACTTTGAGTTGCACTTTGAGTACAACCATTCGCATCTGTAACAACAACTGTATAATTTCCAGCAGTTATCGCACTTTGAGTAGAAGTGGTTTGTCCGGATGGTGTCCATAGATAAGTATAAACTGGTGTTCCACCTGTTGCAACTACTGATGTAGAACCATTTGCTGCAGTACATATTGCATTAACCGATGAAGTAGTTAAAGCTAAAACAGGGGGTTGTGTAATGGTAACAGGAATAGATACTGTACATCCATTGGCATCCTTAATAACAATCGTATGCGAACCAGGAGTTAAACTTCCAAAAGTAGATGAAGTACCAAATGCACCACCATCAATATTATAAGTATAAGCAGTTGTTCCGCCAGTAGCAGTTACAGTAACAGATCCATTGTTAGCACCAAAACAAGTGATATTTGTTTGAGAACTTATAGAACCTGCCAATATTGTTGGTTGAGTAATTGTAAAAGGTACTGTAACAGTACAAGCGTTTCCATCTTGCGCAGTAACAGTATACGATCCGGCAGTTAATCCTCCGAATGTTCCGCTTGCTACAAATGGCCCACCGTTAAACGAATAAGTATAAGCTGGTACAGACCCGCTAGCAATAACAGTCGCACTTCCATTCGCTCCTCCATTACAGCTAACATTTGTTGTTGTAAGAGATGTAGTTAATCCGCTTAGGTTATTGATGATAACTGTAGTAGTGCTCGTACAACCGTTTGCATCGCTAACAGTAACTGTGTATGTAGTAGCAGTAAGACCGGTAAAAGTTGTTCCCGCTTGGAATGTTGTTCCGTTAATTGAATAAGTATAGGTTGGAGTTCCACTTGCTCCTGCTGCAGTTATCGATCCGTTTGAAGCACCGCAAGTAGCATTTACAACTGTTGCAGAAACTGTAACCTGAGTTGGTTGAGTAATTATAGTAGTAGTAGTTCTGGTACAACCATTAGCATCGGTAGTAGTAACAGTATATGTGCCAGCCGATAAACCTGCAGCTGTTGCAGCAGTTCCGCCCGAAGCAGCCCATAAGTAAGTATAACCTGGTGTTCCTCCTCCTGCTACAACACTTGCTGATCCATTGGTTCCGCCAAAACAAGAAACAGGAGTATTACTTGCCGTTCCTGTAATGATTGTAGGTTGCACTATAACAGCAGTTGCAGTTGCGGTACATCCTCCAACTCCAGTAACAGTAACAGTATATGTTCCTGCAATTAAACCAGTTGCTGTAGCTGCAGTTCCACCACTTGGTGCCCATGCATAAGTATAAGGAGTTACTCCGCCACCTCCTGTAACCGTAGCAGTTCCGTTAGTTCCAGCAAAACATGAAACGGGTGTAACAACTGTTGATGCCGTTAAAAGTGTCGGCTGAGTAATAGTAACTGGTACCGAAACTGTACAACCATTCGCATCTTTTGCAATGATCGTATATGTTCCAGCCGCTAGTGAACTAAACGTTCCACTTCCAAAATAAGTAACACCTCCATTAATAGAATATGTGTAAGGACCAGTAGAACCCGATCCTGTAACAGTAACAGAACCATTTGTTCCACCAAAACAACTCACATTAACTTGAGCAGTAATTGATGCTGTTAATCCTGAAAGATCTAGAACTGTTGTTGAAGAAGTTGCAGTACAACCATTCGCATCCGTAATAGTAACAGTATACGTTGCAGCCGCTAAACCAGAAGCTGTAGGAGCACTTCCACCGCTTGGCGACCAAGAATAAGAATAAGGGGTTGTTCCACCAGAAGCTGTTGCTGAAGTTGTTCCATTTGCTAAACCACAAGTTGAACTTGTATTTGTAGTTGAAACAGAAAGTAATGTCGGCTGAGTAATAGTAGTAGTAGTAGTTCTGGTACAACCATTAGCATCCGTAGTAGTAACAGTATATGTGCCAGCCGATAAACCTGTAGCTGTTGCAGCAGTTCCGCCCGAAGCAGCCCATAAATAAGTATAACCAGGAGTTCCTCCTCCGGCTAAAACACTTGCTGTTCCATTGGTTCCGCCAAAACAAGAAACAGGAGTATTGCTTGCCGTTCCTGTAATGATTGTAGGTTGCACTATAACAGCAGTTGCAGTTGCAGTACATCCTCCAACTCCGGTAACAGTAACAGTATATGTTCCTGCAATTAAACCACTAGCTGTAGCAGCAGTTCCACCACTTGGTGCCCATGAATAAGTATAAGGCGTTACTCCGCCACTTCCAGTAACAGTAGCTGTTCCATTAGTCCCTGCAAAACATGAAACCGGTGTAACTACTGTTGATGCTGATAAAAGTGGTGGTTGAGTAATTATTGCATTTGCAGTAACAATACATCCCACGTTATCTGTGACAGTAACAGTATACGTTCCAGCTGCTAAACCAGTTGCTGTTGTTCCTGTTCCACCGCTTGGCGACCATACCTGAGTATAACCAGGAGTTCCGCCAGAAATTGTTACTGAAGCAGAACCATTTGTTCCGCCAAAACAAGCTACGTTACTTATAACGGTTGTGCTTGCAGTTGGAGATAAACTATTATTTACTGCTACTGAATTTGTACTAGTACATCCGTTGTTATCAGTAACTGTAACAGTATATGATGCTGCAAGTAATCCTGTTGC
>CAMCUO010000029.1 GCA_945879015.1 Chitinophaga pinensis | reverse complement strand
AAAGAATGAGAAAGATGAAGAAGAAATGAAAAAACTTACTCAACAGTTGGTTAAAATTGCAATCAAATATGAAGGAACTTATTATTTGCCATATAGATTACATATTGACAAAGAAACTTTTAGAAATGTATATCCACAAGGCGACGAGTTTTTCAAGCTAAAATTAAAATATGACCCGAATGAAATATTTAAAAATAAATTTTACGAACATTATAAATAAAAAAAACAGCATATAACATGGGTTTGGCAAAAGTGGGGCTTTTGTGCTTAATTGAGCATTTGTACTTTCTATTAGCTTTTGTACTAAATTTGAACTTTAGTACTTTTTAATCCCCACCTTCGCCAAGCCCAAAAACGTTAAGGGCAAGCTTAAGACAAAATTGCCCAATGGTTAAACAATTAAAAACAAACAAAAAATGAAAAAGAAAAATTTACTTTTTACAGCAATTGCAACCTTCGGATTAGCTTCAATTGTAAACGGACAGACTTGGACACCACTTGATTCTTTAAGCGGACAAGTGCAGGCATTAGCTGTTTCTGGTACTGACATTTATGCTGGTGGTGGGTTTAATGTTTCTGGTAGTGTAAGTATTGGAAAATGGAACGGGTCTTCTTGGACAGGGCTTAGCACAGGACTGAACAATAATGTGCTTGCATTAGCTGTATCGGGAACGGACCTTTATGCAGGAGGTTTGTTTATAACAGCAGGAGGAAACCCTGCAAATTACATTGCGAAATGGAATATAAATACTGTTGGTATCAATGAAGTTTCCAAGAGCAATTTATTTTCAGTTTATCCTAACCCAGCAAATAGTCATATCAATGTGAAAGTAGACGCAAAATCATTGGGATCGGATTATACTGTTTATGACAATACAGGAAAATTAGTTTTGACAGGAAAAATAAATTCTGAGAATACAGTTATTGAATTAGGTAATTTATCAGGTGGTATTTATTTATTCAGTGTTGGAGAGAACTTGAAGCAGGCATTTAAAGTGATAAAGGAATAAGCCAGCCCTTAACACGGGTTTGGCAAAAGTGGCGGTTCAGTGCTCCGCAGACACATTTATGGTTAATCAAAGTTTGGTTCTCCGCATCAACATTTGTGGTGAAAATCGCCACCTTCGCCAAGCCCGAACCCGTTAGCGGTAAGCTGTGTGCTAGGTGTAAAAACCTTGTTAACAAAAATAAAAAAACAGGAATTTATCGACTACTTCTCAAAACTTAATATTAAAGTTTTGAAAGTTCCCAATAAAAATCGACATTTTCTATATTTTCAAACTAATGCTACAAATCTTAGCACGGCAGACAATGTTAATTAGGAGGGCGCGTGAGGCTTTCCCTATCGCGCAATAAAAAACTAAAACTGTGAATCCAAGTTGCTCTGCTTCCTTTACAATATGAACTCTTTGTTCGATTGTAAATTATTTCTTTTTTATTTCCATGTTTACTAGTTTTAAAGTTAAAAACTTTGTCTAAACATGTCTAAGGATTTAAGGGACTAGAACAATAGTGCAACCTTACAAAGAATTGAAGATAAAATCTTTTATATTTTCTGTTCTTATACCTCCTGCAGACGGTAAAGGAGAAGGAGTGTTTATCGATTATGAGAACACAGGCAGCAAATTAAATAAACAGATTTTGGATGTTCTTAAAACCCTTGAAGCCAAAAAAGTAAAAAAGATTTTAATTGAAAAAGTTATAATAATTGAAGCAGACGGAAAAACTGAGAGAAAAATGAGAGGGATTGTTATAAATTTAAAGTAGGTAACTAGTATTCAGCAAAAAATAAAATATTTGTCAAAATGCGACTGTTATAAATTTTACGAACTGTGCTTTATGACCGTTGTGTTTTGACTTTTAAAATTTTTTTTTGAAATTCGGCTGTTGTTAATTTTACTAACTATTTTTTATGACTCAAATGTTAATTTTCAATTCGACAGATAAGCTAACCTACCCATAACAGCCTTGTCCAAACCGACACTTGCCGAGGCATAACATTACTGTTCATATCGACCAAGCGGACAGATTTTAAAATGTAATGGCGGGTTCCAAATTCTAATTGGAAATAACAGTAATTATTTGTACCTTTAAGCGTGAAAAAAACGACAAAATATCATAACGACTTTATTATAGATCGGCTCACGAATTCTATTACAAATAGTATCTCCGGAGACAGTTTTCCGACCGAAGTTTCCCTTTTATCGAAAGAGGATTTAAAGCAAGTTCAGAAGAAAAATGGATGGTTCTTTAACTGGAAAGAAGAACACAATCTGCCCGACAGAGAAGTATATAAATTAACAATCGTAAACAATGCTAACATTGTTCAAGGAATTGCTAGCTTGACAGTTAGAACCGACAATGTGTTTCTTCATTTAATAGAGAATGCTCCTTTCAATAAGGGCAAAGAAAAACTGTATGAAGGAGTTGCAGGAAATCTAGTAGCTTTTGCTTGCCGACTTTCATTCCAAAGAGGAAGTGATGGCTTTGTTTCCTTCCATTCAAAAACAAATCTTATCGACCATTATGTAAAAAGCTTAAATGCAATTCACTACGGAAATCATTTAATGATTATTAACACTGAAGCTGCTTTAAGACTCGTTAACAAATATTTTAAATCCTAATATCATGAAAAATAAAAATGAAGAACTTGATGTTGACTACATTCAAAGCCGACCTTTGACAAAAAAAGAGGAAAAAGAATTGAGTGAGTTTATCAAAAAACTTAAAGACAAGAAAACAAAATCTTCCTCGAAGAAAGCTGCATAGCCACTACCCATAACATATAAGGATTAAACGAAGAGTAGCGAAGCGGAACTTCGATTTAATCCTGTGTTGAAAGAACCTTCAACGCTATGATTTCTGTAAAAAAAGCACTTATGGGATTTCAATAGTGATGAGCACTATTTGTCTTCACCCAGAAGTTAAAAGTAAACTGTGGGGTGGTCAATTTTGGACCGAGGGCTATTATGTTAATACTGTTGGTCAATACGCTAACGAAGATGTAATTCAAAGATATATTGATAAAATTGGTAATCCTGTAGAAGAAAAAATTCTAGAAGATGGCGTGGAAACCTATGTAATAGCGTACGAGAATATATATTACTAAGCGTATTATATAACTATTTGTCTACTTTCTTGATGGAATTTCACTCCAGCGGACAAGACACACTTTCATTTTTTTTTCGACACACAACGACTATAAACACAAAATTTAACGCTAATTTTGACAGGTGACGACACAAGCTCTAACCGGCAGTAAAAAGTTGAAAAATATATTTTAATGCAAAAGCAAATTATAATAATTCTCATTTATTTCCTGTTCATTTTAGAAGCTACATTCGCACAAACTACTGGTGTAGTTATGGGCAATGTAAGAGACAAGAACACCGAAGAAACAATAATAGGTGCTTTAGTCGTAGTTGAACAAACAACAAACGGCACAGCAACAGATATAGATGGAAACTACAAACTTAAAGTTCCAATAGGTAATTGCAACTTAAAAGTATCTTACCTTGGATATCAAACTCAGTTAAAATTCAACATTGTTGTTACAACCGGAAATGCTCAAGTTGTAAACTTTGAACTGGAACAAAGTGCAACAAGTTTAAAAGAAGTAACTATAACTTTTGACAAAGGGAAGTCAGCAGTGGCAGCGGATTTAATTACGCCTTTATCAGTTCAGCAACTTACTACCGAAGAAATTAAAGCAAATCCCGGAGGTAATTTTGACGTTTCAAGAGTTATTCAAACACTTCCCGGTGTAGGCAGCAGCAGTGGTGGTGCATCAAGAAATGATATTATTATAAGAGGTGGTGCTCCAAATGAAAATGTTTATTATGTAGATGGTGTTGAAATTCCCGTACTAAATCATTTTCAAACACAAGGTAGTTCTGGAGGTGCACAAGGAATACTAAACGTTTCTTTTATTGAAGATTTAAAATTGTCTTCATCTGCTTTTGATGCAAGATATGACAATGCATTGGCTTCAACGTTTGTAATTAAACAACGTGATGGAAACAGAGAAAGGCTTTCTGGAAATGTTCGGGTAAGTTTAACAGAATCGGTAGTAACATTGGAAGGTCCAATAAAATCTAAAACAACTTTTTTATTATCAGCCAGAAAATCATATTTAGATTTACTTTTTAAAGCAATTGATTTACCAATCAGACCAAATTTTTATGATTTTCAATATAAGGTTACGCATAAGTTCAATGATAAAACATCTTTTTCAGCGATTGGATTAGGTGCAATAGATAGATTCGAATTTGCACAAACTAAAAACAGCACACCTGAAAATATTTTTATCACCCGGTCATTGCCTTATATAAATCAATGGAATTACACAACAGGATTTATTCTCAATCGAAAAATTAAAAAGGGATTTTTGAATTTTATTGCAAGCCGCAATATGTTTGAAAACAGGTTGGATAAATTTGAAGACGAAAACCAAATTGAATCTCAAAGAACCTTTAAACTTAAATCACAAGAAATTGAAAATAAATTCAAGTTTGATTACAATAAATATGTAAATAACTGGAAAATAACTTTTGGGGCAATGGCTCAATACGTAAAATACAATACAGATTTATTCAGTAAGGTAACAAACAATACTAAAGACAGTATAGGTAATGAGATTCTTCCGGCACAATTTGTAAAATTCAAAAGTGATATTGATTTTTTTAAATATGGATTGTTCGGACAGATTGCAAAAAATATTTTTGATGAAAAACTATTGGTTTCAGTTGGTTTTAGAACTGATATGAATACTTTTATGAAAGATGGAAATAACCCTTTAAAAACTTTATCGCCTCGTCTTTCATTGGCTTATCATATCACTCAAAAATTCGACTTGACAGGTTCTATCGGAACATATTATAAAATCCCAACTTATACTGCACTTGGTTATAAAGATGCTAACGATGATTTGGTAAATAAGTCAATGAAGTATATTCAGTCAACTCATTTTGTTTTAGGAACACAGTTTTTGCCAACTGAAGCATTTAGAGTTACCCTTGAAGGATTTTATAAAGAGTATAACTTTTATCCTGTTTCAACCTCAACAGGCGTTTCTTTAGCAAATCAAGGCGCAAATTTTGGTTCCATCGGTAGCGAAAAAATTAAAAGCACCGGTAAAGGAAATACTTATGGTTTTGAAGTTTTTGTTCAACAAAAGTTACTCAAAAATATTTTTTATGTAGTTAGTTACACTTTTGTAAGAAGTAAATTTTCAGGAGACAACGGAGTTTTAATTCCTTCATCATGGGACAATCAACATTTAATTTCGGCAACACTAGGCCGTAAGTTTAAAAAAAGTTGGGAACTCGGCTTAAAGTATAGGTTTGCAGGTGGTGCACCATACACGCCTTATGATATGACCGTTTCTCAACAAACTTATTTGCTTCTTGGACAAGGCACACTTGACAATTCAAAACTAAATAGCGAAAGACTTATTGCACTTAATCAACTTGATTTAAGACTTGATAAAAAAATAAATTTCAGGAAAGCAACCCTTGACATTTATCTTGATGTTCAGAATGTAATTGGCTTTAAAAATCAAAGTAATCCTGATTATACTTTTAAAAGAACTGCTGACAATAAAGGGTTTCAAACAACAGATGGAAAGGATATTCAGCAAGATGGTTCTAATGCAATACCTCTAATATTGCCAAACAAGGGCGTAAGTATTGTGCCAACATTAGGTTTAATTATTGAATTTTAGAAAGAATAATAGGATCATTTGCAAATGCAATATTTATTAACAAACAACTGGAAGCAATTTTTAACTGCAGAAAAATTGCTCTAGAAAAGCGATTTGGTAAATTTAAACCATAAAAATAAAGTTGTTATGAAAGATTTAGAAGCCGTTACAGTATTTTGGTTTCGTAGAGATTTGCGTTTGCACGATAATCATGGGCTTTATGAAGCATTGAAAAATTCAAAGGCTGTTTTGCCTGTATTTATTTTCGATAAAAATATTTTAGATAAGCTCCCTGATAAAAAAGACAAGCGGGTATCTTTCATTCAACAGTCATTAAACAACCTAGCCGTTGAATTACAAAACCAAAATTCATCGTTATTAATAATACATGATGAACCTTTGAATGCTTTTAAAATTATTTGCGATTCATTTTCTATAAAAGATGTTTTTACCAATCACGATTATGAACCTTATGCTTTTGAAAGAGATTTAAAGATTAAAGAATGGTTGAAAACGAAAAGTATTTCTTTACATTCATTTAAAGACCAAGTAATTTTTGAAAAGGATGAAGTGATGAAATCAGATGGAACTCCATACACTATATTCACTCCTTATTCGAAAATCTGGAAACAAAAATTAATTAACGAAACGGTTAAGTCTTTTCCATCAAATAAATTACTCCCTAATTTATTTAAAACAAAACCTTTTCATTGCCCTTCACTCTTCGAATTAGGATTTGAGAAATCCGTTGGTGAAATTCCTTCTTCTGAAATCAATAAAAAAATAATTAGTAATTACCATCTTACACGAAATCTACCGGCTGTAAATGGAACAAGCAAGCTGAGTATTCACCTTCGTTTTGGAACAGTAAGTGTCAGAGAACTCACTGCATTGGCTCTTGAAACAAACGAACAATGGTTGAATGAATTAATCTGGCGAGATTTTTTCATGATGATACTTTATAAATTCCCTCAGGTGGTAAATAGATGTTTCAAAAAGAAATACGAAAATATAGAATGGAGAAATAATGAAACTGAATTTATAAAATGGTGCAATGGCGAAACAGGTTATCCTATTGTTGATGCAGGTATGAGGGAGCTGAACCAAACCGGGTTTATGCACAACCGTGTTCGAATGATTGTTGCAAGTTTTCTAACAAAACATCTGTTGATTGACTGGCGATGGGGTGAAGCCTATTTTGCCGAAAAACTTTTAGACTATGAACTTTCATCCAACAACGGAAACTGGCAATGGGCTGCTGGCTGTGGCTGCGATGCCGCACCTTATTTCCGAATTTTTAATCCAACTGAACAAACAAAAAAATTTGATCCCGATAGGCTCTATATAAAAAAATGGATTGAAAATTACACTCCAGATTATTTGACTCCGATTGTTGAACATGATTTTGCACGAAAAAGAGCATTGGAGGTTTTCAAAAAATCATTGGCAAACAATTAATCATGTACTTTACAAATAATTACCAAAGAAATTGGATGAATAGATAAAAACCAGCCCATCACAGTAGGTTTAAGAAGTTGTCGGTGAATTGATTATATGCACATTTGTGCTTTCTATTAAGTGCAGTGTTTGTAGACCGTATTGAGCTCCGAAATCGTCACCTTCGCCTAGGCGCCAAACCAGACAAAATTGACACGATGGACAAACATAATATACCGACAATTTAACCCTGACTTTCGAGGGACTCTTTGCCGACCCCACAAGCCTACTCTTCTGTATTTTTTATTTTTTCCCATCGCACTTTTTTTAATTCAATTTTAGCCCACTGCATATTTGGCATATTTTGTTTTCCCCGGCACTCAAGCCGCTCCTTAACAAAAACAAAAGAGCCAAATTTTCCCACCGCACCATATGACAATAATGGGCGTTTTTAATAACTTTCTTAAATCTTTTTCTATAAAATATTTATTCCTAAGTAAGAATAATTATCTTTACGGAATAATTATCAATCCTTCATAAAACAAAATGACTACTTTTTTCAGAGAAAAATTACAAGAAAAAGGACTGAAGGTAACACCGCAACGTGTGGCTATCTATGATGCTATTGTTAAGTTAAAGAACCACCCGACGGCTGAAAATGTGATTGAATACATTAAAGCAAACCATCCAAATATTTCTGTTGGAACGGTTTATAAAATTTTAGATTCTTTAGTTGAAAATGAACTATTGAAAAAAGTAAAAACAGAAAAGGATATCATGCGTTATGACGCTATTTTATCTAACCATCATCATTTGTATTGTGCCGATACTGATAGAATAGAAGATTATGAAGACGAAAAACTTAACAAACTCATCAATGAGTATTTTAAAAATAATAAAATTAAAAATTTCAAAGTCCAAGACATCAAACTTCAAATAACTGGTCAATTCAACAATAACATTAAGCAAAAATAAACATGAGCAATTCAAATGAAAGCAAATGTCCTTTTCCACATGGACAAATGAAACAAGCAGCAGGCACCGGAACTTCTAACAAGGATTGGTGGCCTAACCGATTAAATTTAGGCCTCTTGCGTCAGCATTCTAACTTGTCGGATCCCATGGATGAAGGATTTAATTATGCCGAAGAGTTTAAGAAATTAGATTTGAAAGCAATTAAAAAGAACATTTTTGATTTAATGACTACTTCACAAGATTGGTGGCCTGCCGATTACGGACATTATGGGCCTTTGTTTATCCGTATGGCTTGGCATAGCGCAGGCTCCTATCGTATTTATGATGGTAGAGGCGGTGCAGGAACAGGTAACCAACGTTTTGCTCCTGTTAATAGTTGGCCCGATAACGGCAATTTGGACAAAGCGCGTTTTTTACTTTGGCCTATTAAACAAAAGTATGGTAATAAAATTTCTTGGGCAGATCTAATGATCTTAGCTGGCAACTGCGCATTAGAATCTATGGGTTTCAAAACTTTTGGATTCGCTGGTGGAAGAGCGGATATTTGGGAACCGGAACAAGATATATATTGGGGACATGAAACCGAATGGTTAGGCGATACTCGTTACTCAGGAGAGCGTGACCTTAGTGATCCTCTTGCTGCAGTGCAAATGGGATTGATATATGTAAATCCACAAGGGCCTAATGGAAATCCGGATCCTTTAGCTTCGGCTAAAGATATCAGAGAAACTTTTGCCCGCATGGCAATGAATGATGAAGAAACAGTTGCATTGGTAGCAGGTGGTCATACTTTTGGTAAAGCACATGGAGCTGCAAGTGATAGCCACGTAGGTGTAGAACCAGAAGGTGCAATTATAGAGGCGCTAGGTATGGGTTGGCAAAATAGTTTTGGCAAAGGTCATGGTAGCGATACAATTACCAGCGGTATAGAAGGTGCCTGGAAACCGAATCCTACTACCTGGGATAATGGTTATTTTGATACATTGTTTAAATACGAATGGAAATTATCGAAAAGTCCGGCTGGTGCACACCAATGGACACCAACAGATGAAAAGGCTGCTACTACAGTTGTGGATGCGCATGATAAAAACAAACACCATGCACCAATGATGACAACAGCTGATCTTGCATTGAAAATGGATCCGATCTATGGCCCGATCTCAAAACGTTTCCACGAAAACTTTGATCAATTTGCAGATGCATTTGCTAGAGCCTGGTTTAAATTAACACACCGTGATATGGGTCCAATTACCCGTTATTTAGGAAATGAAGTTCCTAAAGAAGAGTTGATATGGCAAGACCCAATTCCTGTAACAAAAAATGAATTAAATGATAGCGACATTGCTGCGTTGAAAAGTAAAATTCTTGCAAGCGAAATTTCAGTTGCTCAATTAATTTCCACTGCATGGGCTTCAGCTTCTGCATACCGTGATTCTGATAAACGCGGTGGTGCCAATGGTGCCCGTATTCGTTTAGCTCCACAAAATAATTGGGAAGCAAATAATCCGACTCAATTGAAAAAAGTGTTAAGCACTTTAGAAGGCATTCAAAAAGAATTTGCTAAAAAAGTTTCTATGGCCGATCTAATTGTGTTGGGTGGTTGTGCAGCTATTGAAAAAGCGGCAAAAAATGCAGGACATAACATCAACGTTCAGTTTACAGCCGGCAGAGGTGATGCTACTGCAGAGCAAACCGATGTAGCATCATTCGCAGTATTAGAACCAAAAGCTGATGGATTTAGAAATTATAAAAATGCTAAGTGTGTTTCTATTACTGAAGAAATGTTGGTTGACAAGGCTCAACTACTTACTTTAACAGCACCAGAAATGACAGCTTTGGTAGGAGGCATGAGAGTATTGAATACAAATTTTGATGGTTCTAAATGTGGTGTGTTTACAAAAAATAATGAAACACTAACAAATGATTTCTTTGTTAATTTATTAGACTTAAGCACGGTTTGGAAAGCAACAAACGAGGCCGGAGAAGTTTTTGAAGGACGCAATCGTGTAAGTGGAGAATTAAAATGGACAGCTACTCGTGCCGACCTTATCTTTGGTTCAAATTCTGAATTGCGTGCCATTGCAGAAATTTATGCTAGCAATGATTCTAAAGGAAAATTTGTAAACGATTTTGTTGCCGCTTGGAATAAAGTAATGAATTTGGATAGGTTCTAATGTGTTATTTTTCTACAATAAATTAGGAAGGCTAACACATTTTGCAAGCACTTTTAAAAACCTCATTAGCAAACACGCTGACCAAAGTTTTTAAAAGAGCTTGCAAAGCCAACCCAAAAGAAAAATTGAATTAAAAAAAATTTCCAACACTTCTAAAAAATAAAAAATACTCAACGCACAGCCACCACAAAAACAGATCGTCAATTACGGATAACCCAGAGCAGACACAAACGACAATAAAACGGTGGACAGAACGCCAGCAAATAACCGCAACGATAAAAAATGCTGACATTTTGCTTCGGCATTTGCAAAAGCGGTAGACAATTAGTTAATTTTCGCTTTGCAAATGGCCAATAAACATTTCGCTTTGTTATTAACTATTCGGTAGAAAACGGTTTAAAACCCGTACTTCTTCTAGCTCCGAAACTTTAGTGGCAATTATTAAAGACATTCGTTTTATGAGATTAATTTTACCAATCATAGTCGTTTCTCAATTTTTTTGCACTTCACTTTGGTTTGCTGGAAACTCTATAGTATCAGACATAACAAGAGACCTAAATCTTGACCACCATTTTTTAGCTCACCTTACAAGTGCTATTCAATTTGGATTTATCTCAGGGACTTTAGTATTCGCAGTTTTCACTATTTCAGACCGTTTTTCACCATCATTAGTATTTTTCTGTAGCTCTATTCTTGCAGGACTTTTTAATCTTGGAATAAGCATTAACAATATTGACTCAACTGAAATACTTTTATTTAGATTTTTAACTGGATTTTTTCTTGCTGGGATTTATCCTGTTGGTATGAAAATAGCGTCCGATTATTATCATAAAGGTTTAGGGAAATCTTTAGGATTTTTAGTTGGTGCTCTAGTTCTGGGTACAGCGTTCCCTCATTTATTGAAAAATGTTATTATAGGCTTTCCTTGGAAATATATTATTTATTCTACTACAATTCTGTCTGTTATAGGCGGACTTACTATCTTGTTATTTGTGCCTGATGGACCCGATCGAAAAGCTGGACAAAAAATAAAGCTCACGGAATTTCTGACAGGGTTCAAGAATAAGAATTTTCGTACTGTTTCATTTGGATACTTCGGACATATGTGGGAACTCTATACCTTTTGGGCTTTCGTTCCAATAATGCTGTCATCATATAATAATCATTATCCTGCAATACATCTTAATGTTTCCTTGTTATCATTTTTTATAATTGCTTCTGGTGCTTTAGCTTGTGCTTTTAGCGGAATACTTTCGCAATATTTTGGTACAAAAAAAATAGCCACACTATCATTATTTATATCTTGCTTATGTTGCGTTATTTCTCCATTTTTTTTATTTTCTCACTCTTATGTTCAATTCATTGTCTTTCTATTTATTTGGGGGCTTTCGGTAATAGCTGACTCTCCTTTATTTTCAACTTTAGTTGCTCAAAACGCACCGGAGGAATCACGGGGTACTTCACTTACAATTGTAAATTGCATTGGTTTCTCCATCACCATTTTTAGTATTCAATTTATTAATTTGCTTGTAGACAAAATAAATGCTCAATATATTTATATGTTGCTTGCAATCGGACCTATACTTGGACTTATTACATTATTGAGGAACAGAATAACTACTGCTAACACTTTAAGCTCGTAATTGCAAATGAAGGTGCTGAAGTGAAATTTCTAGCATTAGCGTATTTCCTTTTTTACTTTTAATATAGTTTATCGGTTAAGAAAGTTTTGTGCTTTTAAATTCCGAACTTCTTTAGCCAGCAAAATTACACTAACCAAAATTGACATTGCGTGTACCCATATCACAACAAAATAAAACAGCGAATAAAAAACAACGAATTACAAGGTTATGAATATGTAGATAAATATAAATCAATAAGTCCTTGTTTATTATTATACTTTACAACGGAACCCAAAATAAAACCAATAAGAGAACATAGGTTTAAAGAATACGAAGAGATTTTAGGGAATCTTTCTAAACTAAAGTAAATTTATCACTTCCAACAAACATTTCCCTAGCATACAGCATTAAAATAATAGCAGGGTCTGAAAAAATAAATTGGGTTTTTATTCCAGATTACCGTTTTGGTCGTGTGTTTGTTTAGCACAACGGTGTTGAATTATACTGGCAGAGCTTTTCCTGGTTCATTAAGGGCATAAAAAAACGTCACGCTAAATGCGTGACGTTTCATTTTTAGGGATGCTGTTTATTTCTTCTTCATCAATTCAATTACTGCATTGTTCACATTTACAAAACCACCAGAAATACAAAGTTCAGAAACTTTTCTTTTCACAGGCTTCATTTTTTTTCTTAAACCTTTTGGTTCTTTTAATCCAGGTACATTTACTTTTCCTTTGTAAGGCACAACTGTTTTAATCATTACATCTTTTACTTCTTCCGCTTTTAGTTCAGGGAAATAAGTTCTGATAATTGCGGCTACACCAGCAGTGCTAGGTGATGCCATGCTTGTCCCAGAAAAACTTTCGTATTTGCTTCCTGGCACTGGCGCATATACATCAACTCCCGGAGCAAACAAATCTACTTTAGTTTTGCCATAATTTGAAAAACCACCAATAATGGTTTCTCCTTTTTTGTATCCACTAGCTCCAACTTGAATCCAATTAGTGGCAATTCCGCCACCCAAAAATTCACGACTCGGATAAGATAATTCTACATCACTGTCTTTTGATTCGTTACCCGCTGCATGAATTAATAATACATCTTTTGATTGAGCATATTTTACTGCTTCATCAACCAATTTTTTATCTGGAGAATAATATTTTCCAAAACTCATATTGATAACTGTTGCTCCATTATCTACAGCATAATAAATTGCATTTGCAACATCTTTATCGCGCTCATCACCATTTGGAACTGCTCGTAAAATCATAATTTTTACATTGTTTGCAATTCCTTCAATTCCAATTTTGTTTCCGCGGCTAGAAGCAATAATTCCGGCAACGTGTGTTCCGTGTCTAGCATCAGGTCCTTGTACATGATTATTCCCATAAAATTTTTCGGATGAATTATTTACATCATCTCCAACCATATAAGTTCTTAATGAATCGGAATCCAATTTATTATATTTCACCATTGGTTCTAATTGTTCTAATCCTTCTTTTACTTGTTCTTCAATTTGTTCTGGCTTTACCAAACCCAATGAAATTGCAGGTATAATGGCTTTATTCAATTGCGTTTCCATTTCTCCTTCTGGCTTATAATTTTTAAACGCATTTTTATTTAAAATACCATTGTTTTGTGTTTTTACTTTTTGCAAATAAGATTCTACAGCTTTAATGCTTTCTAATTGCTGTTCTTGATTTTTTATTTCAGTGGTCAATTTTTCATTCAGCTTTTTATATTCCTGATAAGCTATTAATTCATCAGCACTTAATTTCGATTCTTCAATATTTTGATATTTATTTTTTCCTTTTTGAACGATGCGAGCAAGTTCAGTTGCTTCAAAATTGATATCGCCATTTTTTCCACCTAAAAAGCTCCAACCATTTACATCATCAATATATCCATTGTTGTCATCATCTTTTCCATTATCAGCAATCTCATCTTCATTTTGCCAAATAACATCTTTTAAATCTTCGTGATTAGGATCAACTCCGCTATCGATAACAGCAACAATTGTTGTCTTAATCATTTTTTTAGATGTACTAGTTGCAATCGTTTTATATGCCTCTTCTGAACCAACACCATAAACTTTGTCCTTTTTAGGATCAAGAGTCTGCCAGTTATCTGGATTTTTTTTCTGTGCGAGAACAGAAATAGCAAAAAAGAAACTTAATATTAAGAGAAGATTTTTCATAATTGGATTTTGATATAACATTGCGAAAATATGGATATTTCGGTAATTTTTACGGATTTAAAGGGAGAAAGTGAAGGAAATTATATGAATGGTTGGGGAATAGGATGAGCGGGGCTGGAATGGAACGCTGATGACGCGGATATAGCAGATTAAAACGGATTTTTAATTTTTCTTTAGACCAGTCATCCCTTCCCACAACAAGGGATCTCCCTGTATTTGGAAATGCGCATATAATGGAACGCAGATTTAACTGATTTTCATGATCAAAAAGAATTTTTTGTTGGTGTATTTATGATTTAAAGCGGATTTTATTTTTAGCAAGCTAAAAATTCGAAGCGTAGAAGAGAGTCGAATAAATGAGATTATTCTTGCAAAGCCATTCCCCTCTCTTTTGGAGAGGGGTTAGGGGTGAGGTCGGTTAACAAAACTCCTCAAATGCCATTTTTAAATTATCAGCAATCATTTGTGCGCTGCGGCCTTCAATGTGATGACGCTCTACAAAATGAACCAATTTTCCGTCTTTAAATAAAGCAATTGCAGGAGATGAAGATGGATACGGAGCGAAGTGCTTACGTGCTTCTGCTACTGCTTCAGTATCAAATCCTGCAAAAACGGTAGTGATTTTATTTGGTTTTTTTGAACCTGTTAATGATAGTTTTACTCCCGGACGAGCTGCTCCTGCTGCACAACCGCAAACAGAGTTTACTACTACTAATGTTGTTCCTGGACTGTTAATTGCAGCATTTACAGCATCTGGGTTAGTTAAATCTTCAAAGCCAACAGCTGTAAGTTCAGCTTTCATTGGCGACACAATACTTTCTGGATACATGATATTTTATTTTTAAGTTTATTTATGCTGATTTACACTACAAATTTACGAATAAAGTACAAAAAACAGAACATTTTAATCTTTATATGATACTATCCTTCAAATGAATATATTTGTTCTTCAAAATCTTAAACAAAATGAAAATAAAAATTGGAATACTGGCTGTAGCCTTCGTTTTTACTGGAATTGCTAATTCTTTAGCTCAAACAAAATTAATTGAAAAAGTAACCCGAAAAGGCTCAGAATTAGTCATTTCATACGAAAAATATAAGTTAGCTAACGGATTAACCGTTTTAGTGCATGAAGATCATTCCGATCCAATTGTTTATGTGGATGTAACGTATCACGTTGGTTCTGCTCGAGAACAAGATGGTCGCTCTGGATTCGCACATTTTTTCGAACACATGATGTTTCAGGGTTCTGAACATGTGGGCGATGAACAACATTTTAAAATTGTGAGTGAAGCAGGTGGAACATTAAACGGAACTACCAATTTAGATCGAACAAATTATTTTGAAGTATTACCTGCTAACCAATTAGAAACAGCAATGTGGCTAGAGGCTGATCGTATGGGATTTTTGTTGGATTCTGTTACTCAGAAAAAATTTGAAGTGCAACGTTCAACTGTAAAAAATGAACGAGGACAAAATTATGATAATCGCCCGTATGGCTTAGCAGGAGAAAAATCCTCAGCAGCTTTGTATCCCACAAATCACCCTTATTCATGGTTAACAATTGGTTATATCGAAGATTTGAATAGAGTAGATGTAAATGATTTGAAAAAATTCTTTATGCGTTGGTACGGTCCAAACAATGCTACTCTTACTGTGTCGGGTGATGTTACTCCCGCTCAAGTTGTGAAGTTGGCAGAAAAATATTTCGGACCAATTGTTCCAGGACCTGCGGTAAATGCACAAACATTTCCAGCAGTTGTTTTGGATAAAGACAGATATATTTCTTACGAAGATAATATTCGTGCACCTATGTTGGATTTTACTTTTCCAACTGTTCCATCACGTTCGCCTGATGAAGCACCATTGGATGTTTTGGCAGAAGTTTTATCTGGAGGAAAATCTTCGGTGTTTTATCAAAATTTTGTAAAATCACAAATGGCTATGTCGGCAAATGCTGGTCATCCTACTGCTGAATTGGCTGGTAGTTTTGATATTACTATCCGTACTTTTCCTGATAAAACTTTAGCACAAATGGATTCCTTGGTTCGTTATTCTTTACTTCAATTCGAAAAAGTTGGAGTAACAGATGAAGACATCCAAAAATTTAAAGCAGGATTTGAAACACAAATGATTAATTCATTATCAAGTGTTCAAGGGAAAGGAGCTATGTTGGCTTCTAATGAAACATTTACTGGAAACCCTAATTATATCACTAGAGAAATCGAACGTTATAATAAAGTTACTAAAGAAGATGTAATGCGTGTTTATAACAAATACATTAAAAATAAATACGCAGTTATTTTAAGTGTTTGTCCGAAAGGAAAATCAAACATTGCAGCTAAGCCCGATAATTATACGCCTGAAAAACGAAATGTAAATGCTCCGGAAGCTGCTGAATACAAAAATTTAGTTTATACAAAGGCAAAGGATACTTTTGATAGAAGCAAAAAGCCATCAGCTGGTCCAAATCCAGTTGTGAAAGCTCCTGATTATTGGAAACAAAATTTTGCAAACGGATTAAAAATTATCGGTGCAAAAAGTGATGAAGTACCCAATACTACATTACAACTAAGTATTGAAGCGGGACATCGTTATGAGAAAAAAGAGCAAGTTGGAATTTCTCAATTGCTTGCAAGTGTGATGAACGAATCAACAAAAAAACATACGGCAGAGGAAATTGGTGAATTGTTGGAAAAGTTAGGTAGCAGTGTTAGTATTGGGAGTAACGGACAAGATATTGTATTGTATGTTTCATGCTTAACAAAAAATTTAGACGCTACATTAGCGATTGCTGAAGAAATGTTATTTCAACCAAAATTTGATAAAGATGAATTTGAAAGAATTAAAAAACAGCGTTTAGAGGCAATCGCTAATCAAGTTACACAAGCACCAATAGTTGCAAACAATGTGTATGCAAAATTAGTTTATGGAAATGATCACATCATGAGTATTCCTTCAATGGGAACAAAAGAAAGCGTGAGCGCATTGACTTTAGAAGATGTTAGAAAATTTTACATTGATAATATTTCACCTAGCATTTCTTCTCTTGTAATTGTAGGTGATATTTCTCAAGAAATGATTTTACCGAAAATTAATTTCTTGAAAAATTGGAAAGGACCAAAAGTAGTTCATGCTGCTGAAGCTACTGTTCCAGCAATTGATAAAACAAAAATTTATTTTGTAAATAAAGATAAGGCCCCTCAATCAGAAATTCGAATTGGTTTTATGTCGGTGCCTTATGATGCAACAGGGGAATTTTATAAATCTGGAATTATGAATTTTACTTTGGGTGGCGCATTTAATAGTCGAATAAATTTAAACTTACGTGAAGCTCATGGATTTACTTATGGCGCTCGTTCGGGATTTTCTGGAAATCAGTTTGCTGGTCCTTACACTGCGAGTGCTGGAGTTCGTGGTGATGCAACAGATAGTTCGGTTGTTGAATTTATGAAAGAGATAAAATTATTTGCTGATAAAGGAGTAACAGATGCGGAATTAACTTTTACAAAAAATTCGATGGGACAAAGTGAGGCTTTGAAATATGAAACATCCAATCAGAAAGCAGGTTTTGTTAAACGTATTTTAGATTACAATTTAGAAAAATCTTATACCGACAAACAAAATGAAATTTTAAAAGCGATAACGAAAGAAGAAGTTAATGCATTAGCAAAAAAACAATTGGCGTATGATAAAATGGCGATTTTAGTTGTTGGTGATAAATCAAAGGTGTTTTTGCCATTAACTAAATTGGGATATGAAGTAATTGAATTGGATGCTGATGGAAATATAGTGAAAGGTCCAGATTTGAAGAAGGATGTTTATAGACCAACTGATAGACCTGTTAATACTACTGGTGGTGAAAGCAACCCAAATGGAGCGGTAAAGCCACCTCCAAGAAATACAGAGAATCCTAGATAGTGGTTGGTAAGAGAGATTCTGCTCTTATACTTCGACTATGCTCAGTATGGCGTCATGATCACAGGCAATATCACCTGCCGTCATACTGCGCAGAGTCGAAGGGAAAGGGCGAAGTGCTTATTAAAAAAGTTACTCCCTCTTTTTCTGAAAAAACGACTTTAATAAAGCAGTACTTTCAGCTGCTAGTATTCCAGAAAGAATTTCAGTTTTTGGATGCAATAAATTATTGGTGATAAGATTAAATCCGCGTTTTGTATCAGGAGCACCGTAAACAATTTTAGCAAATTGCGCCCATGCGATTCCTCCTGCACACATCACGCAAGGTTCGAGAGTGACATATAATGTGCATTCAGTTAAATATTTTCCGTTTAAATAATTGGCAGCAGAAGTAATGGCTTGCATTTCGGCATGCGCAGTTACATCGTTTAGGCGTTCGGTTAAATTATGAGCGCGGGCAATTATTTTATTCTGACAAACTACAATAGCACCAACTGGCACTTCATCGGCATCATAAGCTTTTTGAGCTTCTTTTAAAGCTTCACGCATAAACGATTCGTCACTAAAAACAGTTAATTCCATAGAACAAAGTTAATATTCTTACTATGAATTTTGCCTTGGATTAAGCTTTATTTTTAGTAATTTCGCAATAGCCGAAGGCTAAAGCAATTTCCAAATTGTTAAATTTTCAAATTTTCAAATTTATATGTTACGATCACACACTTGCGGAGAATTGCGCATTTCAAATGCAGGACAAACAGTTACACTCAGCGGATGGGTTCAAGGAGTTAGAGATAAAGGTTCTTTACTTTGGATTGATTTGCGCGATAGGTATGGAATAACACAAATTACTATTGAAACAGATAAAGCTTCAAAAGAATTGGTGGATTTGGCGCGTACCTTGGGTCGCGAATTTGTGATTTCAGTTACAGGCAATGTTGCGGAGCGATATTCAAAATCCGATAAATTAGCAACTGGTGATGTAGAAATTAATCCTGAAAAAATTGTTGTTATCAACGCTGCCATTACTCCTCCTTTTACTATTGAAGATGAAACAGATGGTGGTGATGATATTAGAATGAAATACCGTTACTTGGATTTAAGAAGAAATCCTGTACGTAAAAATTTAGAGTTGCGCCACCGTATGGCGATTGAAACCCGCAATTTTTTAGATAAATTAAATTTCTTAGAAGTAGAAACACCTGTCTTAATTAAATCTACTCCAGAAGGTGCAAGAGATTTTGTTGTTCCTTCTAGAATGAATCAAGGTGAATTTTATGCTTTACCTCAATCACCACAAACCTTCAAACAATTATTGATGGTAGGTGGTTTTGATAGATATTATCAAATTGTCAAATGTTTCAGAGATGAAGATTTGCGTGCCGATCGTCAACCCGAATTTACTCAAATAGATTGTGAAATGGCTTTTGTAGAGCAGGAAGATATTTTAAATACGTTTGAAGGAATGATTCGGCATTTATTTAAAAGTGTGAAAGGAATTGACCTGCCTGCCGGACAGGCAGGTATTCCGAACAAATTTTCGCGAATGACGTATGCGGATGCGATGAAATTTTATGGAAACGATAAACCAGATATTCGATTCGAAATGAAGTTCGTTGAACTAAAGTCCCCCTTGGAAGGGGGTGTCCGCAGGACGGGGGATGTTGATTTAGTCTCAGGAAAAGATTTTAAAGTATTTGATGATGCAGCGTTGGTTGTTGGTATTTGTGCAAAAGGTGCAGCGGAATACACTCGAAAGCAAATGGATGAATTAACAGAATTTATTAAGCGTCCACAAATTGGTGCAACAGGTTTAATATACGCACGCTACAATTTAGATGGAACAATTAAATCTTCTGTAGACAAATTTTACAACGAAGGAGAATTAAAAAAATGGGTTGTTGCATTTGATGCAAAGCCTGGCGATTTAATGATGTTGATTGCAGGCGAAGAAAACAAAGCTCGTAGAGCATTATCGGAGTTGCGTTTAGAAATGGGAACGCGTTTGGGCTTGAGAGATAAAAATATATTTGCTTGTCATTGGATAATAGATTTCCCTTTATTGGAATTTAGCGAAGAAGTAGACTCTACTTCCATTGGCGAAAAAGGCGGTCGTTGGCACGCGAAACATCATCCGTTCACATCTCCTAAATTGGAAGATGTTTCATTGTTAGATACTGATCCAGGCTCTGTTCGGGCAAATGCTTACGATTTGGTAATAAATGGTGTTGAAATTGGTGGCGGCTCTATCCGAATACATGATAAAAATTTGCAGGCCAAAATGTTTGGTTTGTTAGGTTTCAGCAAAGAAGATGCACAAGCACAATTTGGATTCTTGATGAATGCATTTGAATTTGGCGCACCTCCGCATGGCGGACTAGCATTTGGCTTCGATCGTTTGTGTTCTTTGTTTGGAGGAGCTGATGGGATTCGTGATTTTATTGCTTTCCCTAAAAATAATTCTGGCAGAGATGTGATGATTGATTCTCCATCAACTATAGCGCAAGCGCAATTGGATGAGTTGATGATTGCTTTGAAGAAGTAGGTTTCTATTTAAATTGAAGTGACATGAGAACCCTTGCTTTTTAGCAGGGTTTTGTTTTTTCAAAAAATTAAACTTTAACAATTTCAAAAGGAATTTTCAAAAGCGATTTATAGTCTTCTCCATCCTTGATGGCATCTTCATCGCCTTCTTCATATTCCCACCTAATCTTTAAATTTGCTCCTTCTAAAAATAAAGTATCCATTTTTTTCATAATGCTTAATATGCGCTTTGATGAACTTGTATTATTATAAAATAAGCAAAACCTCAAAGTTGTTGATTGTTCTTTGTCAGGAAGATAGTTTTCTAACCAATTAAAAATTGGTGAAAAAAAAGCACTTACATCTTCCGGTATAATTCTCCCTTCGATTTCAAGTAATCCATTTTCAGGGTCAAAATTTACTAGTGGAGTTGTTTCAGTGGCATTTAGTGTTAATTTTTCCATGATTGATTTTATTGAATAATTTAAAATTTAAGTCCCATCACTAGCATGTCATCCGTTTGAAAAGTATTTCCTCGCCAATTTAGATGGGTCTGTTCAAGGATTCTTTTTTGTTCCTCTAAAGGTTTCTGATGGATGTCGAGCAAGAGGTCTTTAAATTTCCCTTTCATAAATTTCTTACCGGTCACGCCATTTAACTGATCTGCATAACCATCTGAAAACATATAAACAATATCGCCTTTCAAAACTTCCAGGGTGTGCTCATGAATTTCATCTCCTAGTTCTAAAGGAATACTGCCAATGTGTTCCTTCATTGCTTCTAAAACAAATATCTCATTGTTCCTGATATAAAAAAGTGCGTTGTAAGCCCCCGCATATCTTAAATAAATATTTCCATCTGTTTTTTGAATGCTTATTAGTGCCATATCCATTCCTTCTCTTGAAGTTGAATCCTCAATTAACGAAAAACGATTAATAATGCTGGCATTCATTTCCTTCAAAATATTTTTTGGATTGGATATTTTTAATTCATTTACAATATGATTTAAAAGATCGTTTCCAACAATAGTAAGCAATGCACCTGGAACTCCGTGTCCCGTGCAATCAACGGCAGCTACAATTATTTTGGAACTGTTTTCAATTCCTTCCATCCAATAGAAATCTCCGCTAACAATATCTTTAGGTTGGTAGTATATAAATGATTCTGGAATAAGTTCCTGAATTTTAATTTTTGTTGGTAGAATAGATTGTTGTATTCTTTTTGCATAATGAATACTGTCTGTAATGTCTTTGTTTTTTTGTCGTATTTCTTCTTCAATCTGTTTTATGGTAGTAATATCCGAGTCAATTACCAATAAGTTTTGAAGCTGATCATTTTCATCAAATATGAGGGAAAGGATGGATTGAAACCATCGTTTACCCATGTTTTTAGTAATGTTCTCAGATTCATAAGACGCACCAGTTTTTTTTCTAATGCAATCATCAACCATATTTTTAATATCGAGGTAGGTGCTAACTTCAAATAACGTTCGGCCTTTTTCTTTTTTGTATTCCTCAAGAGTTAATCCATTGATATCTAAGAAAGTGTTGTTCGCCCAAACCAATTCCATTTCTGCATTGAAGATCATTAAATTGTTTGTTGACTTACTAACAGCGAAGGATAGAGTAGCTAATTCTTTATTTTTCATTTCTATGACATTATTCTTGCTTCCCAATTCGATGTTTAGCTTTTCTTTTTGGCGTGAGTTTCTATAAACAACAGCCGCAAACATTAGAACGATGAATAAACCTGATATTGCTGACCATAATACAGTTTTTTGTTTTTCTTTTTCTTTTTGGTCTTCAGCTTCTTTTCTTTCTTCTCGAGCCTTTCTTCTAATTTCATATTTCTCTTGTAGATGCTTAAAAATGATTAACTCTTTCCTTTTATCTTCATCCTTTAGTTGACTTTCATGAAGCTTCATCTCTGCAATTTCTTTTATCGAATTAAGCGAAATAATTTCCAAATCCTTCTGTTTGGATTCTTCTTTCAAAATTTTTTCCTGTTTTGTATTAAATTTAGTTTCAAGTACAACTAAATTATAACGTGCAGATGATAGTGTAGGATCTAGATCCAAAGCTTTGTTAAAACTTCTTTTGGCCAAGTCATAATATTCATTTGCTTGTTTAGATTCATCATTCTCATAAATATTTGAATAGATAGAACCAAGTGCCAGGGAAAATTCAATTTCTTTTTGTTTGAAATTATAATTTTCATCAATCAATTTCATCAGATCAATGTATTCATTAAATAAATTTATGCTCATGGGAACAGAAGCTTTACCTTCCTTAATTAACCGCAGTGCATCATTATAATATGTGCTGGCAATATATTTTAAGTTTTTATTTATATCGGCTATAAGATCTTGTTCAGTTTCTAAACCGAGTGATTTTTGAAAAGATTGGGATGCTTTTTCTCTATGAAGTGAATTTGCTTTTCCCTTTTCGTATTTTTTAAACATTTCTTTATTAATCAATCCAGTATAAAACCAAAATTGTGAATTGTTTTTTAATTTCGGGTTGTTGATATTTTCTTCTGCAATAACAGAGGCGGAATCCAGATTTCCCTGATTAAAATGTTTTACTATCAATTTCAATACATCTTTGCCTGCAGAATCTGCCTGAGAATAGGTATAAAGTGAAAAAAAAGCTTGAATAAAAACAAAAATTAAGCTTACAAAAATTGTTCTCATTTAGTATGATAAGGGATAAAAATTGCGGAATACACTATTCTTGTTTAATAAATTTGAATTCTATTCGTCTGTTTATTTTATGTTCTTCTTCGGTGCACTCAATTCCGTTCTTGCATTTATTTAAGATTTTTGTTTCTCCAAACCCTGTGCCTATAATTCTTTTAGGGCTAATATCATTCAAAATGAGATAGTCTACTACAGATTTCGCTCTTAGCTCTGATAATTTAAAATTAGAATCATCGTCTCCTCTCGAATCTGTATGAGCGGAAATTATCAGCTTTAAGTTTGGATATTGGTTGAGAGAAACAATAACCTGATAGATTATGTTTTGTGCATCTTTTGATAACTCTGTGGAGGCGGCTGGAAAATATATAATTGTGGTAATGGTAATTTCCTTTTCTAAGGATTTATTAAAATACTGTAGATTAAAATAAGAGTCATCTTCTTCGATTTCTTCTAATTTAGTTATTTCATAAGCAAATTGGCCATCCGTATTTTTTTCAAGGGTTTGAATTATTTTACCACTGGTTTTAGCTATTGATATGACTGCGTCTGAAGGAATTTTAGCATTCCTGTCCAATACTAATTTGTAACTCTCCAAAGGATCAACCTGTTTAAATACGAAAAGACCACTATTGTCGGTTGTGGTGCTTTGTATTACATTTTTTTCATCGCCAATTAAAGAAACACCTTGCTGCCCCAAAGGCATTTTTTTGTTCTTATCATCGTAAAGTAGTTTTGCTTTATAGTCGGCAAAGATCTCCTCTTTAAATTTTAAACTCCAGATATCACTGCTACCACCCGCGTTTAGTAATTTTTTTTTCGAAACACCTGTTCCAATATATATGCTATTGTCTTTAATAAATGAGAATGAGTGATACCGTGGCTCAAATGGAGCATCCTTTTTTTGATTCCATGCTTTTAGTTTGGGATCATATTCCCAAAAATCATTATAAGATTTAAGCACTCCATTGTATCCCGAACAGAGATAACCTTTTTTATTCATAGTAAATGCAATACCCCCAATGCGGGCAGGGCCGGGAAAATCTGCATTCTTTTGCCACTTGTCTTTGAGGGAATTATATTCCCAGACATTTTTATTGTTTACAGCTATTTCCCCTGGTAATGCTCCGCCTATAACATAAGCCGAAGTTCCAATCACAAAAACGGATGCTTCATCCCTTCCTTTGTCAGGAAAATCAGCTTTTTTTATCCATTGATTGTTGGATGGATTATACTCCCACAAATCAGAAGGAAATTCATGTCTATTGCTGGCTGCACCTAACGATATATAACCTTTGTCGCCAATGGAAAAACCTACAGCTCCATATCTTGCTTCTCCAGGAAAATTTGCTTTTGCGGTCCAGCCATTAGTAGCAGAATTGTATTCCCAAAAATCTTTTTTTGCCTCGGTAATGCCATCCTTCTCAGTAAATCCAGTTCCTATATAGGCTTTGTCTCCTATTGAAAATGCAACAGCATTCATTCGCGGCTCCCCAGGAAAATCAGCTTTTCTTGTCCAATCGTCAGAATCCGAATCATATTCCCAGCATTCATTTAGATTTTGAAGTCCATCTGTACCAAAGCAAACAATTATTCTATTTCCTACTGTAAATGATAAAGCACCAGTTATTTTCCCTCCCTTAAAATCAGACTTCTTTACCCAACCAGATGGCGTTTCCTGTGCCGAAAACCTAGTGGAAAACAGAAAACAAAAAATGAAAATCATTGAATTGCGAAAAATTTCTTTCATTGTATTAGCATTGCGAAAAATTATTTTTATAAGCTCTTAAACAAACATAATTAAAATTATCTGAATTGAAAAGGAGAGATTATGAACAATATCCAGAATCAATTCGGAAACGATTTGTCATGTTTTTTTGAATGTATAAAAAAGTATTTCGTAAAATAAAAATATCTAATAAAACCAACGTATCTTCGAGCTTTTTTATTTACCAGGCAGGCGAGATACTCACACTATCACTCAATTTCGGATCTGGTAGCTCCTCTGCAGGATGTGGAAGTTCCTGAAATGATTCAACCATCTTAATGATATCTGGTTCTAAGTTTTCTTTGTTAGAAGCACGTGTCCAAACTAATATCTGATAAAATTCATAAGGAGTTTCAATCAAGCCTAATTTGTAATATACTTCATTGTTTTCTATCTTCCCAGTAACTTCAGCAATTAACGCTTTGTGTCCATTTATTTCTTGGCGACCAGGAATACTTACTTTCCCATCTTTAATATTATCTGCAAAACCTTGCGATGCAATATTGTTGAAATAAGTATCAATATCATAATCCAAACTATAATCTTGCATGGTTTTCTTTTTCTCATCAATCACCATTGCATAAATATCTTTTTCTACATTTTGATATTGCATAGAAGCATCTTTATGCAAATCGGTGCAAGTTTGAAGATAATCTGGAATGCTCATCGAATACCTGTTGTTTACTTTAACTTCAGTAAAAACAGTTTCGTGCTTGCAGGACGCAAATGCAAAACAAATAAGGAAAATAAAAATAAAGCGATTAAACATTATAATTAGTATAAAAGCAAAGTACAGAAAAATAATTGTTAAATAAAAGCATTCTGAAAGATAGTTTTTATTTTAATCGCTTTGGTTCTTTTGCAATTTTTTCAATGGTTTTGAGAGACAATTCATTCACTTTTTCAAATAAAACAAGTAGTTCACCCCTTTTATCTTCTAAAAGCGCTTCTTTTTCTATCTTTTCGAAAATAATTTTTAATTCCATTGCTTTCTCAATAGCGCTTTGTTTGTCATTAACAATTTGCGAATTAGCTAAATCTACCAATGCATCTGCAACTTTTGTTTTGTTTTTATTTTTTTTGTCGAGTAGTTCTTGTGAATCAATATTCTTTTGAGCTGATAAATGGAAGCTCAGCAGAAATGCTAAAAAAAACAAAAAATATTTGTGCAGATTAAGCAGTTTCATTAAAGTCAAAAATAATAGTTCTATAAATTTAACTTTTTGTTCGAATAATCGCAAAAAAAATCCCAGTCTATTTAATAGACTGGGATGAGGTGCTAATAGTGATTTATTTAAAGCGTTCCTCTTTTGGCCTGCTCTCTTTCAATAGATTCAAACAATGCTTTAAAGTTTCCAGCACCAAATCCTGTTGCACCCATTCGTTGAATAACTTCATAAAATAAAGTGGGGCGATCTTCTACAGGTTTTGTAAAAATTTGCAAAAGATATCCATCTTCATCCGCGTCTACCAAAATTGACAATTCCTGTAATTTTGATATGTCTTCTTTCATCATATCGCGGTGAACACCCAATCGATTTGGAATATCATCATAGTATGCTTGTGGTGGCGGTGGTAAAAATTCTACACCTCTAGCTCGCAGTTCACCAACAGTTTTAATAATATCATCTGTTGCTAATGCCAAGTGCTGAACGCCAGCTCCTTCATAAAAATCAATATATTCTTCTATCTGTGATTTTTTCTTTCCTTTCGCAGGTTCATTGATTGGGAATTTAATTCTGCCATTCCCGTTACTCATTACTTTACTCATTAGAGCAGAATATTCAGTTGTGATTTGTTTGTCATCAAAAGATAAAAAGTTTACAAATCCCATAACATCTTCGTACCACTTTACAGTTTCATTCATTTGATTCCAACCAACGTTGCCTACCATGTGATCAATAAATTTTAATCCTACTGGAGCAGGGTTATAATTACTTTCCCATTTTTTAAATCCGGGTAAAAATTCTCCTTTGTAATTTTTACGTTCTACAAACATGTGGATAGTTTCGCCATAAGTATAAATTCCTGCACGGACAACTTCACCATGTTCATCTTTTTCAACGGTTGGTTCCATGAAAGATTTTGCACCGCGCTTGGTAGTTTCTTCCCAAGATTTTCGGGCATCTTCTACCCAAAGAGCAATTACTTTTACACCATCACCATGTTTTTTTACATGTTCACCAATTGGCGAATCGCTTGTTAATGCTGTTGTTAAAACCAAACGAATTTTATCTTGTTTCAATACATAAGAAGTGCGATCTTTTAATCCTGTTTCCAATCCTGCATAAGCATAAGATTGATAACCAAAAGCAGTTTTATAATAGTGAGCCGATTGTTTTGCATTGCCCACATAAAATTCTACATAATCGGTTCCCAATAAAGGAAGAAAATCTTGTGCTCCTTCAAATATTTTTTCTAAACCGTACTCTACATTTTTTATTTCTTTACTCATTTTTTAAAATTTTAAAATTAGTTAATTTGAAAATGTGTTAATTATAAAGTTTATTTATATTGACCACATTGCCATTGACTGAGCTCGTAGTATTTTTTTCATTATTGTACAATTATTTTTTTAGTAGCATAAAAATTTTCGTTTTTGAAAGAACAAAGGTAAATTCCAGTATTTAAACTACTAATATCTATGCCATCATTTTCTTTTGTTTCTTTCTGTAATACTAGTTCTCCTAGTTGATTAAAAACATTTACTTCGAATATTTTTTTGAATTTTAATTTAGATGAAAAGTAAATTTTATCTGAACTTGTAAAGCTGGGATAAATCCAACTTTCAAAGGTTCTCCTATTTGCCACAAATTATTAATCTGGGTAGAATCAAAATAGAAATGGTTAGCATTTAAGTTCGTCTCAAAATCTTCATAAGACATGGCAGGATAACCTCCACATGGGAACCATTCAAATTCATAGGGAACCTGAGCCTCCATTTTTACATATGAAAGCACAAATAAAATTATTATTACAACATTTTTCATTTTCAAATTTCCAAATTGGCGAATTTCCAAATTACTCTAGCCACGATTGATAATACTTCCCATCATCAATTCCCATTGCAGCTTCTGTTACCATCAATGGTTTAAAAGTATCTACCATCACAGCTAATTCTTTTGTTTCTGTATGCCCGATACTTCTTTCGTAAGCTCCAGGTGCTGGTCCGTGCGGAATTCCTTTTGGATGCAATGTAATATGTCCTTGCTCAATATTGTTTCTGCTCATAAAATCTCCATCTACATAATACAAAACTTCATCACTATCAATATTGCTATGATTGTATGGAGCAGGAATTGATTTTGGATGATAGTCGTAAAGTCGTGGACAAAATGAACAAACTACAAAAGTAGAAGTTTCAAATGTTTGATGAACAGGAGGCGGTTGGTGCACGCGACCTGTAATTGGTTCGAAATTATGAATGCTAAATCCGTAAGGGAAATTGTATCCATCCCAACCAATCACATCAAAAGGATGTGTTGCATATACTACTTCATGTAACATTCCTTCTTTTTTTATCTTGATTAAAAAATCACCTTTTTCGTCAAATGTTTCCAATTCGTTTGGCAATTTAAAATCACGTTCACAAAATGGAGAGTGTTCTAGTAATTGTCCAGAATCATTTTTATAACGTTTAGGAGTATAAAACGGAGAATGTGATTCCACATAAAAAATACGATTGTCGGCTGTGTCAAAATCAATTTGATAAATCATGCCACGTGGAATGATCAGATAATCGCCATATTCAAAGGAGATATTTCCCATCATAGTGCGCAATTTTCCTTTTCCTTTATGGATAAAAAGCAATTCATCCGAATCGGCATTTTTATAAAAATAAGTACGCAATGATTTTTGCGGTGCTGCCAAACCAATAATACAATCGCTATTTACAAGCATTGGAATTCTGCTTTCTAAAAAATCTTCTGCAGGTTTTACTTCAAATCCTTTTAATAAAAGTGCTTTAATGTTTTTATTGATAGCAATTTTTGGAGAAACATCAGTCGATTTTAAAATTTCTTTTACTTGGGTCGGGCGATGAACTTCATACAATAAAGATGAATGTCCGTGAAATCCTTCTGTCCCAAATAATTGTTCGTAATACAAACCACCTTTCGGTTTTTCGAATTGTGTGTGGCGTTTTTGAGGAAATGATCCCAGTTTATGATAGATAGGCATTTTAGGAAATTATAAATGATGAATCATGAATTATAAATTATAAATTTTTGTGTTGTATATGTACAACATTTCTTCTCCCTTTAAGAAGGGAAATAACTTACTCAGGATTACGTTTTGTAATCTGTTTGATATCTAGAATATGAGATTTCCCAATAGGATTCATTAAGCAAATCTAATGAAAAAAATGGGATATTTAAAAGGAAATTAGAGTGATTTTTTCAAGGACAGATTTATTCTTCTGAATGCGATAAATAGTGGTATTCAACAAGTGAATCGGTGCTAACTTGCTCCTCTAGCCATAGCGACTTGTTTTTTAAACGTAATATTTTGAATGTTCCAGTTTTGAATCCCGAATTATATGGAGTCATTAGTAATTCTTCTCTATAATTTATAAATCCTCATTTTATAGTATAAAGAGGAGTCGAAAGGAATATTTTATTAAGTAGTTTCACTCTTAAAAGATAAAGAAATATGTTATCTTTAAACTGATTGAATTGCTTAATTTTGAGGAATGATTTTAACAGATACACATACGCATTTATATTCAAAAGAGTTTGACGGGAATAGAATAGATTTGATTCAGAAGGCTATTGATATGGGTGTTGAACGTTTTTTTATGCCCAATGTCGATAGTGAATCTATTCCAGGAATGTTTCAGGTGGAAAAACAATTTCCTACTTATTGCTTTCCAATGATGGGTTTACATCCTTGTTCGGTAAATGCAAATTATCAGCACGAATTGCAAGTGGCGGAATATTGGTTAAATAAACGCAAATTTGTGGCTATTGGAGAGATAGGAATTGATTTGTATTGGGACAAAACATTTTTTGAACAACAGCAAGATGCCTTTCGTACGCAAATTCAATGGGCTAAAAAATATGATTTGCCTTATGTGATTCATTCCCGAAATTCGTTTGATGAAGTGATGGAAATAGTGAATGAGTATAAATCAGAAAAAATTAAAGCAATATTTCATTGTTTTAGCGGAAATACTGCTCAGGCAGAACAAGTGATTGGAACGGGTGATTTTAAGTTAGGAATAGGAGGAGTGGTAACATTCAAAAATTCGGGATTGGATAAAGTAGTTGAGGCGATTGATTTAAAACATTTAGTTTTAGAAACAGATGCGCCATATTTGGCTCCAATGCCTTATAGAGGAAAAACAAATCATCCAGAATATTTATTGTTGATAGCAAAAAAAATAGCAGAAATAAAAAATATTACTTTGGAAGAAGTGGTAGAAGTAACAACACAAAATTCTAAGGATGTTTTTGGTTTTTAGATATAATGTTAATTGTTTAGCAGGATCTATTCCCCTCTAGAGAGGGTTTAGGGGTGTGTCGACAATGTTTATGAAAAGAAGAATAATACCATATAACCCAAATCTTAAATTATTAGCAAAAGATTTAAGAAACAATAGCACATTAGGGGAAGTAATACTTTGGAAAAAATTAAAAGGAAAACAATTTTTCGGTTATGATTTTCACAGACAAAAACCTTTGCTTGATTATATTGTAGATTTTTATTGTGCGGAACTTAATTGAGTAATTGAGATAGATGGAAACTATCACAATCATGAGGAGGTTTATATTAAAGATGTTAAACGACAACAAGATCTAGAAAAATAAAATTTAAATTTTCTTAGATTTACTGAAAAGGAAATAAAATATCAATTATTAAATGTGTTACGAGCGATTGAGATTTATATTGAGGAGTTTGAGAAACAAACGAAGGAGTTAACAATAAAAAATGAAGTTTAAATAGAGATTCGTCAACACACCCCTGGCCCCTCTCTAGAGGGGAATGGGACATCGTTAAAACAATATATATCGTCAATAATTTTATTCATGAGCAAATCAAAAGTACTTTTAATCTACACAGGTGGAACCATCGGCATGATGCAGGATGCAAAAACCGGCCAATTAAAACCATTCGATTTTAAACAACTTACTGATCAAATTCCTGAGTTGAATAAATTTGATGTGACATTATCTGCCATCTCATTTGCGAATCCAATTGACTCGAGTGATATGCAACCTTCCGTTTGGATTGAGATTGCAAAAATGATTGGAAAAAATTACGATAAAGTAGATGGATTTGTTGTTTTGCATGGAAGTGATACCATGTCGTTTACAGCATCTGCATTAAGTTTTATGTTGGAAAATTTAAACAAACCTGTTATTCTAACCGGTTCTCAACTGCCAATTGGAATGATACGAACAGATGGGAAAGAAAATTTAATTACAGCAATTGAGATCGCAGCGGCAAAGCAAAAAGGAAAACCAATTGTATCGGAAGTTTGTATTTATTTTGAATATCAGTTGTATCGTGGAAATCGAACGCATAAATTTAATGCAGAACATTTTCAAGCATTTCAATCTGCTAATTACCCGGTTTTGGCAGAAGCGGGTGTTCATTTAAAATATACTCAAAGCGCCTTGAAAAAAGGAAATGGAAAAAAATTAAAAGTTCATACTTCACTTGATTCTAACATAGCTATCTTGAAAATATTTCCAGGAATTACACAAAATGTAATGGAAGCAATTTTAAATGCACAAAATGTAAAAGCAATTATTTTAGAAACATTCGGCTCCGGAAATGCCAGTACTCAAAAATGGTTCATTGATGCGCTGAAAAAAGCTATTGACAAAGGAGTTCTTATATTAAATGTCACTCAATGCAATGCTGGCAAAGTTGAGCAAGGAAAATATGCAACAAGTGCAGCATTCAAAAAAATTGGTGTGATTGGAAGTTCCGATATTACTTCGGAAGCAGCTGTTGCAAAATTAATGTTTGTGTTAGGAACAACATCTAATAAAAAAGAAATAGAAAAATTATTGAAGAGTGATTTGAGAGGTGAAATGACTGTTTGATTTATTTTAACGGTCTATAATATCTGATATAATCAATTTCGTAGTCAGCATTTTTAAAAGTATTTTCATCTGGCCTGTTTTTGCCAATTTGTATTGCTATGTTTGCTATAATTACCATAGGAGCTTCTGGAAATACTGGGTTTAAAACGTAAGTACGGGATGCTTTCACATCTTTGCAAGTAACATTTTTTCCATTATTAGTTAAATATTTTGTCATCACTCTTTTTACAACTCCATCCACATACCATTCAATTTTTGTGGAATCCCAAATTACACTAAAGGTGTGATAATCTAATGAATAATCAAGGCCAGTATAACTTTTGCCCGTCATTTTTTTGTTGTAATGAACCGTCATGTGATGAATCATTGATAATTTTTTAGGGCTGTATTTTCCAAACATGTTTTGTGGATTCCAAAATTCAAACACATCAATTTCGTTGTTCACGCCATTTACTTCTCCATACATCCAGAAAGCTGGCCAAAAACTTTTTCCTTTTGGAATTTTACAGCGTATTTCATATTTTCCGTAATGAAATTTTTGTGTTGTTTCCATCCAACCTGAAGTATAGTTATAGGTTCTGGTATTTATTTTTCCATCATCTAACTTTAAATTGTCTGCTTTCCAACTTACAGCTTTTCTAACTACTGTTTCTTTTTTAGGTGTGATTTTACAAAGACCATTTTCCAGTCTTATATTATCAAAGGTGTAATATTCCTCCGAACCTTCATTGTCAAAAGAGCCTTGAGCATATCCTCTGTTTGCCCAGATACTGGTATTTAATGATCTCCTATCAAAATTATCTTCAAAGGCTAATTCCCATTTTGCTTCATTGCAATTTCCATCAGAAGTTGCAATAACTTTTTGTTTTTGAGAAAAAGAAAATTTGCTTATTAAAACAGTAAGTAGTAGTATGATATATTTCCGCATAATTTTTTATATAATTCCTAATCCTAATAATAGTGAAAAAACAAAAAGTAAAATAGCAACCAGTAGCTGAACAGTTTTTATCGTTACTTTTTTCAATAATTTATTTCCTATAAAAGCGCCAGCAAATGCAGCAAGTGTAGCGCTTATAATTAGAGGGTAATTAAATGGATGTTCGTTTGAAAATAGTTGTTTAGAATAAAGTGATAATCGTGAAATATCAATCATGCAAGCAATCACAACTCCCGAAGCAATAAATGCTTCTTTAGAAAGATTGGAGCGAATTAAAAATGCAGAACGCAATGCACCTTGATTCCCAGATAATCCGCCAAAAAATCCACTTAATAATCCTCCTAATGGCAAATATTTTTTATCAAATTGCAAATTTGCAAGTGAGGGAATGATTTCAAAACAGGAGAAAAATAATAATACAATTGCTATAATTAATTTGATTGGGAGTAAAACAAAGTGATGATTTAATAAATCATATTCAAAAACAGGTTGCATGTTGCTTAATAGTTGTAAAACAAAAGCCCCCAAAAATGCCGCGAGAACGGAAGGAATTCCAAAATTAATAATAGTGGATTTGTCGGCATGTTTTCCAACTAGCGCTAATTTGAATAGGTTATTTAGAAAATGTACAATAGCAGTTAAAGCGATAGCCAATTCAATTGGGAAAAATATTCCGAATACAGGCAACAACAAAGTACCTAGACCAAAACCTGAAAACATTGTTAATCCGGATCCAAGAAATGCAACCAAACAGATGATGACGTATTCCATGTTTGTAAATTTAAGGAAATCTATGAATATAGTTTTGTGTCAACTGATTTATACATTAAATTTTTATTACATTTGCGATTCTGATATGTAATAGGGTCGGCATTCAATACACGGAGAGGTGTCAGAGTGGCCGAACGAGCATGCTTGGAAAGCATGTATACTCGCAAGGGTATCGCGGGTTCGAATCCCGCCCTCTCCGCGAATTAGTGCCTTTTAGTAACAAAGATTCTTGAATATGATTAATTACTACCACCAAACGCTTGAAAACAGATTGATTCGCAATCTATCAAAAATTAGTATTGCCCTATTTTTTGTTTTTATATCCTCTGGTACTCTTCGTTCTGCGAACTTGTTATTGATTGATCCTGCTATTGGTATTGTTTTCAACCCTATCGAATATGCCGATGATACTTTATCGTTTTCAGATTCGGTGTCCGGAAATAAAAAAGATACGACTTCATTTTTATCAAAGGCAAAGGAATATGTTAAAATTTCGGGTGGACTTGGTCTAGCGGGAGCGTTCTACAACGCTTTTGGAGCACCTGCTCAAAGAGATCCTTTCTATTGGCAGATTTCAGGAAATTTGGATATCACGATCGGTCAGATTTCTTTGCCTTTTTCGGCAACGTTTAATCAGCAGGAACGGAGTTTCACGCAACCTTTCAATCAGTATGGTGTGAGTCCTAAGTATAAATGGATAACCGCTCATTTAGGGTATCGTTCTCTAAGTTTTTCTGAATATTCGCTGAGTGGGAATCAATTTTTGGGTGCAGGACTCGAATTGTCACCCGAAAAATCTATTGTGAAAGGAAAAATCGTTTATGGTCGTTTTGCTAAAGCTGTGGATGGCTATTATACCGATGGTCAGGTGACTGGATCCCCAAGCTTTGAGAGATGGGGGATGGGAGCATTAGTTCAAGTTGGAAAACCGAGAAATAATCTTTCTGTGTATTTGTTCAAGGCAAAGGATGAAAAAAATTCAATTACTTCTTTTGCTGATGATGTAACTATAAAACCTGCAGAAAATTTAATTGTTGGTTTTTCTACTGTCCAGGATATAAAGAAAAAAATTTCCTTCACATCTGAAATCAATTTTAGCGCATATACGCGTGATATAAGAGTTGCTGAATCCGTTTTGGAGGGATATTCTTTTATTAATAATCTGGGTTCCCTCTTTTTGTACGTCTTCAAACCAATTTGAACTTTCATAGTTAAAAATATTTGGACACTTTCCGATAATTAAAGTTAGTTAAATTTATTTGATTGATCATGCAGTCGTAAATTTATTTCCGACTTCGGACTTTGGTCTTTAAATTGACCAGTCCTT
>CAMCUO010000028.1 GCA_945879015.1 Chitinophaga pinensis | reverse complement strand
AACTTTTGCAGCCCCAACAGCTCTTTTTTTTGATTTTTCCATGTACAAAAAAAGGATATTGAAACCACTTTCAATACCCTTAGTTCAAATTCTTTGCTGTATTGGCTTTCAGCCAATTCTACCAACTATTTTTTGCTATTATACCCTTTTATGAGATGTTTAAACAAGCTTAACAAAAATGCTGAATAATGCTTTATTGAGCAATACAAATTACCTGACCAGGTTTTAATCTAACTCTACCTGTTAATCCATTAATTTGTTTTATTGAAACTATTGTAGTAGCGTAACGTTTTGCCAATTCAAAAACGGTATCTCCTTTTTCTATAATATGCTCTTTTTCTCCTTTAGGAAATGCAGCTAAACCCCATTTCGTTTTTTTAATAGTGATTGCATCACAAAATAATTTTTGCTCTTTAAATGAAATTAAATATTTCGGATTAATTGGAACACCTTTAAATCGAACTTCAAAATGTAAATGTGAACCAGTAGAATGTCCTGTGCTTCCACCCCATCCAACTACTTGTCCAGCAATAATAACTTGTCCAGGTTTTACTTTTAATTTTGAAAGATGAGCATAAACCGTTTCCAACCCATTATAATGACGCACAACTACAACATTTCCAAAACCACCACTTCGTTTGGCAATTCTAACCATTCCATCAAAAGCAACGCATACTTTATCCCCTTTATTTAAATCAATGTCAACACCATTGTGTTGAGCACTATCTCTCCAACCGAAACCTGAAGTAACTGGTCCGTTAAACGGATGAAAATAATCTCCGCGTTCACCACCATTTAATAAAAGTGTTACAGAAGTATCTCCTTTTAATTTTAGCATATCTTTTTCTGGAAACAGCATATTTATTTCCCAACTCGAATAAAGATCAGATGATGGAACAGAAGGATATATTTGTGTTTTAGATTCATGCTTAGCATCTTCTTCATTAAAAACTGCAATCGCTTTATTTATTTCTTTCATCAAATCTCTTGGAATTGTATCGATCTCAAAAAGAAAATCAACCAATGAACTCAATTGCTCACGGTTCATATTTTGAATTAAACTTTTTGGCTTTGATGAAGCAGAGAGACTGTCTTCTGGACCTCCTACAGTTATAATAGCACTTGCCTTTATTGCAAAAAAATACAACATGCTAATCAATAGAAAAGCATTTTTTTTCGAAAAGAAGTAAAATTTTAATGTGTCCATATAGCCCCACCGCAGATTTTGGGATAGCTAAATTAACCATTTTGAGCTAAAAAGCAAATCCCATCGGTATATTCTACGAATGGGATTCAATTTAGTTAGAAACAGATTGTTTAATTTGTTTTACCAGGATAGACTTTCAGGGCATTTTCTAGACAAATCATTGCATTTTTTAAATCCTCTTTATTTAGTACATAAGCTAATCGAACCTCATTTAATCCTGCGCCAGGAGTGGAATAAAATCCTGTTGCTGGAGCCAACATAACTGTTTGTTTTTCATGTTCAAACGATTCCAACAACCATTGACAAAATTTATCTGAATTATCAATTGGCAATCTTGCAATACAATAAAATGCTCCACTTGGTTTCGGACAAAACACTCCATCCATTTTATTTAATGCTTCAATTACAAAATCTCTTCTTGAAACATATTCCTTTTGCACTTTATCAAAATATTCTTTTGGTGTATTCAGAGCTGCTTCTGCTCCTATTTGTCCGAATGTAGGCGGACTCAATCTAGCCTGAGCAAATTTCATGGCAGTCGACATCACTTCTTTATTTTTAGAAATCAACGCTCCGATTCTTGCTCCACATGCGCTATAGCGTTTTGAAATTGAATCCAACAAAATAACATTGTTATCAATTCCTGTTAAATGCATTACAGAAACATATTCTTTTCCATCGTAACAAAATTCACGGTACACCTCATCACTCAATAAAAACAAATCGTATTTCAATACTAATTGTTTTAACGATTCTAACTCTTCTCTTGAATACAAATATCCCGTTGGGTTTCCGGGATTACAAATCATAATCCCTTTTGTTTTTGGAGAAATTAATTTTTCGAATTCAGAAATCGGTGGTAAAGCAAATCCAGTTTCGATAAATGATTTAACCGGAACAACTTTCACATCTGCTGCACAAGAAAAGCCATTGTAGTTTGCATAAAAAGGTTCTGGAATAATTATTTCATCTCCATCATTAAAACAAGCCATCATTGCAATAGAAATTGCTTCTGAACCACCCGTAGTAATAATTATATCGTTTTGATCAATGTTGATATTGAATGTTCCGTAGTATCCAGCTAATTTTTTTCGGTAGGATTCAATACCAGCCGAATGAGAATATTCCAATACTTTAACATCTGTATTCTTAATTGCATTCAACATCACTTCAGGAGTTTCAATATCGGGTTGCCCGATATTTAGATGGTATATTTTTGTTCCGCGCTTTTTTGCAGCTTCGGCAAATGGAACCAATTTACGAATGGGTGAAGAAGGCATTGAATTGCCCTTGGAAGAAACTTTTGGCATTTTTAGATTGTTTTAAAAAGTGCTCAAAGTTACTAATACTAATTAAATGAGTGCAATTTATTTTTTCTTAGGTTTAAGCACTACGCCTTTAAAACGTAATTCGGAAGGAGAGTTTGTTGCGTTTGAAAGTATCTTTATGATTCTATCTTGTCGGTCGTATTTTTGATGTGTATCAAATGTTACTTTCAGGATATATGTTTGTCCAGGTTCAATTGGACTTACAACACTTTCCATTTTAGTACAACCACATTCTACTTCATAATTAGAGATTATCAAAGGCTTATCTCCAATATTTTTAAATTCGTAATCCAGTTTCACTGTATCTCCTTCATGTACAAAACCAAAATTATGTTTGGTTTCTTTGAATTTTATCTCTTGTGAAAAAGCTGGGCTAAGGATTATAACTATAATAACCATAGAAATTAAAAAATGTGTTTTCAATCTTTTCATATTACAAATTTAATAGAAAGCGACAAGCCCTTTCAAATATAATATTTGAAAGGGCTTGAAGAGATACTAATAAAAACAAATTAGTGCTTTTGCTCAGCAGGAGCAACTGTTCCTGGTGCTGGAGCAGGTGTTGGATCTGGTTTAACAACTCCTTTTATTTTAATAATCTTTGAAGGAGTATCAGCATTTGAAGTTAACGTAACTGTTTTTTCAAATTGTCCTACTCTATCTGTAGCATAATGAACTTTAATAACAGCAGAAGCACCTGGTTTAATTGGTTCTTTTGGCCAAACTGGAGTAGTACATCCACATGACCCTACTGCGTTAGAAATAATTAATGGTTCTTTACCAACGTTTGTGAATTTGAATTCACGATCACCGTTTGCATTGTGTTCTATTGTTCCATAATCCATTGTTTCTGCTTCAAATTTGAATTTTGGAGCATTTGGATTTACTGGATTTGGTGTTACGGCTTCTTGTGCATTTGCACCTACCGCAACACATAACATTAAGCCAATTGATAGGATAACTTTTTTCATTGTTTGTGATTTTGAGATTTGATTATTTATTTTATTTATTTTTAATGTTTTTCTAATGGGGTTGCACCATCATCTTTTTTTCCATTCGAAGGAAATGTCTCTTCGGTAGGAGCAGGTTCTACTTTTCCTTTAATAGTTAATGTTTTTGAAGCTGTTGTAGCATTTGACGTAACGGTTACCGTTTTGTTGAAGTTTCCTGCGCGTTTTGTGTCGTAAGTCACCTTAATTACCTGATTTTCACCTGGTTTAATAGGTATATTTTTAGGATAAGTAGGTACTGTGCAACCGCAAGAACCTTTTGCATCCGAAATTATTAAAGGCTCTTTACCAGTATTTTTGAATTTAAACTCATATGTTCCATTACCTGCGTATTCCACAGTCCCAAAATCATGAGTTTCTTTGTCAAACGTAATTTCCGCTAAGCTTGTTGGAGCTAGCGGAGTAGTTACTTTTTCTTGTGCAGATGCAACAAATAAAGTAAGCAATAGTGTTCCGATTGTAAGTGCTAATTTTTTCATTTTAATATAAAATTTAATCGTTTTTGGGTTAAATTTCTTCTCTTGAATTATAGCCAAAACCATGCCATAATCAAAAAAAGAAAGGAAAATTAATTTTTAGTAGATTTGCCTACTTTTTTGCAGAACGAAGTAAGTAAATAAATATGGAAATTCCTAAAACATACGACCCTAAAATTACTGAAGACAAGTGGTACGCCCATTGGTTAAAGCATAAATTTTTTAAATCAACGCCAGATGAGCGCGAACCCTATACAATTGTTATACCACCACCCAATGTTACAGGAGTGTTACACATGGGCCACATGCTCAATAACACCATTCAAGACGTATTAATTAGAAGAGCTCGGATGCAAGGAAAAAATGCTTGCTGGGTTCCAGGAACCGACCACGCATCTATTGCTACTGAAGCAAAAGTGGTGGCATTGCTTGCAGAAAAAGGAATTAAAAAAACGGATTTATCTCGTGAAGATTTCCTTAAACATGCTTGGGAATGGAAAGAAAAGTACGGTGGAATTATTTTAAAACAATTGGAAAAATTAGGTGCGTCTTGCGATTGGGATCGTACTCGTTTTACAATGGAAGATGACTTGAGCGAAGCCGTTATTGATGTGTTTATCGACTTATATAATAAAGGACACATTTATAGAGGCGTTAGAATGGTGAATTGGGATCCTCAGGGATTAACGGCCGTTTCGGATGAGGAAGTAATTCACAAAGAAGTAAATTCCAAATTATATTATGTAAAATATAAAATTGAAGGAACAGAAGAATTTATAACTGTTGCGACTACTCGTCCAGAAACAATATTGGGCGATACCGCTGTGTGTGTGCATCCTGATGATGAACGCTACAAACATCTAAAAGGAAAACGAGCTATTATTCCAATGGTAAACCGTTCGGTGCCAATTATTTTTGATACTTATATTGATTTAGAATTTGGAACAGGTGCTTTAAAAGTAACACCTGCTCACGATATTAACGATTACAACTTGGGAGTTAAACACAAACTTGAGGTAATTGACACCATTGCAGCTGATGGAAAAATGAGTGCTGCTGCACAATTTTATATCGGGGAAGATCGCTTTGCTGTTCGTAAAAAAATTGCGAAAGATTTAGAAGAGATGGGGCAGATTGTAAAAATCGAAGACATCAAAAATAAAGTTGGCTACAGTGAACGAACGAATGCAGTTATAGAGCCGAAGTTATCAATGCAATGGTTTTTGAAGATGGACCAAGTTTCTAAACCTGCTTTGGAAAATGTTTTGAATGGAGAAATAAAATTAATTCCTGAAAAGTTTTTAAACACTTACAAGCATTGGATGGAAAATGTTCACGACTGGTGTATCTCTCGTCAGTTATGGTGGGGTCAAAGAATTCCTGCATGGTATGATAACAAAGGAAACGCAGTTGTAGCGAAAACAATTGAAGAAGCAATTGAAAAATTCAAAAGTCAAAAGTTAGAAGTCGAAAAAGAAGAAATAAAACAAGATGAAGATGTTCTTGATACTTGGTTCTCTTCTTGGCTTTGGCCGATAAGTGTATTTGATGGATTTAAAAATCCGGATGGAAAAGACATTAAATATTATTATCCAACAAATGATTTAGTTACTGCTCCCGAAATTTTATTTTTCTGGGTAGCTCGTATGATTATTGCTGGTTATGAATATCAAGGAAAAAAACCATTTACCAATGTTTATTTAACAGGAATTGTTAGAGATAAGCAAGGAAGAAAAATGAGCAAGTCGCTTGGCAACTCGCCCGACCCAATTGAACTTATTGAAAAATACGGAGCGGATGGAGTTCGAGTTGGAATGTTATTGTGTTCCCCAGCTGGAAACGATTTACCGTTTGATGATAGCATGTGTGAACAAGGAAGAAATTTTTCAAATAAAGTTTGGAATGCATTCCGATTGATTAATGGTTTCGAAGTAAGTGCCGACATCAAACAAAACGACTCTAATAAAATTGCTGTACAATGGTTTCATGCAAAATTCAATGAGCAAGTAGAAATCATCAACGACTTGTATTCTAAATATAGAATGAGCGAAGCATTGATGACAACTTACAAATTAGTATGGGACGATTTCTGTGCTTGGTATTTAGAAATGATTAAACCGGAATTTATAGATGGAAAATCATTACCGATTGATAAAGTAACTTATGAAGCGACAATTGTTTTCTTAGAAAAAATATTAAAAGTGCTTCACCCCTTCATGCCATTTATTACTGAAGAAATTTGGCATTTAATTGCTGAGCGCTCTGATAAAGATTGCATTATTGTTGCAGAATGGCCGAAAACAAAAAATGAAAGCTCTGATATCATTAAACATTTTGATGTGGTAATGGAAGTGATTACCAACATTCGAAACATTAGAAAACAAAAAAATATTTCTCCGAAAGAAAAATTACAAGTATTTGAAAAAGTAAATCAAGGAGAAATCATTAAAACTTATGATTCGCTAATTATCAAACTATGTAATTTAAGTAGCTTCGAATACGTTACAGCAAAAGTAGATGGAGCATTTTCATTTGTATTAAAACATGCCGAGTATTATGTTCCACTTTCACAAAACATTGATGTGGCTGCAGAAAAAGAACGTTTAGCTAAAGATCTTGATTATAATAAAGGTTTCTTAAAATCCGTTATTACAAAACTTGCGAATGAAAAATTTGTAGCAAACGCAAAACCAGAGATGGTTGAAAATGAAAAGAAGAAATTGGCAGATGCCGAATCAAAAATAAAAGCCATTGAAGAACAATTGGCTGGATTAAAATAGTACCTAAAACAAACCAAATGGCTAACCGCAGAGACCTTAAAAGAGACATCAACCACATAATAGGAGATGTAATTGAAGAATATTACTCAGCATTGTTAAATGGGGATTCCAAAGCAACGGAAGCTCAAATTGAAAAGCTTGTTGACGACTGCGTAGACCTAGCAGATGAATTAATCTCGAAAGTGAACAGCACAAAAAATTTAAAAACTAGAGCAGAAGTAAAAAAACACTTTTCTCAAATCAAAGAAAAATTGGGTGAAGACGTAATTAAGTTTCTGGCTAAGTCGAAAGAAATCTAAGCCATTCTGGGACGCTAATCTACATTACGGAGCGTCATTGCGAGTCCCGCCTTTTGCGGGATGTGGCAATCTCCTCCATCATGGGCTGACAATGCTGGTGTGAGATTGCTTCGTTCCTCGCAATGACGTTATAAATTGACAAGCGCTCCATAACCATAATTCTTTTGCGAAGACGTTCCATAATAAAAAGCACATGTATAAGAACTCTTTCCTTTTACTCTTCTGCATCTCACTATTGTCATTCAAAACTGATAACAAAACCACCGAACGCTTAAAACTAAAAGCTAAAGAAGCTGTAACTTTTTGCAAGTCTAATGGTTATAATACCGATTTCTGTATTTTAATCGATATGACCATTCACTCAGGAAAAAAACGTGCGTTTTTATACGACATGAAAAGTGATAGCATTCTTGCAAGTGGAATGTGTGCTCATGGTTGTGGAAGCAATCCTTGGGGAGAAACTTATACAAAAGAAAAACCGAAATTTAGCAATACACCTGACAGCCATTGTACCTCAATAGGAAAATTCAAAATTGGCAAACGAGGTTATAGTAATTGGGGAATAAATGTTAATTATTTAATGCATGGTTTAGAAAGCAACAACAGCAATACTTTAAAGAGACAGATTGTTTTACATTCTTGGGATGATGTATCAGAAAATGAAGTTTTCCCGAATGGAACACCAGAGGGTTGGGGTTGTCCTGCTGTTTCAAATAGCTTTATGAAAATTATTGATCCTAAATTAAAAGCATCTGATAAACCTGTTTTGCTATGGATGTTTAATTAAATATAAAATGAAAAAACTAATATTTCTATTCCTTATTTCAATTCTAGTTTCTTCTTGCGGACTATTAGGTGTTCACTTTAAAGTTTACAACCCTAAAAAAGAAGGAACATATCCAAAAGAAACAAAGCAAAATAAGTTATTGGCTGAAACGACAAAAAACAGAACTTGTTTTGATGTTTATCACAATGACATAAACATAGAAGTTGTACCATCGAAAAAGTTTATTTCAGGAAAAGTAAAAATCAGTGCTAAGGCTGTAACTGATTTCGACACTTTGCAAATCGATCTTTACAAAAACATGAAATTAAAAAGTGTGGAGTTCGAAAATCAAGCGCTAATATATAAAAGAGAAGAAGGAGCTGTTTTTGTAAAAATGCCTCGACAAATAAAATCCGGAGAATCATTTACCTTAACAGCAACTTATGAAGGAAATCCCATTTCTGCAAAACGTCCGCCTTGGGATGGCGGATTTGTTTGGAAAAAAGACAAGGATGGAAACCCATGGATTGGTGTGGCCTGTGAAAGTGAAGGTTCTAGCTTATGGTGGCCGAGCAAAGATATTATGAGTGATGAAGCTGACAGCACTGACATGACTATCACTATTCCGAAAAATTTAGTAGCTGTGAGCAATGGTATTTTAAAAGACACGGCAAGCACAACAGATAAAAAAACATTTCACTGGCACATTTCTTATCCAATAAACAATTACAACGTTACTTTATATATAGGAAATTTTAAATTACTACACGATACTTATGCAAGTACTACTTATTGGAAAACAACACAATTGAACCATTATGTTATACCCTATAATTATGAAAAAGCAAAAACTCATTTTCAGCAAGCAAAAAAACACATCGCATTTTACGAAAAAATGTTTGGTGAATATCCTTGGCAAAAAGATGGGTTTAAATTAGTAGAGTCGCCTTATGCAGGAATGGAACATCAGTCGGCCATTGCTTATGGAAACGGATACAAAAACGATTATCAAAATTTATTCGACTATATTATTCTGCACGAAACAGCGCATGAATGGTGGGGAAATAGTGTAACGGCAGCCGACTTGTCTGATGCATGGATACATGAAGGATTTGCCAGTTATTGTGAAGCACTTTTTGTAGAAAGCATTTCGGGCTATAAGGAATACCTGGATTATATGTATTGGCAAAGAGTAAGTATTTTAAATAAACGTCCAGTTGTAAGAAAAAAAGAAATTCGTTATTTCGATTATCATGACAGTGATATTTATGGAAAAGGTTCTTGGATTTTGCATACACTGAGAACAACTATGGCAAATGATTCACTGTTTTTTGATATTCTAAAGACATTCCGAATTGAGAATCATCTAAAAGAAATTTATTCTGAAACATTTATTGATTTAGTAAATAAAAAAACTGGGAAAGATTATAATTGGTTTTTTAAACAATACTTGTATCAGCGAGAAGCACCGTTCTTAGAATTTTGCTGGACGAATGATAAATTATATTTCAGATGGAAAAACACCAATGAAGATTTTGTTTTACCAGTAAAATTAAAAGTGAGTGATAAAACAATAACGCTTTATCCGACTACTAAAATTCAAAAAATTGAACTCAACAATTCATATCCCGAATTTTATGACAACTCAAAGGAATTGTATTATGGGATTGAAAAAAATACAAAACTAGAAGGAGAGTTTAACCGTAGCCAATAACTTTGTAAGTTATATATCCCACCACCTCATGAATAAGATTATACCAATCATTTAAAGCAGAAGAATTAGGAATGAGCAAATGATCGAATTCGAATTTACGCGGGCCAGCATATCTATCCGTGCTGTAAGGTGTTACTTCCATTCCAACCGTTTCAAAACAATTCAGACTTCTTCTCATGTGAAAAGCAGAGGTGATTAATAAAAATCTTCCTGTGATTTTTTTCTCATCTATTAAATTTTTGGTATAGAGCGCATTTTCTCTAGTATTTTGTGATTTGGATTCTATGATAAAATCTTTTTCAGGAATACCCATAAACAAAAAATAACGTTTGATGTATTCTCCTTCACGCATATTAGGTTGAAGAATTCTTCCGGAGCCACCGGTAAAAATTATTTTCTTTATCATTCCCAATTTATACAATTCAACAGCTTGCAATAATCGGTCTACTCCTCTATAAAATTGTGGGCGGTCATAATCTTCATCATACACACTCATTCCTCCTAGCACAATTCCAACATCATACATTTCAAGATCTTCATATTTTGTTGCAGGAACTTCCCATGCTCTAGAAAATTCATCGAAAACAAAACTGTTTGAAAAAAACAAGAGAAGACCAAATCCCCAGTAGAAACATTTCTTTCTTCGTTTTTCGTTTTTAGAATACACAAAAACACAAAGCAAAGTAATGATCCAAACAATTGGGCTGATTAAAAATGTAAGTAATTTGGATAGAAGAAAAAACACTTTTTAAAAATTAGAAGTCAAATATATAAAAAATAAGTAGAACGGGCATCTCATGGCAGCATTGTTCCATTAGCACGTCATTGCGAACGAAGAGAAGCAATCCCACACCAGCATTGTCAGCCCATAATGGATGAGATTGCCACATCCCGCTAAAAAGCGGGACTCGCAATGACGCTCCGAAAGAAACCCAATTCTCTAATTATTCATACCTTTACACAATGCTTAAAAGCCTTCTAAAGCTACTGTTTCAGTTTTTTCTGCTAGCCGTCTTTATCTTCTTTATGATAGAGTACAAACTCACAATTTATGGCCTGCAGCAAGCGAAAGGTCAGCTAAAATTGGTTATGGGAGCAAAACCCGTGGAAGAAGTTTTAAGCGATTCGGCCTTTCCTGATTCCCTAAAACAAAAACTGCAGCTTATCATAGAGCTCAGAAAATTTACGGTGGAAGAATTGGGGATGAATGAAAGTAAAAATTACACTTCTGTTTTTGATCAGAAAGGACAATCCTTATTATTAAATGTTTCTGCTTGCGAAACTTACAGTTTTACTCCCAAAGAATGGACATTTCCATTTTTAGGAACTGTTCCGTACAAAGGTTTTTTTGATAAAAAAGAAGCGCAGAAAGAAATCATGAAATTAAAAATGCAAGGTTATGATGTGGATGTTTATAGTCCATCGGGTTGGTCAACACTTGGCTGGTTCAATGATCCTATTCTTTCAAACATGCTGAAACAGGATGAAGGAAGTCTTTCAAATTTAATAATACATGAATTAACACATGGAACTTTATTTACAAAAAATGATGTGAACTTTAATGAAAACTTAGCCAATTTTATTGGAGACAAAGGCGCTGAACTATTTTTAATACAACGTTTTGGAAAAGAATCAAAAGAATATATCGACTACGAACAAGAGAAAGACGATCAAAAAATATTTACAGATTATATTTTAAAAAGCAAGGAACGACTTGATAGTCTTTACAAATTAATGGGAAGAGGAAATTCAGAAGAAAAAACTAAAGTACAAAAAAAGGCGCTCATAATGGAAATTGTATTGAGAGTAAATAAACTTTCCCTTCACAAAAAGAAAAACTATTTCAATTATACCTTACAAGCTTTCGCTGAAGGAAATGCTTTTTTTATGGCATTTGAAAGATACGATTCACAATATGAAATTTTCGAGGAAGAATATAAAGAAAAGTTTGATTCTGATTTGAAAAAATACTTTCAGTATTTAAAAGAAAAATATCCTTCTTTATAACCTTTAAAACTCGTACAATTTAACAAAATCAATACAAATGAGTAATTAAAATTCATTTGTTTAAGTGCCTCGAAAACCTTAAATTTGTAACTTAAGCAAAGCTATAAATGAACACTTTCGTTACCGAACCCTACAAATCCAAGAACAAGATTAGAATTGTAACTGCTGCTTCGTTATTTGACGGACATGATGCTGCCATTAATATTATGCGCAGAATTATTCAAAGCAGTGGAGTTGAAGTTATTCACTTGGGGCATGATAGAAGCGTTGAAGAAATTGTAAACTGTGCTATTCAGGAAGACGCTAATGCTATTGCACTTACTTCTTACCAAGGTGGACACAATGAATTTTTCAAGTATATGTTTGACCTTTTAAAAGAAAAAGGATGCGGACATATCAAAATATTTGGTGGTGGAGGTGGCACTATTTTACCTACAGAGATTGCAGAATTACAAGCTTACGGAATCACCCGTATTTATGCTCCAGATGATGGACGCGCAATGGGATTGCAAGGGATGATTAATGATATGCTTGAGAAATGTGATTTCCCAACTGGAAATAATTTAAACGGTGAGGCAAAACATTTAGCTAAAAAAGATATTAAATCTATTGCGAGATTAATTTCTGCAGCAGAAAATTTTCCTGAAGAGTTTTTAAAATTTCTTCCTGAAATCAAAAAAAATATTTCTACAAAAGTAACACCTGTATTAGGAATAACAGGAACTGGTGGAGCAGGAAAATCATCTTTGGTAGATGAATTGGTGCGTAGATTCTTAATCGACTTCAAAGACAAAACAATAGCGATTATTTCTGTTGACCCTTCAAAAAGAAAGACTGGCGGAGCATTGCTGGGTGACAGAATTCGTATGAATGCTATTCGTAACGATCGAGTTTACATGCGTTCATTGGCAACTCGTCAAAGCAATTTAGCATTATCCAAATATGTTCAGGAAGCAATCGACATTGTGAAAGCTGCTGATTATGATTTGGTTATTTTGGAAACTTCAGGTATCGGACAAAGTGATACGGAAATTACAGAGCACAGTGATATGAGTTTGTATGTTATGACTCCCGAATACGGAGCTGCAACTCAGTTGGAAAAAATCGACATGCTTGATTTTGCCGACATCATTGCATTAAACAAATTTGATAAACGTGGAGCATTGGATGCTATCCGCGATGTGAAAAAACAATACAAACGCAATCATCAATTGTGGGAAACCGATGATGATGCAATTCCAGTTTACGGAACAATTGCTTCTCAGTTCAACGATCCAGGCATGAACAAATTATACAAAGCAATTGTAAACATGCTTGCAGAAAAAACAGGTGCTGATTTAAAATCGGATTTTGCTGTGACCGATGAGATGAGTGAAAAAATTTATATCATTCCTCCACATCGTACTCGCTACTTAGCAGAGATTGCAGAAAACAACCGCGGTTATGATAAATGGGTAGATGAACAAAAAGAACTTGCACAGAAATTATATTCTATCCGCAAATCAATTGACACACTTAAGGAAACAAAGATTGAAGATAAAGACAGATTAATTAAAGGACTGGAAGAAACATACGCACTAATTGCATTAGGCTTTGATGGTCGCAATAAAGTTATTTTAGAAGGTTGGGCTGATAAAGTTCAGCAGTACAAAAATGAATTTTTCATTTTCAAAGTGCGTGATAAAGAATTAAAAATCAAAACGCATTACGAATCACTTTCACATTCTCAGATTCCAAAAATTTCTTCTCCACGTTACGAAGCATGGGGAGATATTTTAAAATGGAACTTACAAGAAAACTTTCCGGGAGAATTTCCATACACTGCTGGTGTTTTTCCATTCAAACGTGAAGGTGAAGATCCTACAAGAATGTTTGCAGGTGAAGGCGGACCAGAAAGAACAAATAGAAGATTTCATTACGTAAGTTTGGGAATGCCTGCTCATCGATTGAGTACTGCATTTGACAGCGTAACATTATACGGACAAGATCCAGCCATTCGTCCAGATATTTACGGAAAAATTGGTAACTCAGGAGTTTCTATTTGTTGTTTAGATGATGCAAAAAAATTATACAGTGGATTTAATTTAGCAGAAGCAAAAACATCGGTGAGTATGACCATCAATGGTCCGGCTGCGATGTTAACCGGATTTTTTATGAATGCTGCTATTGATCAACAATGTGAAATTTATATTAAGAAGAACGGTTTAGAAAAAGAAATAGAGAAAAAGATTGTAGATATTTTCAAAAAGAGAGGTTCTATTCGTCCAACTTATCAAGGGCCATTGCCAGAAGGAAACGATGGTTTAGGTTTAATGTTATTAGGTGTTACCGGAGATCAGGTATTACCAAAAGATGTTTATGAAAAAATAAAAGTTGAATCCATTGCAGCTGTTCGTGGAACAGTACAAGCAGATATTTTAAAAGAAGACCAAGCACAAAATACTTGTATTTTTTCTACAGAATTTGCTTTGCGTTTAATGGGTGATATGCAGGATTATTTTATTCAGAAAAACATTAGAAATTTTTATTCTGTTTCTATTTCCGGATATCACATTTCGGAAGCAGGTGCCAACCCTATTACACAGCTTGCCTTAACATTATCCAACGGATTTACTTATGTAGAATATTATGTAAGTCGCGGAATGGACATCAACAAATTCGCTCCGAATTTATCTTTCTTCTTCAGTAATGGTATCGATCCTGAATATTCGGTAGTTGGTCGTGTTGCCCGCAGAATATGGGCAAAGGCGATGAAGATGAAATACAATGCGAATGAACGTTCGCAAATGTTGAAGTATCATATTCAAACTTCCGGTCGTTCCTTACATGCCCAAGAAATTGATTTTAACGATATCCGTACAACGCTTCAGGCATTGTATGCGATCTATGATAATTGTAATTCGCTGCACACAAATGCTTATGACGAAGCGATTACAACTCCTACAGAAGAATCTGTTCGTAGAGCAATGGCGATTCAGCTAATTATTAACCGTGAATTAGGTTTAGCAAAAAATGAAAACCCATTACAAGGTTCCTTCATCATAGAAGAATTAACAGACTTAGTGGAAGAAGCAGTCTTATTAGAATTCGAGCGCATCAGCGAACGTGGCGGAGTTTTAGGTGCGATGGAAACAATGTATCAACGCGGAAAAATTCAAGAAGAAAGTTTATACTACGAAACTTTAAAACATACAGGTGAATATCCAATCATTGGAGTAAATACTTTCTTATCATCAAAAGGTTCGCCTACAATAGTTCCAAAAGAAGTTATCCGCGCAACGGAAGAAGAAAAGCAATATCAGATTACGATGTTGGAGCAATTACAAAAAGGAAACCTTGATAATTCTGCTAAACTTTTACGTGATTTACAAACAGCAGCTATTCAAAACAAAAATATTTTCGAAGGCTTGATGGAAGTTTGTAAATATTGTTCACTCGGACAAATTACAAATGCTTTGTTTGAAGTTGGTGGGCAGTATAGAAGGAATATGTAGCTCCGTCAAATTTACCGCAGAGAAATGGGAGAAAAAAAGAGGGCCGCGGAGGATTATTAAAAAAGTAGAACCGCAGAGAAAGAGGAGAAAAAAGGAGGACTGCAGAGAATAATTAATTTTTAAGAGTTGCCGCATAAATGCGGTATGAGTTAATAAATGGGGTGTCACAACAAAATGATACTCAGCGGCAAATTAAACCGCATGGCTTAATGTTTTAAAACAAAAATGTCAGAGAATGAAATAACCGAAATCATAATCGGATGTTCAATCAGAATTCACAAATCAATTGGTCCTGGATTATTAGAATCGGCATACGAAGAATGTTTGTTTTATGAGCTTTCCAAAACAAACCTTAAAATTGAAAAACAGAAAGCGTTACCTTTGATTTATGAGGAAGTAAAATTAGAATGCGGCTACCGAGCTGATTTTTTGATTGAAAACAAAGTTGTAATAGAGTTGAAATCAGTGGAATCGTTAACAGATATACATCTTGCCAAAGTTTTAACATATCTAAAACTATCAAAGTGTAAAGTTGGATTACTAATAAACTTCAATGTTCTTAAATTAACCAATAGAGTAAAGGATAGTAAATAACTATTAACCAAATCTCAGCGGTTCTCTTTATTTTTCTCATAGCCCTCTGCGGTAAAACTGCCATTTTAAGTAATTATGTCACATTTCTCCCTACTCAAATTAATTGGTCTGGATTATGATATATCTCTGCAACTAAAAAAAATAAACCTCCGCTTTGCTCTGTGTTTTCTCAGCGTCCTCTGCGGTAAAAAAATCACGAAATGAAATCAAATCACGAAATCGACTACAAAATTTTAGGGGAAGAATTACAATGTGTAGAAATTGAACTTGACCCAAACGAAACAGTTATTGCCGAAGCTGGTAACTTTATGATGATGGATGATGGTGTTCGAATGGATACCATTTTCGGAGACGGAACAAAAGAACAAAGCGGATTTATGGACAAATTATTTTCGGCAGGAAAACGGTTGCTTGTTGGAGAAAGTTTATTTATGACTGCTTTTACAAATACTAGCAACTCAAAAAAACGAATAAATTTTGCTTCACCTTATCCAGGAAAAATTATTCCAATGGATTTAAGTACTTATAATGGCAAAATCATTTGTCAGAAAGATGCTTTTCTATGTTCTGCGAAAGGTGTAAGTATTGGAATTGAATTTCAGAAAAAATTAGGAACAGGATTATTCGGAGGAGAAGGATTCATCATGCAAAAACTAGAAGGCGATGGAATGGCGTTTGTGCATTCAGGTGGAATGATCATAGAAAAGCAATTAACTCCTGGAGAGTTAATTAAAGTAGATACCGGTTGTATTGTTGCATTTACTCATGACGTAGATTACGATATTCAATTTGTAGGAGGAATCAAAAACACCATTTTCGGAGGGGAAGGATTGTTTTTTGCAACCTTAAAAGGACCGGGCAAAGTTTGGATACAATCCTTACCTGTAAGTCGTTTGGCAGGCAGATTAATGGCTTATTCACGTGGCGGTAAGGAAGAGGGAAGTGTTCTGGGTGGATTGGGCAGAATGTTTGATGGGGACAACCACTAAATTAAATTTTTTTAAATGAACTTTATTTATTAATTTTATGCTAACCAAACAAAAAAACCATGAAAAAAGTAATACTTCTATTTATTGCAATGTTTGCATTTACTTTTGCAAATGCACAAGGTACAGGAAAACCTGAAAAACCAGATGCTGCAACTAGAGCAACTAAAATGACAGAAAAAATGGCGAAAGTAGTAACCCTTACTGCTGAGCAAAAATCAAAAATTCAAGCTGTGAATTTAGAAAGCATAAAATCAATGGATTTGAATCAAGAAAAAATGGGCGACAAACCAAATGAGTTTGAAGTTGAGAAACAAAAAATAAGCAAAAAGTGGGATACAGAAATGGCAGCTATAATTACTGAGGCTGAAGTGGTGAAATGGAAAAAACATCAAGCGGACGAAAAAGCTAAAAAATAACACAAAGAGAACCCTCGCAAATCGCGGGGGTTTTTTTTACACCTCATATGAATAACATTTTAGAAACTCCCCGACTCAATTTAAAGGAATTCACCATTGAAGATGCGCAATTACTGATTGATATAAATAATAACCCAAATGTTATTAGATATACTGGTGGCGGACCAGTGAAAAATTTAGAAGAAGCCAAACGCATTTTGGCTGACATCATCTTTCCTCAATACAAAAATAAAATGGGTCGCTGGGCGGTTCATTAAAAATCCAACAATGAATTTATTGGCTGGTGACAGGAGTTTCCAGCAATAAGTTTGTAGCTAAGATTGCTTCCGACATGAACAAGCCTGATGGTTTGACTTTTATTGCTCCTGAGAAGATTGAGGAGTTTATGGAAAAACTTCCTGTAGAAAAATTCTTTGGTGTTGGAAAAGTGACAGCTGATAAAATGAAAGGAATGGGAATTCACAAAGGGATTGATTTAAAAAAAATGACGGAAGAAGAACTTATCCGCTCATTTGGTAAGCCAGGAAGATTTTATTATAAAATTGTAAGAGGAATTGATAATAGAACTGTTCAGCCACATAAAGAATCGAAATCATTAGGAGCAGAAGATACTTTTGCGGAAGACTTGACAACCGTTGAAGCCATGAATGAAGAATTGGATAAAATTGCAGAAGTAGTTGTAATTCGTTTACAGAAATACAATTTAAAAGGAAGAACGGTTACCTTAAAAATAAAATATCATAATTTTCAGCAGATTACCCGTAATTACTCCTTCAACAAAGCGATTAACGACTTTGAAACAATTATAAACACAGTGAAAGAATTGCTTACAAAAACTGATTTAGAAAATAAGAAGATTAGACTATTGGGAATTTCACTTTCAAATTTCGGAGAGATTAAGGAGAGAGTTGTGAAGAAGAAAAATGAATGGCAATTAGAGTTGTTTTAATCAATCCAAACCGTATAAACATCCGTTTTATTCCTCAAAATCGCATTCACTTCAAAGCCACCTTCCTGTGGAATAATTTCTCTTAAATCAAATACCACACATTCTTTACTTAATCCTTCAAAAATTAATGTAAATTTTTGTCCGGGAGTTTTTGCAGTCCATTGCGGATAAAACGTAACATTAAAAGCAGTAATCAATCTCGCTTCTTTTCCTGTTCCATGCTCAATTAAAAAAGTACTAGGCCAAATTCTGTAAAATGCATCTTGATTGCAGATACAATGGACAATAGTTTGCCCCTCCTCCGCAACCATGGTTTCGGTTTGGACTTCTGTTTCAGACTGAGTTGATATTTTAGTTTTGGTTGACATAATGATTTCGTTTCCTTACCCATTCATTTACGCTCAGGGTGACGGATAAATTAATACTCGTATTTATTTGTCATTTCGAGCATTCTGCGTTGAAGCAGACACTCAATCTCTCACCAATGGTGGCTATTCTCCTCATCATGAAAGATTGCCACATCCCGCAAAAATGCGGGACTCGCAATGAATGCTCCGGAATTTACTTCAAGTACTCCTTCATACTTTTCTTCCAGGCTTTATTTCCCTTATCAATTACTACTTTATCACAGCCAATGTGATCAATGGCATTTTTTGTAGCTAATTTGCCCTTGCCAAAATCAGCGTTTAACACAAGCCCTGACTCTTGAGAATTAAGGCTCTGGCTTGTTCTAGCCTAACTATTAGCTGTGTATTTTTAAAATTGCAGTGCTTGGCTCGATTTATGGCGACCAAATTAAGTATTTTTCTTACATTTGATTCTAGTTAAGAACCTACAATATATGTACAAATATTATTTTATTTTATTTTTCTTTTTAACAAATGTTTCTTTTGGGCAAGATATTACTGCAAGCCAAAAGATTCCCACAAACGCTTTACCTGGAACCGATTTTATAGTTGAAACAATAATCAACAAAGGAAAAAATCGTGATTTTATGAAATTTTTTCAGGAAATTTCTGAAGGATTAACGGCAACTGAAATAGAAAGTCAGAATGGAACATTTACATTTGCTGATGGCGGAGCAAAAATTATTTGGATAGCTCCTCCAATGGATGAAACATTTACAATAAGTTATAAAGTAACAGTAAATAGTGGAGTATATGGAACAAAAACATTACCAGCCAAAATTTCGTACATCACTAATAACGAACGAAAAACATTTGATTTTCCTGCCACATCTATTATTATTGGAACAGCAACTCCTCCTGTACAAAAAGTAATTCCAAGTACAAACCCTACAACCAGCAATCAACCTGTAAAAACTGCTCTTGTTACAACAACACCTGTAACAACTACAAACCCTGTCAAAACAAATCCACCAGCAGAACAGAAAAAAGCACCAACAACAAATGCTGCCAGTCCAACTCAATCGGCAATCTTTTCAAAAATTCCTACAAGTGCATTACCTTCTTCTACTGGAAAAATGTATCGCGTACAAATAGGAGCATTTTCTGCAAAACCAAAAATTGATGGTGTTCCAGAACTTACAACTTTGGTTATGGACAATGGAATGACAAAATATTTTAGCGGAAACTATTCCACTTACGAAGAAGCATTAAAACGTAAAAAGGAAATGATTGAGAAAGGTTTTCAAGGTGCTTTTATTGTTTCTTTTGAGAATGGGAAAATTGTTAAATAACATATTGCTTCGTAATATTTCTGCCACAAAGGCGCGAAGGCGCAGAGTTTTTAAAAATATTTCTTACAATTTCTTTAACATAAAAAAGTCCTGCATTTTGCAGGACTTTTTCTTTGTGTCTTAGCGCCTTTGCGGCAAACCTATCAGAACTATAATCCAAGTTTCTTCGAAATCTCCTTCTTAACTCCATCTTTATGAACCATGATGCTAGTAGTTTTGTATTTTACAAATGCTTCTGATGCATAAAAATATCCATCGCAATCGTTATTTTTAATTCCCCATGAATTTTTTATTACATAATATTTGGTTCCGTTTTGATCTTTTACAATCCCAACAATATGCATTCCGTGATCATCTTGTGTTTCGTAGTTATCAAATGCTGTCTGACGGATAGCTTGTGTTATATCCATTTGCTTTCCAGGATTCAAAATCACTGAATCAATTTTTTCTTTTTTAATATCGTTCCAATCTAAATCAGGAACAACAGCTACACCATTTTTGAAAGAGAAACCTTTTTCACTAACATCAGCACCCCAAGCAACGGAATATCCGTTCATAATTGCATTATCAATTACATCCATCATTTCGTTTAATGGAAGGTTGTACACTTGATCCCAAGCCCAATTGTCTTGTATTTCAATTGCAAACTTTGTATAAAATGGATGATGAGTAAAAGAAGAAATCTCAATATAACTATCCATATTTAATCCTAAAGAAGTCGCAAATGTTTTTGGATTGTATGATTTTCCCATGTAGTCAAATGTTTCAGGAGCTTTTCCTAAATACGCATCTAAAGTTGAATTGATAGCTTTTGACCAACCACCATTAGAAATTTTATTTGCCTTCACAACAACATCTAATTGTGCTTTTAACATAGCATCCATTTCGTTGTGATTAATTTCTTTATCACCATTTACTAAACCCAAATATGCAGCCTGAGGAATAAGACCAAAATTTTTAATTACATAAGCAGCATCGTGAAATGCTCCACCCGGTCCGAAATTAATTAAACCATGCATACGAACATATTTATCAGCTTTAGCCATGTATGCATTTCGCACAATATACATTTCAGATAAATTCACTTTCGGTTTTCCCATACGGATCATTTCCGATTCGAAAAACGAAAGAGATGAAAACGACCAACAAGTACTTGACTGTGCTTGATTCTGAACTTCTGTTGCATCTAAATTTTTCACAACAGTGAATTTATAATTACCATCTTTTTTGTTTGATAACGTTTGTGCAACAACTAAATCAGCTACAATAAGAGCCAATCCAAGAATAATTTGTTTTTTAATATTCATTTTTGAGAGATTTTGTTTTTACTAATTTACGTTCAAAAAAAGCTTTATTCTTAAATTTATGATGAGTGGTTAATAACAAACATTACTGGCAAAAACAGTTGCAAAGTTGGAAGGTTAAAAAGTTTTAATGTTGTTTAGCAAACGACAATAAATTCAGCTAAGATAATCCACAACCTTTCAACCTTACAACTTTTTAACCTTCAAACGTCCTTACGCTTGTGCCGTTGGCCCACCAAAATTCATTGGCAATACATTTGGCATATCCGTATCCTTAATCGCACCGTGTGTTTGTTCAAACTTTGAAATATTTTCTTTCAAGGCTTTCATTAAACGTTTAGCATGTTGTGGCGTTAATACAATTCGCGATTTTACTTTTGCTTTTGGGATGCCTGGCATCATTCTTACAAAGTCGATTACGAATTCCGAATTCGAATGAGTTATGATTGCAAGGTTAGAATAAATTCCTTCTGCGATTTCTTCGCTCAACTCAATATTCAATTGATTATTTTGATTTTGCTCTTCCATGATTATTTTTAATAATTATTTATTTCTAGTAAAAGAGGGACAAACATTTCTGCTGTCCCTCTTTTTATTTATCGCTTTAACACGTTTAGATTCGTAACATTCGTACGATTCGTTATTCGTATTACGCTTCTTCTTCTAATGCTTCTTTTTTAGAAGCTAATAAACGATCGTACTCTTCTTGTGAACCAACAATCATTTTGTCGTAAGCTCTTAAGCCGGTACCTGCAGGAATTAAATGTCCAACAATTACGTTTTCTTTTAATCCTAATAAGTAATCTACTTTTCCGCTTACTGCAGCTTCGTTCAGAACTTTTGTTGTTTCCTGGAACGATGCAGCACTCATGAAACTGTTAGTTTGCAATGATGCACGTGTGATACCTTGTAACACTTGGCTTGATGTAGCAGGAACTGCTTCACGAGCTTCGATGATTTTCATATCTCTGCGTTTCAATGAAGAATTTTCATCTCTCAATTTACGTGCACTGATAATTTGACCAGCTTTGTATAAGGTTGAATCACCTGGCTCAAGAATAAGAACTTTAGCATATAAGTTATCGTTCTCTTTCATGAACTCTGATTTGTTCACCAATTGTTTTTCTAAGAAGATTGTATCTCCAGCTTCACTGATATCAACTTTACGCATCATCTGACGAACAATTACTTCGAAATGTTTATCGTTAATTTTCACACCTTGTAAACGGTAAACTTCTTGTACCTCATTTACCAAATACTCTTGAACAGCAGTTGGTCCTTTTATAGCAAGGATATCGCTTGGCGTGATTGCCCCATCAGATAATGGTTCACCAGCTTTGATGAAATCATTTTCTTGAACAAGGATGTGTTTCGATAATTGAACAAGGTAAGTTTTCTTTTCACTAGTACGAGATTCAACATGCACCTCACGGTTACCACGTTTAATCTTACCGAAAGAAACGATACCATCAATTTCAGAAACCACAGCCGGGTTACTTGGATTACGTGCTTCGAACAATTCAGTTACACGAGGTAAACCACCTGTGATATCACCTGTTTTACCAGATGAACGAGGAATCTTAACAAGAATTTGTCCTGCTTCAATTTTCGCTGCATCACCAACAATGATATGTGCTCCTACTGGAATGTTATAAGTACGTAATGTTTCTTTACTAACAACAATCTTGATAGAAGGGTTCTTAGATTTATCACGACTCTCAACAATAACTTTTTCTTTAAAGCCTGTTTGTTCATCGGACTCTTCACGGAAAGTAATACCTTCTTCAACGTTATCAAATTCGATTTTACCTGCGAATTCAGAAACGATAACAGCGTTATACGGATCCCAATCACAGATTAAATCGCCTTTTTTAACTTTCGATAAATGCTTCACATAAGCTTGTGAACCATAAGGAATATTTCCTGTTGTTAAAACAATTTTTGTGTTTGCATCAATGATGCGCATCTCAGCTGAACGACCAATAACAACATCAACGGTTTGTCCATCAGGATTTTTACGTTTCACTGTTTTTAATTCGTCAATTTCGATGATACCATCATATTTTGCTTCAATTTTGCTTGCTGTAGTAGTGTTAGATGCTGTACCACCAACGTGGAAAGTACGCAATGTTAACTGTGTACCCGGCTCACCAATTGATTGAGCTGCGATAACACCTACTGCCTCACCTCTTTGAACCATGCGGCCTGTAGCCAAGTTACGTCCGTAACATTTTCCACAAACTCCGCTCTTACTTTCGCAAGTTAATACCGAACGAATTTCAACTGATTCAATTGGAGATTCAGAAATTATTTTTGCATAATCTTCAGTAACTTCTTCTCCTGCACCAATAATTAAATCTCCTGTTAAAGGATTGTATACATCATGTACAGCAGTTCTACCTAAAATTCTGTCGTATAAAGATTCAACCACCTCATCATTTTTCTTCAAAGGAGTTGCAATCAATCCACGCAAAGTACCGCAATCTTCAACTGTGATAATAACATCTTGAGCAACGTCAACTAAACGTCTTGTCAAGTATCCCGCATCTGCAGTTTTTAAAGCTGTATCGGCAAGACCTTTACGAGCACCGTGAGTAGAAATAAAATACTCAAGGATAGATAAACCTTCTTTAAAGTTAGAGATAATTGGATTTTCAATAATCTCTCCACCACCTGCACCTTTTTGCGGTTTCGCCATTAATCCACGCATTCCACCTAACTGACGAATTTGTTCTTTAGAACCACGGGCTCCTGAATCCAACATCATATAAACTGGATTGAAACCTTGACGATCGTTTGTCAATGTGTTCAATACTTTCGCAGTGATGCGAGAGTTTGTATGTGTCCAGATATCAATAACCTGATTGTAACGCTCGTTGTTGGTAATGAAACCCATGTTGTAGTTTGAAACCACTTCATCAATTTGCGTGTTTGCATCAGCAATCATTTTACCTTTGTCTTCAGGAACGATTACGTCACCCAAGTTAAAAGATAAACATCCGCGGAATGCACTCATGAAACCTAAGGTCTTCATTTCATCAAGGAACTTAGCTGTTTTAGCCATACCAGTTTCCTTAACAATGTTTCCAATAATATCACGTAAAGATTTTTTAGTCAACAATTCGTTGATATAACCAACTTCTTTTGGAACAACTTGATTAAACAAGATACGACCAACAGTTGTTTCAACTAATTTGTTTGAGAAAGTATCACCTTCTTTTACTGATAAACGAACTTTCACCCAAGCATGTAAATCAACACGTTTTTCGTTATAAGCAATAATCGCTTCTTCAGGAGAATAGAAAGTTAATCCTTCACCTTTTACTTTTTCTTCTTTTGTTGTTTTCTTTCCTTTGGTCATATAGTATAGACCAAGCACCATGTCTTGAGAAGGAACGGCAACTGGAGCACCATTCGCAGGATTCAAGATATTGTGAGAAGCAAGCATCAACAATTGCGCTTCCAAAATAGCAGCATGTCCCAATGGAACGTGAACCGCCATTTGATCCCCGTCAAAATCCGCGTTAAACGCAGTACAAGTTAATGGGTGCAATTGAATCGCTTTTCCTTCAATTAATTTTGGTTGGAAAGCTTGAATACCTAATCTGTGCAATGTCGGAGCTCTGTTTAAAAGAACTGGATGTCCTTTTAAAATGTTTTCCAAAATATCCCAAACGATAGGTTCTTTTTTGTCAACTATTTTCTTTGCAGATTTTACAGTTTTAACAATACCACGCTCAATCATTTTACGAATGATAAACGGTTTGAATAATTCTGCTGCCATATCTTTTGGCAATCCACACTCATGTAATTTTAATTCTGGTCCAACAACAATTACCGAACGTGCAGAATAATCAACACGTTTACCAAGTAAGTTTTGACGGAAACGACCTTGTTTTCCTTTTAATGAATCAGATAAAGATTTTAATGCTCTGTTAGATTCAGTTTTAACAGCGTTTGATTTACGTGAGTTATCGAACAATGAATCCACTGCTTCTTGTAACATACGTTTTTCGTTACGCAAGATTACTTCAGGAGCTTTGATTTCGATTAATCGTTTCAAACGGTTGTTACGAATAATAACTCGTCTGTATAAATCATTTAAATCAGAAGTTGCAAAACGTCCGCCATCCAATGGAACCAATGGACGTAATTCCGGTGGAATTACAGGAACAATTTTTACGATCATCCACTCAGGACGATTCACTACATTTTGATTTGCGTGACGGAAACTTTCAACTACTTGCAAACGCTTCAATGCTTCGTTTTTACGTTGTTGAGATGTTTCTGTATTTGCTTTTAAACGTAAGTCGAATGACAAACTATCTAAATCAACACGACTCAAAAGTGCTTGCAATGATTCAGCACCCATCTTCGCGATGAATTTATTTGGATCGTTATCATCTAAATATTGATTTTCTTTTGGAAGTGTATCTAAAATATTTAAATATTCTTCTTCAGATAAAAAATCTAAATAGTTAATTCCATCAGCAGCTTTAACACCAGCATTTACTACAACATAACGTTCGTAATAAATAATCATGTCTAACTTCTTAGTTGGAAGTCCTAATAAATAACCAATTTTGTTTGGTAATGATTTGAAATACCAGATATGAGCAACAGGCACAACTAAATTGATGTGTCCCATTCTTTCTCTACGTACTTTCTTTTCAGTTACTTCAACACCGCAACGGTCACAAACAATTCCTTTGTAACGGATACGTTTATATTTTCCACAAGCACATTCCCAATCTTTAACCGGTCCAAAAATACGCTCACAAAACAATCCACCCATTTCCGGTTTGTATGTTCTGTAGTTAATGGTTTCTGGTTTTACAACTTCACCACTTGAACGCTCCAAAATTGCTTCTGGAGATGCAAGGCTGATTGTAATTTTCGAGAAGTTACTTTTTAATTTGATGTCTCTTTTGAAAGCCATGTCTTTAAATTAATTTAAAAGTTAAAAAGTTAAAAGTCAAAAGTCAAAAATTCAGATTCCAAACTGCTAACAATTTGAAATCTGAAATTTGAAATATTTAGTCAAGTGAAATATTTAATCCTAATCCGCGTAATTCATGCAACAATACATTGAATGATTCAGGGATACCAGGAGTTGGCATATTTTCACCTTTAACAATAGCTTCATAAGCTTTAGCACGTCCTACAACGTCATCCGACTTAATAGTAAGGATTTCCTGAAGAATGTTGGCAGCACCAAATGCTTCAAGAGCCCAAACCTCCATCTCACCAAAACGCTGACCTCCAAATTGAGCTTTACCGCCCAATGGTTGTTGCGTAATAAGAGAGTATGGTCCGATAGAACGAGAGTGCATCTTATCATCCACCATGTGACCAAGTTTCAACATGTAGATAATACCTACAGTTGCCGGCTGATCAAACTTTTCACCTGTTCCACCATCTGTTAAGAATGTACGTCCATTTCGAGGCAATCCTGCTTTATCTGTCCACTCATTCAACTGATCTGTAGTCGCTCCGTCAAAAATTGGAGTAAAAAACTTCTCACCTAATTTGTGTCCAGCCCAAGCAAGAACGGTTTCATAAATTTGACCCAAGTTCATACGAGAAGGTACACCAAGCGGATTCAATACAATATCTACTGGAGTTCCATCATCTAAGAACGGCATATCTTCATCGCGAACGATACGTGCAACAATACCTTTATTGCCGTGACGACCAGCCATTTTATCTCCTACTTTCAACTTACGTTTTTTAGCAATGTAAACTTTTGCAAGTTGTACAATACCAGCAGGAAGCTCATCACCAATAGTAACAGCAAACTTTTTACGTTTAAATGCTCCTAATAAATCGTTGTACTTGATATTATAGTTATGAAGCAACATTTTAATTTTGTCGTTCACCTCTTTATCAGTCGTCCATTTACTTGCATTCACATTTGCGAAATCAATTTTCTCTAAACTTTTTTGTGTAAATTTCACACCTTTCGCAACTACTTCTTCTTTTAGGATATTGATAACACCTTGAGAAGTTTTTCCGTTTACTAAAGTGAAAAGTTTTTCAATCAATCTTGCTTTTAATGAAGTCACATCTACTCCGTGCTCTTTATCAATTTTATCAAGCAATGGTTTTTCTTCTGCTTTCGATTTTTTATCTTTAATTGCTCTAGAGAACAATTTTTTATCGATAACAACACCACGTAATGATGGAGGCGCTTTTAAAGAAGCATCTTTAACGTCACCTGCTTTATCACCAAAAATTGCACGTAAAAGTTTTTCTTCTGGAGAAGGATCTGTTTCACCTTTTGGAGTAATTTTTCCAATTAAGATATCACCTTCTTTTACTTCAGCACCTACGCGAATCAATCCATTTTCATCTAAATCTTTAGTAGCTTCTTCAGAAACGTTTGGAATATCCGCAGTTAATTCTTCTAATCCACGTTTAGTATCACGTACTTCCAAAGAATACTCATCGATATGAACAGATGTGAAAATATCTTCACGAGCAACGCGCTCAGAAATTACAATCGCATCCTCAAAGTTGTAACCTTTCCAAGGCATAAATGCCACTTTCATGTTACGACCAAGAGCTAATTCTCCATTTTGAGTTGCATAACCATCACACAATACTTGTCCTTTAATTACTTTCTCACCTTTCTTAACGATTGGTTTCAAGTTGATACAAGTACTTTGGTTGGTTTTACGGAATTTAGTTAATTGGTAACGTTTGATATCATCATCAAAGCTGATTAAACGATCAGCATCCGTACGATTATAACGGATAACAATTTCGTTAGCATCAACATATTCAACAACACCTTCGCCTTCAGCATTTACCAATACACGTGAATCACGCGCTACTAGTGGCTCAAGACCAGTTCCAACGATTGGCGCTTCAGGACGTAACAATGGTACAGCCTGACGTTGCATGTTAGAACCCATCAAAGCTCTGTTGGCATCATCATGCTCCAAGAAAGGAATCAATGATGCAGCAATCGAAGCAATTTGATTTGGCGCAACGTCCATCAAATTTATTTTTTCAGGCTCAACAACAGGAAAGTCCCCCTCGTATCGAGCTTTAATTTTTGCTTCCACAAATTTCCCTTTTGAATCAACGGACGAGTTTGCTTGTGCAATAATTTTTTGTCCTTCTTCCTCTGCACTCAAATAAGTAACAGATTTTTCCAAATCCACTCTACCCTTTGTAACAGTCATATATGGAGTTTCGATGAACCCTAATTTATTGATTTTAGCGAATACACACAATGAAGAAATCAAACCAATGTTTGGTCCTTCAGGAGTTTCAATAGTACACAAACGACCGTAGTGAGTATAGTGAACGTCACGAACCTCGAAACCAGCACGCTCACGAGACAAACCTCCTGGCCCAAGTGCTGAAAGTCTGCGCTTGTGCGTGATTTCTGCAAGAGGGTTAGTTTGATCCATAAATTGAGATAACTGATTTGTTCCGAAGAACGAGTTGATAACAGATGACAATGTTTTAGCATTGATCAAATCTGTAGGTGTGAACACTTCATTATCACGAACGTTCATACGCTCACGGATTGTACGAGCCATACGCGCAAGTCCAACTCCGAATTGAGAATACAATTGTTCACCAACTGTACGTACACGTCTGTTACTTAAGTGGTCAATATCATCCACATCTGCTTTAGAGTTGATCAATTCGATCAAATACTTAATGATGCAAATAATATCTTCTCTAGTTAAAGTTTTAGTTGTAGAAGGTGTGTTAAGATTCAATTTTTTATTGATTCTGTAACGACCAACTTCACCAAGGTCATAACGCTTATCAGAGAAAAATAATTTATCAATGATACCACGAGCTGTTTCTTCATCTGGTGGTTCTGCGTTACGCAATTGACGATAGATATGTTCAACCGCTTCTTTTTCAGAATTGGAAGTATCTTTTTGTAAAGTATTGTAGATAATAGCGTAGTCACCTGCATTCACATCTAATTTGTGAAGGATTATAGATTTTACGTTTGCATCAACAATCATATCGATGTGATTGTTATCTAAGATTGTTTCGCGATCGATGATTACTTCGTTACGCTCAATAGAAACAACTTCACCAGTATCTTCATCTACGAAATCTTCAATCCATGTTTTTAAAACACGTGCAGCCAATTTACGACCTACTGCTGCTTTTAGACCAGCCTTACTAACTTTTAATTCGTCAGCAAGTCCGAATATTTCAAGGATTTGTTTATCGCTTTCAAATCCGATAGCTCTTAATAATGTTGTTACCGGTAATTTTTTCTTACGATCGATGTAAGCATACATTACACTATTGATATCGGTTGCAAATTCAATCCATGATCCTTTGAAAGGAATAACACGAGCTGAATACAACTTAGTACCATTAGCGTGACGGCTTTGACCGAAGAACACACCAGGTGAACGGTGCAACTGAGATACAATAACACGTTCAGCTCCATTGATAACGAAAGTACCTTTTGGAGTCATGTACGGAATAGTACCTAAGTATACATCCTGCACGATTGTTTCAAAATCTTCGTGTTCAGGATCTGTACAATACAAACGCAATTTCGCTTTAAGCGGAACGCTGTATGTTAAACCACGCTCGATACATTCATCTAGTGAATAACGAGGCGGGTCAATAAAATAATCTAAGAATTCAAGCACGAAGTTATTTCGTGCATCGGATATTGGAAAGTTCTCTGCGAAAACTTTAAATAATCCTTCGTTTTGACGGTTTTCAGAAGTTGTTTCTAACTGAAAAAAGTCTTGGAACGATTGAAGTTGAATATCTAAAAAATCAGGATAATCGATCTGAGATTTAATAGATGCAAAACTTATTCTTTGCGGTTTTTTAGTTTGAGCCAAGGTGCTTAAGTATTATGTTCAGTTTGCAAGATGTGCTTGTTAGCTGAACGAGGTTAATAAGAAAAAACGATTATAATCACCGTTAAAGTCAGTTGCCCCAACCTCCAAGACAAGCTTGAAGACTGAGGATTATGACTATTAAGAGTGTATTAGAAACAGCTTATTTAACTTCAACTTTAGCTCCTGCTTCTTCTAATTGTTTTTTAATTGATTCTGCTTCTTCTTTAGAAACACCTTCTTTAAGTGGTTTTGGTGCACCATCAACAAGGTCTTTAGATTCTTTCAAACCTAATCCTGTTAAATCTTTTACGATTTTTACAACACCTAATTTAGCTGCTCCAGCTTCTAGCAAAATTACATCAAATGTAGTTTTTTCTGCTGCTGCTTCTCCGCCACCGCCTGCTGCTACAGCTGCTGCTGCTGCTGCTGGTTCGATACCGTACTCATCCTTGAGGATTGTTGATAATTCTTGCACTTCTTTAACAGTTAAGTTTACTAACTGTTCAGCAATTGCTTTTACGTCTGCCATTGTATTTGATTTTTAAATTTAATTACTAATTAATTTTTTAACTTCTTACTTTAAACTGTGAGCTTATTAAGCCGCATCTTTTTTCTCTGCATTGTTCTGAAGAGCTCCAAGCACTCGTTTAGCAGGAGACTGAAGTAATCCAATAACTTCACCGATAAGTTCATTTTTGCTCTTAATGTTTGCCAGAGCATTCAATTCTTTATCGCCAATGTAAATGTTTTCTTCAACGAAAGCCGCTTTCAAAATAGGCCTGTCGTTTTTCTTTCTGAACTCTTGAATCAACTTTGCAGGAGCGTTTCCTACTTCTGTGAACATGATCGCAGTAGCACCTTTCAATGCTGGGATCAAATCAACCAAACGACTATCAGCAGCTTGCTCTAATGCTTTTTTAAGCAAAGAGTTTTTTACTACTGTCATCGAAATGTTTTTTTGGAAGCAGGATCTTCTGAATTGGTTAATTTTTTCAACGGATAAAGAAGAACAGTCAGCCAGATAGATCTTGTTATTAGCATTGATTCTTTCTACCAGCGACTCGATGATCTTTGTTTTATCTTCTCTTTTCATTTTGTATTAATTTTTCACCTTATTCTCCCTCTCTTTTAGGAGAGGGCTGGGGGTGAGGTTTAGTTTTTCACTGCTTAGTGGAAGCCAAGGCTAGTGATGGTTTTGTTTAAAAATTATTGCCCTAAGAATTTGCTGTCAATTTCAATACTTGGACTCATAGTTGAGCTCATGTAAATACTTCTAACATACTGTCCTTTTGCGGATGAAGGCTTTAATTTCATAATTGTTTGTAACAATTCATTTGCATTGTCTGCAATTTTGCTGCTATCAAAAGATGCTTTAGCAACAAGGGCTTGAACAATACCCGCTTTATCTACTTTAAAATCTATTTTACCACCTTTTGATTCAGTAACTGCTTTACCAATATCCATAGTAACAGTTCCTGTTTTAGGGTTAGGCATTAATCCACGTGGTCCTAATACGCGACCCAAAGCACCCACTTTACCCATAACTGAAGGCATCGTAATGATTACGTCAACATCAGTCCAACCACCTTTAATTTTTTCGATGTACTCATCTAATCCAACAAAATCAGCACCAGCCGCTTTTGCTTCTGCTTCTTTATCCGGAGTAACGATTGCAAGTACACGCAATACTTTACCAGAACCATGAGGCAATGAAACAGATCCACGAACCATTTGATTTGCTTTACGAGGATCAACGCCTAAACGAACGCTGATATCGATTGAAGCATCGAATTTTGTTGTTGTGATTTCTTTAACGAGTTTAGCAGCATCTGCTAAAGAATACGCCTTTGTAGGGTCGTATTTAGAAAGCGCGAGCTTTCTGTTTTTTGAAATTTTTGTCATTTTATTAAAATTATGATGTGCAAACGACTTACTTAATTCGGCCTCCATCAGTTTATTATTATCCTCAAATTATTCCTCCCCCTTCGGGGAGGCTAGGAGGGGTATTACTTGTTTTTAAGCGGATGTTGACCTGTGATAGTCATTCCCAAACTGCGAGCTGTTCCAGCTACCATACTCATTGCTGATTCAATAGTAAAACAATTTAAATCGGGCATTTTGCCTTCAGCAACTGTGCGGATTTGATCCCAAGAGACGTTACCAACTTTTAATCGGTTTGATTCTTTTGAACCTGCTTTAATTTTTGTGATTTCCAATAATGAAACTGCTACTGGAGGGTGTTTTAAAATGAATTCAAATGATTTATCATTATAAACTGTGATGATAACTGGAGTTACTTTTCCAGCTCTATCTTGCGTTCTAGCATTAAACTGCTTACAGAACTCCATAATGTTCACACCTTTTGCACCTAATGCCGGTCCGATTGGAGGTGAAGGATTTGCTGCTCCACCTTTTATTTGCAACTTAATCATTGCACTTACTTCTTTTGCCATTTCTTTTTTTTGAATTTGAAAATTTGAAAATTTGAAAATTTGAAAATTGATGGAAGCTCAATTATCAAATTAGCACATTTACAAATTGGTTAATTAATTTTCTTTCTCTACTTCTAGGTAACCTAATTCTAATGGAGTTTTTCTACCAAAGATTTTTACCATTACTTCTAATTTCTTTTTCTCTTCAATTACTCTTTCAATTGTTCCAGTGAAACCATTGAATGGGCCATTGATTACTTTTACTGTTTCTCCAACAATAAAAGGAATACTTATTTGTGCGTCTGTTTCAGCTAAATCATCTACTTTTCCTAAGATACGATTCACCTCAGCCATTCGCATTGGTACTGGAGGGCCACCTTTAGTTTCACCTAAAAATCCGATAACACCAGTAATTTGTTTTATAACGTGAGCTACTTCACCCACTAATGCTGCTTCAACTAAAATATATCCACCGTAAAAAGGGCGTTCTTTGCTTACTTTTTTTCCGTTGCGGATTTGATAAATTTTTTCGGTAGGAATTAAAATTTGAGACACAAAATTGCTTAATCCCAAACGATTAATTTCTACTTCAATATATTGCTTCACTTTTTTCTCCTGACCACTGATAGCTCTTACCACATACCATTTTTTTAATGTGTCAGTTTTTGTTTGCTCGCTCATTTTTATAAACTATTTTTTATTAAAATAAATTGTAAATAGCTTCCATTCCTTTGTTGAATGTAAAATCCATTGCAAAAACAATTAATGCAATAATTATAGAAGCGATAGCAACTACAATTGCACTGCCCTGTAATTCACTCCATGTAGGCCAACTAACTTTATGAAAAAGTTCGTTTGCTGTTTCATCAAGGTATGTTTTAAATTTGCTCATAATTTTTTAGTTTAAAGTTTGAAAGTTCAAAGTTCAAAGTTGTTGGTATAACCCTTCTGACTTTTAACTTAATTAACTTCTAACTTAATTCTGCACAGGTGGAGAGATTCGAACTCCCATCAAAGGTTTTGGAGACCCGTATGCTACCCTTGCACCACACCTGTAAATCCTCCAAACTGTGTTATTCAAATGTCAAAAACACCGCTTTTAACATCCCCCTTTATTAGTAGAAAACAGCACCCCGATATTTCGGGGCACTGTCTGTTACTAATATTGTATTATTTATTACTTAATGATTTCAGTTACCTGACCAGCTCCAACTGTTCTACCACCCTCACGGATAGCGAAACGTAGACCTTGTGTCATTGCAACTGGAACAATTAATTTAACTGTAATAGTTACGTTATCGCCAGGCATAACCATGTCGCGTCCTGTTGGTAATTCAATTTCTCCAGTTACGTCAGTTGTACGTAAGTAGAATTGAGGACGGTATTTATTATGGAATGGAGTGTGACGTCCACCTTCTTCTTTTTTCAAAACGTAAATCTCTGCTTTGAATTCAGTATGAGGAGTAATCGTACCAGGACGAACAACAACCATACCTCTACGGATATCTTTTTTATCGATACCACGAAGCAATAAACCAACGTTATCACCTGCTTCACCACGGTCAAGAATTTTTCTGAACATCTCAACACCTGTGATAGTAGATTTTAATTTTTCTTGTTGCATACCAATTATTTCAACCTCATCACCTGAGTTGATAACACCTGTTTCAATTTTACCTGTTGCAACAGTACCACGACCAGTAATCGTAAATACATCCTCAACTGGCATCAAGAAAGGCTTATCAGTTTCACGCAAAGGGATTGGAATGTATGCATCAACTGCATCCATCAATTCCATAATTTTCGGCATCCATTTAGCATCTTTGTTCAAACCACCTAAAGCAGAACCTTGGATGATAGGAGTATTGTCTCCATCAAATTGATAGAAAGTCAATAACTCACGAATTTCCATTTCAACTAATTCTAACAATTCAGGATCGTCAACCATATCCACTTTGTTCATGAAAACAACAATTTTAGGAACACCAACCTGGCGAGCTAAAAGGATATGTTCACGAGTTTGTGGCATAGGACCATCAGTAGCAGCAACAACTAGGATAGCACCATCCATTTGAGCAGCACCAGTAACCATGTTCTTCACATAATCCGCGTGACCTGGACAGTCAACGTGAGCGTAGTGACGAGTAGCTGTAGAATACTCAACGTGTGAAGTATTGATCGTGATACCACGTTCTTTTTCTTCAGGAGCGTTATCGATAGAAGAGAAATCTCTTACTTCAGATAAACCTTTTTCAGCCAATACAACAGTGATTGCTGCGGTTAAGGTAGTTTTACCGTGGTCAACGTGACCGATAGTTCCAATGTTTACGTGTGGTTTCGAACGGTCGAATTTTTCTTTAGCCATTGCTAGTTATTATTTAATTGTTATTTTATATTTATTTACTTATCAAAAATTCTTTTTCAAAAATCAGAGCTGTTGAGCAGGATTGAACTGCCGACCTCTTCCTTACCAAGGAAGTGCTCTACCACTGAGCTACAACAGCTGATTTAGTGGTATTTATTCTACAGCTTTTGTTTATCCTACTCACATTCAAAATGTGACTTTTTTAAAAGAGTGGATTTTAGAAATTTCTAAAATCCAACTCTTCTAGAGCGAAAGACCGGGCTCGAACCGGCCACCCTCAGCTTGGAAGGCTGACGCTCTACCAAATGAGCTACTTTCGCGGATTATACTAAAAAACTATTATTTTAAAGAACTATTTTATATTTTAAATTTCTTCTCTGGTTTCTATGTAGAAACTATTCACTCGCGCACCTAAGTGCTATTGAGAGACGCAATAAGTAGAAAGCACACTCACAAATGTGAATGAAATAAACAATGAAATGCGTACACAATTACGCACACCCCCATAGGTCG
>CAMCUO010000027.1 GCA_945879015.1 Chitinophaga pinensis | reverse complement strand
GTTTAAAGTTTAGATTTAATGATTATTACGCCTGTCTTTCTCATTTTGTTTCGCAAAACCTTATTAATAGTGGGTTTTTTCTGATATTTGTTTCATAAATGGCATCAAAAATAATGTTTCAGAGCTTTGTTGATCAGTTGGAAAGTCTATTAGGCATGGACTTGCCAGGAGAAGAGGCTCAGTTTTCGATGGCTCCAATCACACGAAAACGTTTAATAGATGTTTCATCTGAAAATTACAATCCTAAGCAAAGTGCTGTGCTTATTTTACTGTTTCCAGAAAATGATTCCATTCATACAATCCTTATTCAACGTGGCAAATACGAGGGTGTGCATAGTGGACAAATTGCTTTTCCGGGGGGTAGATTTGAAGAGGGTGATTTGGATTTAAAGCAAACTGCGTTGAGAGAAACTGCTGAAGAAATTGGAATTACACCTAAAAGCATTAATGTTATAGGCTGTTTAACAGATGTATATATTACACCAAGTAATTTTTTAGTCAAACCTTTTATCGGTGTAATTAATCACAAACCTGATTTCATTTTGGATTTAGTCGAAGTTGAAAAAATAATTCTAGTAAACGTATTCAATTTGAATGACAAAAGTATTCGTAAAGAAAAATCGATTTTGCAGAGTGGTGGCTATAAAATAAAAACCCCCTATTTTGAAATAGAGGGTTTAACAGTATGGGGTGCAACAGCAATGATGATAAGCGAATTAAATGCTGTTGTAGAAAAAATAAAAATTACTTCTTCTTAAAATCTGTCATGATATTATCATAACATAAATAATAACTTCCTTTTGAAAGGTTAGCAATGTCTAGCTTATTCCCGAATCCGCGTTTGATTACATTTCCATAAGCATCAAATACTTCGTACATCGTTTCAGTTGAAAAATCAATGGTTGTTCCGGTTTTGTCCACTGCGTAAGTAGGTTGACCACTTGCAGAAATAAAAGTAACGCTTGCTGATGATTTTGGAAGATCTCCATAACCAATCTGTTTTACTCTGTATTTATTTTCTCCTGAATGCGATGCAGTCTTAAATGAATAAGTGTTGTTTTTCATTGAACCACCACCATTTATTTCTCCAATTGGTATCCATTTATTCCAACGGAATTGCTCAACAATGTATGGTAAGGAACCCATTTCGTTTTTTGTTGACCAATTTATAATTCCATTTTTATCGATATTTATATTGATAACCTCGAATGTTGCTTTAGGTTTTAATGCTTCAGGATTTAGTACTTTCGGGCTACAATCATCTTTGTGACGAATTTCAACTACAACAGGTGTTCCTGGTCTAATAGAAAAAGCAGGAAAATCAATTTCGAAAGCCGATGAGTTTACTTCATCTGTTGATGTTTTACCGTTAATGGTTACTTCATAGGTGCAAAAACCTACACCATTAGCAGCAAATCCGTTTTGAACGTATAAATTTTCGTCTTGATATTTTCCTTCAACTACAATGATACCAGCAAGTGCAGTGCTCGTTGCAACTATAGATAAGGATGATAGAAGGAATAGTTTCTTCATTATTATATTTAATAATTATCAATTCGTCTACAAATATATACAATTTATCGAAAAGATATCCAAATTTTTTCGATTTTTTTTTCGTTCAATTCATTGAATGTTAATACAACTATTTGTAAATCAATATATTATAAAAACGTCTTTGTTAAGGAGATATTAAGTGTTTCAGCTTCACTATACCATAAAGAGCTAAAAATATAAAAAGTGCGAAAAGCAATACTTTATAACTCCCTTTAAATAATACTTTATTGTCTCCTTTATCTTTCTTATAAGCCCAAATGATGCCAACTAAAAAAAGTAAAAAAAAGATGAGTGCAAAAATAAGTTGTCCGCGAGAAAACATAAAAAATGATTTTTTAAAATTGTTTCTCCAAAATTACTAATAAATCGCTACTCTGTTAAAAAAGAAAAATTTTAATTGTCTTAATTTGGATTAATTTTGTTCTAAATTATTTTTAAAGAATGAATAGGCTTAAAATAGGTGCAATACTAATATTGTTGTGCATTTCATATAACGGTGTTGCTGGGAAAATATCTAAGGCCTACGAGGCATTAAAAATCTACAATTATTTTGAAGCCAAACGTCTATTTGATAAATCATTAAAAAAAGAAACGGCTCCTGCTGCATTTGGATTAAGCAATATTTACTTTCGACAAGACAATCCTTTTTTTAATATCGACAGCGCTTATTTTTATATAACTCTTTCCGAAAAAAAATTTGAATCGCTATCAAAAAAAAATAGAACTAATTATTTATTATTTGGGGTTTCGTTTGTAACTATAGATTCATTAAAAAATAGCATTCATAAAAAAGCATTTGAAATTTATAAGAATAAAAACACCATTGAAGCATTTGATAAATTCATTTCAATATATGTAACAGCTCCCGAGTGTTTTGATGCAATTGAATTAAGAAATGCACTTGCATTTAGCGAAACAAAAAATATTGATACTTACCAAGCGTATGAAAAATATATTGAAACGTATCCATTCTCAAATCAAATAAAAGAGGCTAAGGATAGATTCCACCTGATGAAATTTAAGTCGCTTACAAAAAACAATACAATTGAAGAGTTTGAGCAATTCTTACTTCAAGATTCCAATAGCCCTTTTGTAGATGAAGCAAAAAATAAAATTTATTCTTTAGCAACAAAAAGTGGTTCTATACAAGAGTATTATCAATTCGTCAAAAAATATCCCGATAACCCAAATGTTGAATATGCATGGCTTACATTGTATGCATTAAACACTGCCTCATATACTCTTGAATCGTTGTTGGAATTTAAAAGCGAATTCCCTGATTTTCCTTTTAAAGATATACTTATTGAAGACATTGAATTGTGCAATAAAACATTGTTGCCTGTTCGAGAAAATGGTAAATGGGGATTTGTTGACTTGTCGGGACACTCTGTTGTTCCATGCATTTACGAATGGGTGGAAAATTTTTCGGAAGGATTGGCCGAATGTGGTTTGAATAATAAATCAGGATTTATAAATAAAGCTGGCAAATTAATTATCCCTTTTATATATGAACAAGTTGAAGCATTTAACAAAGGTTATTCTGTAGTTCAAGTAAATGAAAATTATGGTTTAATAAATAAATTAGGTAAACGAATTTTACAATATAGTTACGATGAGATTTCGGAATTTTCTGAAGGCTTAGCTACTGTTTCTATTGGAGATAAATTTGGGTATATAAACGAACAAGGAGTAATTGTAATTCCAATTAATTATACTAAAGCGTTTGATTTTAAAGAAGGCCTTGCTGCGGTTGAGTTGGGCGGACAAAGTGGTTATATCAATAAAGCTGGTGAAGTAGTAATTGGCTTTAAATACGACTGGGTTGATAATTTTAAAAATGGATTAGCAAAAGTAAAGTCTCTTAAAAAAATGGGCTTGATCAATCAAGAAGGTGAAATAATTATTCCGTGTGAATATGATTTGATTGGAGATTTTAAAGAAGATGCAGTGATGGTGATGAAAGATCAGAAATATGGTTTCGCCAATTCAAAGGGAAAATTAATTGTTCCAGTTGAATTTGATTACAGCGGAAATTTTTGGTTACCACTTGAATTTAAAAATGGCTTAGCTGTTGCTGATAAAAATGGCAAACAAGGATTGATAGACAAAACAGGAAAATATTTTACATCAAAAGATTATGATCGCATAGAGCCTTTTAGTGAAGGTTTGGCTCCGGTTTTGAAAAAAGATAAATGGGGTTATATGGATGAAAAATTAAAATTGCAAATTTCATATACCTATCAATCTGTCAGAGAATTTAATGATTGTGTTGCTTCCGTCTTAAAAAATAATAAAATTGGTTTTATTAATAAGTCTGGAAAAGTGGTGGTTGATTTTTTATTCGATGAATCAGATGATTTCGCTCATTTTAAAAACGGTTTATGTGTTGTAACACTTGAAGAGCAAACGGGTTTGATTGATTTATCAGGAAAGTTAATTGTTCCCTGTGAAATAGATGTCATTTCTGAATTTAGAGAAAACGTATTCAAATTTGAGAAAAACTCGAAGATGGCCTATTACAATTATCTTTCACGAACTTATATTTGGAAAGAAGAAGGATATTAAAATTACAACTTAATTTTTTGTCCAAGCTTTAAAGTGCTTGTAGCTTTTATTCCATTCTTCTTACACAAAACTTTTGTTGTAGTGCCATATCGTTTCGCGAGTCCAGATAAAGTATCACCTTTTCTTACTACATGTACTTTTTTTCCTTTTGAACTTGCATAATTTTTTGCAGCTGCCTTTTTTGCTTCTGAAACATAATCAAATGTTGCATTGTCGATGCACAACATATTTGACACAAGTTTTTTATCATCAAAAGAAATTATTTCAGTTGGATTAATAGGATGCCCTAAATAACGAATTTCGAAATGCAAATGACTTCCTCTTGAGCGGCCAGTATTTCCTCCTAACCCAATTACATCCCCTGCAAATACTTCTTGACCAACAGCTACATTTATTTTGGATAGATGTGCGTAATAAGTTTCTAATCCATTATCGTGACGAACAACAATTACATTCCCATAACTTTTACTTTTTTTAGCGATACGAACTTTTCCATCAAATGCAACATTTACTGAATCGCCCGTTTCTAAATCTATATCGACACCATAATGGTAACGCTTTTTTCGTGGACCAAATTTGGATGTTACTCTTCCTGAAAACGGATGTACATAGCCACAATTGTGATCACTATATAATGCAAATTCTCTTACGCTATCGTTTAACGATTTCATATCCGCTTTTACCGTATGAATGTTTGTCGTATCCCAGCCGACATATATGCCACTAGTATATAAATCACTTGCATATAAACCACCACTGTATATTTCATTAGATGGAAAAAAAATTATAGAATCCGTTTGATCCATCATCTCGTCTTCGTCCATCGTAAATGGAATAGTGTCAGCCCTTGTTTGAGCACAAAGTGAGGCAGGTAAAAGATGTATAGTAAAAAGGAAAAATAGTAAGAAAAGCCGTTTCATATAATAAAAATTACCACATCCGATTCTCATTAGAGGCAATGATTTTATTATATAAATGTATTTATATAAGAATCATATACGGAGTGTACATTTGTAAATCAGTAATGTTGTCACTGTCGGTATCCATCTGCTTTTTTAAGGATTTACAAATATGTGCATTTTTTTGAACTATGCAAGTGTTAATTATTGTTAAGCACTTGTATTTTATACACAATGTATTGTGGCGAGACTCTGCAGCGAGGGTGCCTCGCTGTGAAACTCCGCGATTTACTTTTTTGCTGTCTTTGTGAAACGTTCGTCCGTCAATGTGTGCAAGAATTCAAGTAAATCGGATTTTTCTGCTTTTGTTAATCCTAGTGGTTTTAAAAGCAATGAATCGGAGTTGATACTTCCTTTTACAAAGGCTGAAGGCGTATCATAATAATCAATTACTTCCGATAAGGTTTTAAACATCCCATTGTGCATGTAAGGACCAGTAATAGCAATATTTCTTAAGCCAGGCACTTTGAATTTTCCGATATCTGCACTATCTTTTGTTATTTCAGATCGTCCACGATCATTCAACTCTTTTGCATTATACAAACCAATATTTCTGAACTGGTCTCCTGTAAAATCAGGACCAAAATGACAATCAAAACATTTTCCTTTAACATTAAATATCTCTTGTCCGCGTTTCGCAGCTTCACTAATTGCCGATTTATCTTTATTCATAAATCTATCAAAAGGAGTATCGCTAGTTTCTAATGTTCGTTCAAAGGACGCTATAGCATCCAATAAATTTGTTCTGTTTGGCGATTCTTTATAAATAGTTTTAAAATAAGTTTTATAATTTTTATCTCCATTTAACCTTTTAATCGCTTCAGCAATAGGTAAATTCATTTCAGCTGGATTTTCAATTGGTCCTGCAGCTTGATCTTCTAGATTTTCAGCTCTTCCATCGTGAAAGAAGAAACTTCTGTCATTCATATTCATAGCGGAAGGCGTATTTCGTGAACCCAATTTACCATTTACTCCTTTACTTACCTTTGAAGTGTCAGCAAATGCAAAATCTGTTATGTGGCATGACGCACAGCTAATTTGATTGTTTTGCGATAAAATTGGATCTGAAAAAAGTAGTTCACCTAGTTCTTCTTTTGTTGTAGGTGCAAGTTTCTTTTCACTGGATTCAGCTGAATTACATGCGGAAATTACCATTGCTCCTATGATAATTAAATATCTAAACGTAAGTTTCATGAAAAATAAATTTTGGCAAAGGTAAATTTCAATTCGAATAAAACAATCAGGCAATTCTACTTTATAGTGATCACAAATAATCAAAATGTTATATTTGTATCCCGCATGTGCGGGAATTAATAAAATGTAATAGTATGAAAACAGCAGAAATAGTTACAGCAAAAGGCACAATGAAAGTGGAGTTTTATGAAAAAGATGCTCCAGGAACAGTGAAAAACTTTTGCGATTTGGCATTAAAAGGATTTTATGATGGTTTAACATTCCACAGAGTGATTCCAGGGTTTGTGATTCAGGGAGGTTGTCCAAAAGGAACAGGTGTTGGTGGGCCAGGTTACAACATCAAATGTGAATTGGATGGCGACAATCAATTTCACGATAAAGGTGTATTATCAATGGCTCATGCTGGAAGAGATACAGGTGGTTCTCAGTTTTTCGTTGTTATCAGTAGAGCACAAACAGCTCATTTAGATAGAAAACACACTTGTTTTGGAAAAGTTGTGGAAGGCTTAGATGTGATTGAGCAAATTCTTGGTGGTGATGTTATTGAGAAGATTGTTGTACACGAAAATTAATCATAATTTCCGTTAGTAGTTGAATTCTACCTTTCGTTTAGAACGTTAAACAAAGGCTAATTACTAACGTAAATTTTTAAGGAATTACTCCAAAACTCTTTTTCAGTGTTAGGATTTTTCAAAAAGGGAATGGTATCGTAGCAGCCATTCCCTTATTATTTTTTTATCTTTAAAATACAAAAATTTGAAATGAGACGTCTCTCGTTTTCTCTTTTACTTTTTTTTGTTTTCACTTTTTCTCTTTTTGCGGACAACAAATACCAATTTTCTGTTGATTTTAAAAATTGCGTTAAAGATAAATTGCTCGTTGAATTAATTACTCCAGAAATAAAGTCAGAAACTGTAATTTACAGAATTCCTATAATTAAAATTAAGAACAGCGGACAATTAAAGGAAAATCTAGATTCCGAAAGCGGATTTGGAATTAAAAATACGCAGCAACGTTTACATTTGTTGTATGGTAATTCTGCATCATTAAAAATTAGCAATCAGAATTCTACTTCTGTTTTAACCGAGTTAATAATTCCTAAAAATAGAATTAGTTATGAAAGCAATAATAATTGATGACGAACGTTTAGCTCGTCAAGAACTAAAAAATTTATTGGTTTCTTACTCAGAAATTCAAATTGTTGGAGAGGCAAACAATGCTGAAACAGCCATTGAAAGTATAAAGCAGTTGAAGCCTGATGTAATATTTTTAGACATTCAAATGCCAGGAAAAAATGGTTTTGAATTGCTTGAAGAGATAAGCGGTGTTCCGGAAGTGGTTTTTGTTACTGCTTACGATAAATACGCCATTCGTGCCTTTGAAGTAAATGCGTTGGATTATTTATTAAAACCAGTTCAATCAAATCGATTAGCTGAAACGGTTAAGAAAATATTAAATAAAGAACATTCAGAAAAACAAGAAACAAAAGAACAAACTCTACCATTAAATGATAATGATCAAGTTTTTGTAAAAGATGGAGAAAAATGTTGGTTTGTTAAACTAAACGATTTGAGATTGTTTGAGTCGGAAGGAAACTATGTTAGAATTTATTTTGATAAAAATCGCCCATTAATATTACGTTCTTTAAATAATTTAGATGAACGATTAAATAATCGCACTTTTTTTAGAGCAAGTAGAAAACATATCATCAATTTGAAATGGGTTGAAGGAATTCAGAGTTGGCTCAATGGCGGATTAATGGTTAAACTAAGAGGAGGAGAACAAGTGGAAATTTCGCGTAGACAAGCTGCTAAATTAAAAGATATGATGAGTTTGTAATTTTATTGTTGATGATATTTAGCTACATTTGGTAGAATGAAAAATGCCTGGCAATTATATTTTTCTAGACCAAATAAGCGAACGATATTTTTATTTACGCTCGTCCTGCTTGCCATTACTCTTATTTCTTTTGTCTATTTCCTAACATTTAATGAAAACAGAACAGGTTATATTTTTAATGATCCAATTTTAAATTTATTTCAGCCTGTTGCTATTTCGGAGATTACTTTTTTTATTACCTACTTTTTTGCAATCTATGGAATAATAATTTCTTTTCGTGAGCCAGCGCTGTTTGTTAGTCTTCTGCAGGCGTATACAATTATGACTTTATTTCGTATGGCTTGTCTATATATTATTCCTTTAGAAGCTCCAGCTGCAATTATTCCTTTGAAAGATACTTTTTTGCAATCTACTTTTTATTCTGGACGAGAAAATTTAAAGGATTTGTTTTTTTCTGGACATACTGCAACCATTTTTTTATTTGCTTTTGCTTTTCGAAAAAAAGGAACAAAAATATTGTTTTTTTTTGGTGCATGCCTTGTAGGAATACTGGTTGTATTACAGCACGTACATTATAGCATAGATGTTGTTGCAGCTCCCGTTTTTGCTTTTCTTGCAATAAAAATTCAGAAGAAAGTAAAATTCAGTTAGTACAGTTACTGTTTCGGTATTTACAAGGCTAAGCTCAAAATGTAGATTAGGCAATTCCCCCTTTGGAAAAGGGGGTTAGGGGGATTCGAAAATGTTCCTTGGAAAGACGAAAGCATAAATGAAACCAATTCTATTTTTCTTAACAATCCTATTTTGTTTCAAGCATTGGTATAACCTATTATTCTTCCTTATCATCAAAATGTATTTCGTAGGGTGATGCTAAAAATCCTAATACTGCTATAAATGCAATAACCGCAATAGTTATTGGATTGAGTAAAATTGTGATAAAAGTTTCCATTGTTTTTTGTTGCAAAGTAAGACCAAATAAATTATGAAATTATAAAGGAAAGATTATTAAATTGCAATTTGCTTGTTAACAAATTGCTGTAATTCTGGAAAGAACTCTTTAAATTCATTTTCAAAAAGAGGATAGTGCTCTTTTAAATCCTGAATAGCATATTCCATGTTAGAAACAAAACTGGCTCTTCTCGACATTCCTTGCAAAACTTTTTCTATGCCCTCGAAATGTGCATAAGCAGAAAGTATATTGTATTCGAGCATGTATTTAGTAAACATCTGAGATTTTAAAGGGAAGGTATGTTTGTGTTTTTCAATTAAAGAATAAACATTTTTTGTGTATTGGTCTAGTGATTCTGTTGAATAGTTTTCCCAATTAACTGCCAAATAATGATCATAATAAATATCTACAATTACACTTGCGTATTTTTTGTATTTAGTTCTTAACCTATCTTTGCTTAGATCAACAATCGGATGTGCATCCGTAAACGAATCAATTTTTCGATGTAATAAAATTCCTTTTTGAATTTCAGCAGAAAAATTGTTAAACGTGCTGCCTTTTACAGAATCGGCAATAAAATTTCCTATTAGTAAGCCTTCTGAATCTCCTGATAAATATAGGTGAGATAAAAAGTTCATTACAATTCTTTTGCTTTATTCCAATAAACATCCATTTCAGCCAAAGTCATTTCGCTCAAAGGTTTTCCAATTTTTGCTGCTTCCGTTTCTAAATATTGAAAACGTTTGATAAATTTTTTATTGGTTTTTTCTAAAGCATCTTCTGCATTTACATCAACAAAACGAGCGTAGTTTATAAGTGAAAATAATACATCACCAAATTCTCCTTCTATTTTTTCTATAGAAGCTTTCGTATCAATCTCATGTTTTAATTCTGCAATTTCTTCTTGTACTTTTTCCCAAACTTGTTCAGGTTTTTCCCAATCAAAACCTACCGCACGAGCTTTTTCTTGAATGCGAGAAGCTTTTATGAGTGATGGTAAAGAATTAGGAACACCACCTAAAACAGATTTATTTCCTTCCTTTCCCGAAGCCCCCGCTTCTTTTAGTTTTAATTTCTCCCAGTTCTCTTTCACATCTTGCTCGTTCTCAACTATAACATCTGAATAAATATGTGGATGTCTGTAAATCAGTTTTTCACACAATGAATTTATTACATCTGCAATGTCAAACTCTTTAGTTTCAGAAGCTATTCTTGCATAAAAAACTATGTGCAATAATACATCTCCCAATTCTTTTTTAATATTGGGCATGTCTTTTTCAATAATTGCATCTGCCAACTCGTAAGTTTCCTCAATAGTTAAGTGACGCAACGATTCAATAGTTTGTTTTTTGTCCCAAGGGCATTTTTCACGTAATTCATCCATTATCACCAATAAACGCTCAAAAGCCTTTAATTTTTCTTCCATTTTTGTAATTGTATGAGATTCTTTAAATATCAGCTAAAATAAGCATTATTCATATAAAATTTGGTTGTGTTTTAGCCAATATTTTTAATAATTTTGTGGGATACAATGTTTTTACAAAAAAATAGTAAAGTCGCGCGATTCATTTGCATTTTCGTTTTGTTAATGCAAGTCCCTTCCTTTGCCCAAAATTCTAGTAAAAATGATTTTGTTTTGGTTGGAGATGCTCATTTTGGCTTTATAATTAGTCACAGAGGAAGTATTGTTCATTTAATTAAAGGGCAAATTGGTGGTGGAGAATTAACGTATGTATTTAGAACATGTGGAAAAAGACCCTGGCAAGTGGTGCATGGTTTTCCAGAGTTTGGTTTGAGTTATATGCATTTGTATTTAGCCAATCCATCAGAAATTGGAAATTTGGATGCACTTTATCCTTATATGAATTTGAGGTTAAACAAGCAAAAAAGACATTTTAAAATGTATTTAAGATTAGGACTTGGTATTGCTAACATGTCGAAACCTTTTGATCCTGAAACAAATCATAAAAATAATGCAATAGGTTCTCATTTGAATGGCTACGTGAATATTAGATTCAGTTCTTCATATATGCTCAGTCCATCTTGGAGATTGGATTCAGGAATTGGCTTGACGCATGCTTCAAACGGAGCAATTAAAACTCCTAATTTGGGTTTGAATATGGCAACCGTCAATTTAGGTATAGGCTATGTTTTCGGAAATAAAAATATGGAAATGTGTAAGGATTCTGTGATGCCCAAACTTATCAAAAGATGGCATCCTTCTGTATTAGGGGTTTTTGGTTTCAAAGAACTTGAACATCCATTAGGAAATAAATACATGGCTTATAACTTGAGTGCTAATTTATATTATTCTGCAAGCCATAAAACAAAATTTGGGACAGGAATGGAGTTTGTTTATAGTAACGCTACCCGTAAAAATTTGGAACATGATTCGGTTTCGACAGAAAAAATAAAAGATGTTTTAAAAATTGGAATAAAAGGTGGTTATGCGTTTCATATAGATAGAATCTCTATTCCAATAGATTTTGGATACTATGTTTATCAAAATGATAATTTGAAAGAAAAATTCTTTCATCGTATTGGTGTTAGATACATGCTTACAAAACATGTGATTGCAAATGCGACATTGTATACTCATTGGGCAAAAGCTGATTATTTCGAATGGGGATTAGGATATGAATTTTAATAAAAAATAATGAGAATTATTAAAATTATTACAATTGTTATGATCCTATTTTCTTCTTGTAAAAAAGAAAATAGATGTGATTGTATTAAACGGACAGGAAATATTATTACAGAAGTTAGACAACTTCCTGCATTTGATAGAATTTTTACCGAACAAGATGTGGATGTATATATTACAGAAGATACTTATACAGAAGTAAAAGTAGAAGCGGGTGAAAATATTGCACCATTGATTGAAACGGTTGTGGAATACGGACAATTGATTATCAGAAATAAAAATAAATGTAATTGGGCAAGAAGTTATGATAAACCACTGAATGTATATATTAAAACTCCTGGTTTGACTTATATTCATTCTAATGGAAGTGGGAATATAAAATCCTTAAACACAATTACTGTTGATTCCTTTGACGTGAGAACAGAAGGAGCTGGAAATATTGAACTAACAGTCAACAATACTAAAGTAATATCACATATTTACGGAATTGGAGATTTAACACTAAATGGGTTCTCTGATCAACACTATTGCAGCATTGGTGGTTCTTCTTTTTTATATGCAGCTGGATTAAATACAAATTATACTTGGATACAATCTTACACAACAGGAACGTGTTATATTAGAACCGCTGGGTTATTAATGTATAGGATTGATGATAAAGGTGACGTATATTGCTCAGGTAATCCGGCATCGGTCCAGCAAATCGCCAATGAAGGAACAGGAAAACTTTATTTTCAATAAATATTAAAGAGTATAAAATGTTTAAGTGGAATAAAATAAAAATTCATTATTTATTACGTTTAACTGTATTTTGGTTTTTGTATTTTGCTCTTTTTAGAGTAATCTTTATAGTTTATCATCATGCCAAAATTCCTGATGGACAGCACTCCGAAACAAGTTTGAGTTTTTGGTATGCTTTACGTTTAGATTTAGCAACAATTTGTATTCTGCTTATTGTTCCTTATATTTTGTGGGCATTTCAACAATTTTATAAAAACAAGTTGATTCATCAAATCAATTTAGGATACAATATTCTCCTTATTTCTATCGTTTCGATTTTGAGTATTTTTAATATCAAAATTTATGGAGAATATGGTTCCTTGCTAAATACGGAGGATCTTGTATACTTAGTTTATCCTAAAGAAGCAGTAACATTTTTATCTATTTGGTCCTTGATGTTATTATTGGCTTCTTCTGCATTTTTTGCTTACTTAGGAATTCGTTCGTATAGAAGAAATATTACTAGTTTTTCTTTGCCATTCGAAAACAAAAAAATAAAACTTGCTCAAATCATATTGTTCCCGATTTGTTTGTTTTTGGGTGTTAAAGCTGGTTCGAAAGCAGTTCCAATGAATGAAAAGGATATTCATTATTCGAATATAAAAATTAATAACGACATAGCAACAAATAATATCTGGTATTTAGGGAATAGTATTTGCACTAGAAAGGATACACTTTATAAAAACCACCATTTGCATGCGCAGTAGTCTTTTTCATGCTTTCTTTTTTGTTTTATTCTCATTACATACTTCTATTTCTTTTGCGCAAAAAGAAAAGAAAGTTAGTTTGTGGAAATCATTAAATACTCCAACAGCAAAGGATACTTCCGCTGACGACTATTATGGAGATAACAGTATTCGTTACGAAGATTATGTCTACAAAAAAAACATTAAAACAGTTGAATTAAGAGATGAAAGTTTTATTCTGACAAAAGCTATTTTAGCTTTAGGCTCCGAAGAAAAATTAAAGTTGAGTTTTGATGATCTGGACGCAGATTTAAAGAATTACTCTTACACTCTCATTCATTGCAATGCAAATTGGCAACCTTCCGATTTAATGCCAAACGAATACATTGATGGCTTTTTGGATAACTCGATCAACGATTATAGATATTCCTTTAATACGCTGCAAAAATTCACGCACTACAATGTTACTTTTCCAAACAGCACTTTGCGAATTACTAAATCAGGAAATTATATTTTAAAAGTTTATCAAGATAATAATCCTGAAAATATTGTGATTACCAGACGATTTTTGGTTTTCCAAAATAAAATTATGATTGAGTCGAATGTGAGGGCTGCAAGCATTATTGAAGACCGACTCTTCAAACACGAAATTGATTTTAAAATTAATTATACTGGATATCAAATTAATAATCCTTACGCAGATTTAAAAATTGTTTTAACTCAGAACGGAAGATGGGACAATGCTAAAACGGATTTGAAACCAATTTTTGTAAAAGATAATGAATTGGTATACGATTATGATGAGCAAAACGTATTTGCTGGAGGAAATGAATTTCGTTTTTTCGATATTAAAAGCATCCGTTATCACTCCGAACGAATTTATAAAGTAACAAAAGATAGTTTGGGAAACCACGTGGAATTATACACCGATGAAAAGCGAACTTTTAAACGGTATTATTCTCAACCAGACATGAATGGAGATTTTTTAATTAAGATCCAAGAAGGAAGAGATAGCGAAGTAGAAGCAGATTATTGTTATGTAAAATTCTTTCTTCCTTATGATGTTCCGTTTACCGATGGAAATTTATATGTATTTGGAGCATTTAATGCCTGGAAATGCACCACCGAGAATTTACTTCATTATAATGCAAAACGTTTTGGTTACGAATGTACTTTGTATTTAAAGCAAGGTTTTTATAATTACGAATATTTATTTTTAAAAGATGGAGAAACTGCTGGCGATGAAACAATTATTGAAGGAATGCACTATGATACTGAAAATGACTATAGTATATACGTTTATCACCGCCAACCTGGTACTTTTTACGATCAATTGATTGGGGTAAAGAGGTTGAATTCTATGAAGCAGTATTAGTTTTTGAACTTTGTCCTTTTTCTAGATTTCACCTCCAAAATATTCAAACTCACCTATTAGTTAATCAAATTTGATTTATCCTAAGCAACTTTCGACCTTAAAAATCGTCTTAGTAACAAAGGCCTGGCTTTAGGCAGGCAGGTTATTACCTAATTGCTGTTGAAAACCTTTTGGCTTAATCATTGATATCTAGTAAAAGAAATGTCTAATATTGTAATACCAATATGTCTATCATGGGAAATCAATCTACTCAAGTAACACACGGAATAAAAATAAGTGTGGAAACAAAGTTTCAAGCTGAACACTCAGTTGCTGAACACCGTCATTTCCTTTTTTCTTACCGAATTACTATTGAAAACAATAGCGAATATACTGTACAACTCATTTCTCGTCACTGGGATATTTATGATTCAAGCAGCGAACACAGTGAAGTGGATGGAGAAGGAGTGGTTGGCGAACAACCTGTTTTAGAACCAGGAGAATTGTTTGAATATGAGTCGGCATGTAGTTTAACTACTGATATGGGAAGAATGAGCGGAAAGTACTTAATGGAAAGAAAAATTGATAAAGCCCGTTTTTATGTGACAATTCCTGAATTTGAATTGATTGTACCGCAAAGATTGAATTAACAATATTCATCCCCAATTGCACTTCGACTCCGCTCAGTTTGACATTGCGCTTCGTCACACTGAGCGTAGTCGAAGTGTTTTTATTTAGTTTCTCAAATCCTTCAACATCGCACCAACTATTTTATCAATCGCTAATGTAAAGTCATTTTCGGAGATGGATTTTAAATTCACCCAACGAAATTTTTGTGCATAGTCCTTGTCATTTTTGAAATCAAATATTTTTTCTGTAGTTGTGATCTCAAAATTGGAAACCGGTTTAACTAGATAATAAATGCTGATGATTTGATGTTCGGGGTTGTATGCAGATACTTGCATATAGTCGGTAGTATAAAAATGTTCTATTACCTCAATTTGATTATTTGTTTCTTCTACAAATTCACGTTTAATACATTCAATTGTTCCTTCTCCAAGTTCCAATCCACCGCCAGGGAACTTTGTTATTTTATGTCCTTTAATTAATTCATCAGACACAAGAACTTGCTTTTTCTCGTTGATTAAAATTCCGTAAACACGGATTATGAATTTGTTTATTGGCATGTTGTAAAAGTAATTATAATTTGTCGTCATTGCGAGTCCCGCATTTTCGCGGGATGTGGCAATCTTTTTCATTTATAACTCTTCATCTCATCGTGAGAGATTGCCAAATCCCGTCCCGATGCTCGGTCGGGACTCGCAATGACTTAATAACTATGAATTACGTTCTAACTATGAAGACGTACTAATTTGCAATGACGTACTAAAATTGTTTTGTTCCTCTCACCATTTCTCTTTTTCTAGGCGGGCCAGGTAGTGTTTCCAATATAAACCCAACTTTTTTTAATGTTCGCTTTACTTCTCCTTTAGCACAATAGGTAACTAAGCAGCCATTTTGATTTGTCGAATCAAAAATTTTAGTAAAATTTTCTTCAGTCCACATTTCTGGTTGCACTCTCGGACCAAATGCATCAAAAAATATTAAATCAAATGTACTTGTAAATTTTATTTCTTGTAAAGTGTTTTTAATTTTTAAAACATTGAAATTTTTAGACAATTCAATTTTATTTTCCCATTCAGATTTATGAATAGATTGAAACATTTCTTTTAAATTAAGCTCGCTAGTTTTTTCGATTTGCGAAATTAATTCCACATAGTTCAATTGATTAATGATTTCAGCGCTTAAGGGAAAAGCTTCCAGCGAAGTATAATTCAATTTCACATTTAATTTTTCTGCTTCTAAATAAGAAAGTAAAGTATTTAATCCTGTTCCAAATCCTATTTCTAAAATATTAATAGTCGTATAATTTTGAGAAACTAAATGCTGAATTCCTGTTTTAATAAAAACGTGTTGTGCTTCCTGAATCGCTCCGTGAATGGAGTGGTAATGCTCATCCAAGTCTTTCACATAAAGTGAGTGAGATCCGTCAGCGGTTGTGATTAATGTTGGTAGCATAAATTTCTTTTGAGGCATCATTGCGAGTCCCGCATTTTCGCGGGATGTGGCAATCTCTCCTCAATGTTTACTATTCTCCCCATCGTGAGAGATTGCTTCGTTCCTCGCAATGACGTTCTGTATATTGCTTCGTCTAAAAAAACAGCGAAGAACTCGCAAAGACTTACTAATGGTTTTTTTTGAGGTCTTACTTACTTAAAATCTTAAACTCTGTTCTTCTGTTCAGCTGTCTGCCTTCATCTGTATCATTTGTAGCAATTGGTTGCTCTTCTCCATATCCAACCGAAGTTAATCTTCCTGCAGAAATTCCAGCTTTTACTAAATAATCCAATACGGCTTTTGCTCGGTTATTAGAAAGTGTTTTGTTGTATTCGTCTGCACCTTTTGAATCGGTGTGCCCAGAGATTTCAATTTTCAATGTCGGAAAATCATTTAGTAATTTAGCTAAACGTTCTAACTCGTTTGTAGATTCAGGACGCAATGTTGCTTTGTCGAAATCAAAGAAAATATTTTTCAAAATAATTTTGCTTCCAACTGCAATGTTTTTCAATGCAACATCTTTTACAACTTCTTGGTAAGCTGCTGTATTTGGAATGTCAAAATTTTCTGAGTGGAATAAATAATTGTCTTTCTTAACTGCAATACCATAATTTCTTCCTGCAGGTAATGAAACTAAATATTTACCAGTTGAACTATTAGAAGTGAAACTTGCAATAACTTGATTTTTTAAGTTGTCTACAATTTCAATGGTTGCTTCCAAGGGTTGTTTCGTCAATTCATCAGTAATTACGCCTTTTAAGATAGTAAGCTGTGCTTCTTTAATGGCAAGTACTGGAGCAATAACAGTTTCTTTAACTGGTGCAGCTTGACTAGCTAATAAATTATCTTCATTATTCATTATCATTGGTTTTTCCAAACCAAGGAAAGTAATTACATAAATATCTTTTTCGCCATATCCATTTGCATTGAACGAAGCATAATATCCATGCTTACCACTTGCAGAAGTTACAAAGAAAACGTCATCATCAGGAGTGTTTACAGGATAACCAATGTTTACAGGTTTGCTCCACACTTTTGTTTCAGTGTTTAATACCGATTTGAAAATATCATATCCGCCCATACTTGTATGTCCTTGCGAACTAAAGTATAATGTTTTTCCATCAGGGTGAAGGAAAACCCCTTCTTCTCCATATTGAGTATTAATAGTTGGTCCAAGGTTTACGGCTTTTCCCCATTTTCCTTTTTCATCTTTTGTAGAAACATAAATATCTCTGTCACCCAAACCACCATCAGGTTTATCAGTCACAAAATAAACTGATTTTCCATCAGGAGTATAACATGCTGATGATTCATGATAAGAAGTGTTGATGTTTTTATTCATGTGATCAGGCTTACTCCATTTGTCACCTTTTAATTCAGATTCATATAAGTCACCATTGTTGTTGCCAATATAAATCAGCAATTTTTGTCCATCAGCAGATAATCCAGAATTCGCATCATGGTTATCGGTATTGATTGGTGAACCCATGTTTACTGCTTTTGTCCATTTTCCGTTTACTCGAGTCGACATATAAATATCTTCGTAAAATTCGTTAATTTCTTCATCGATTTTTTCTCCTGTACTTCCAGTTCTTCTAGAAGTAAATAACATCACTGATTCATCGGCAGAAATTACTGGACCATAATCAGGGAACTGGGAATTTACATCCGCACCAACGTTGTCAATAAATACACGAATAGGATTTTTAACCATTTCTTTACCGGTTAAGCACTGACTGATGTGTGAATTTACATCACCCATTATTAAAGCTAATTCTTCTCCTTTTAATGTTTGTTGGAAAGTTTGAAATTCTTTAATTGCTTTGTCCCACTCCATATTCAAATGATAAGCTTTTCCTAAAAGATAGTGAACTTGCGGATCAACAGCGGGGTTTAATTGAATTGATTTTTCTAAAAAAGGAATTGATTTTAATTTATAATTAGAGTATAAATAACATTTACCAATTTTATAATTCAGCATTGCATTGTTTGGATTAAACTTTTGAGCAGCCAAATAATATGAGTCCAAAGCTTGTTTATAAAAAACAGTTGCAAGTGCAAAAAATTCATCACCTTTTTCAAGATTTTTCTTTGCCTCTTTTAATCCATCTTTATCTTCCTTGAAATTTTCTTTTGTGAACTCAACATTCTGAGCATAAACATTTGCGGTAAAAATTATTGAGAGTATATATAGTATTTTTTTCATCGTGTGTTTTTTTCAATTTTTAATTTTCAAATTTTCCAAATTTCAAATTATTTACAGTCTCCATTATAATTTCTAGCAGATTCAACACCTAACTCAGCCGCTTTTTTCCAATCTGCACAAGCTCCAGCATTATCACGTAACATTTCTTTTGCAATTCCTCTGTTTAAGTAAGCGTATCCGTATGATGCATTTAACTGAATTGCTTTTGTACAATCTTCAATACTTCCTTTATAATCTTTCAATTTATATTTTGCATAAGCACGATTATTAAAAGCATAAGAATAGTCAGCTTTTATTTGAATAGCTTTTGAAAAGTCATCAACCGCTCCTTGATAATCACCGTTATCTAATTTCGCACTTCCACGATTGTTGTATGCAACATAATAATCTTTTTTCTGATTGATAGCTTCTGTATAATCGCTTATTGCGCCTTTGAAATCGCCTTGTTTACGTTTAGCACTTGCCAAATTGTTGTGAGTAAAAGCCAATTCAGAATTTGCAACCAATGCTTTGTTATAATCAGAAATTGCTCCTTTCAAATCATCCATTTGACGTTTTGCACTTCCTCTATCATTATATGCATATGCATAATCTGGTTTAATAGTGATTGCTTTTGTGAAATCTTCAATTGCTCCTTTGTAATCAGCATTTTCAAATTTTATTCCACCTCTATAATAATATGCTTGTGCATAGTCAACTTTTATTTCTAATGTTTTAGAGTAATCGGCTGTTGCTCCATCTTTATTTCCTAACGCATATTTAGCTTGACCGCGACTAAAGTAACTATCAGCAGTTTGATTAATAGTAAGTGCTTTATCAAAATCAGATATTGCACCGTTATAATCTTTCATTTCAAATTTTGTAGCTCCTCTATTATAGTAAGCCCTTTCAAAATCTGGCTTTAATGCAATAGCTTGATTAAAATCATTTAAAGCGCCACTGAAATTTTTAGCAGCAAAATTTGCAATTCCACTATTGTAAAATTTCTCTGCATCTTGAGAGCCATCATCCAATACTTTTGCTTTTATAATACTATCCGTTTGAGCTGTTGTCAAATTTTGAATAGCAAGCGAGCAAAACAACACAAGTAGTAATTTTTTTACTTTCATTTTTTATCAATTTAAGATAGTATAAATATAGCAAGATTTTTTAATAGTAAAAAAGCCTAGTAATTGTTCAAATGTCCCACAAAACAATCCTTTTTTTAATTGAACTATTGCTCTAAGTTTGACTCCAAGTACTTCATTATTAGAAAGATATAGAAAAATTTATGGTAATTTACTGCCGTATGTCATATTCTTGCATTTATACGTGCATTATTTTAATATCATTGTAGTATGAAAAAAATATTTTTTAGCTCCATAATCATAATTATTTTATTTTCTGCTTGTAATTCTTCCCCTGAAAACAAAACAGATGAAAAATATTCTGCAACTCAAATTGCGGAAGAAAGTAAAAAGGCAAACGAGTTTTTTGATCGTGTTTTTGATGCCAAAATCGACAGAGATCCAATGCAGCAATCGTTATTTGGAATAAAAAAGGATTATGGCAAATGGCAGGATATAAGTGAAACAAATGTTCAAAAAGAAGTAGAAATTGCAAAAGCTTATTTGGACTCACTCCATGCAAATTTTAAAATTGAATTGTTAGATGAGCAAACTAAAATAAGTTATCGTTTGTTTGAAAAAGCTTGTGAGGATGCAATTGAAAATTATAAATGGCATTTATTTGATTATCCTATAAATCAAATGGGTGGCTTGCATACGGATGTTCCTACTTTTTTAATTAATGTGCATGCAATAGAAAATAAAAGTGATGCTGAAGCTTATATTTCTCGATTAAATGGAATGAGTCATTTATTTGACCAGTTGATTGAAAATTTAAAACTGCGTGAAGCACAAAATATTATTCCTCCCAAATTTGTTTTTCCTTATGTATTGAATGATTGTAAAAATATGACAAGCGGACAGCCTTTTGATAAATCAGGAAATGCAAATCCTTTGTTGGAGGATTTTATGAAAAAAGTAAATGCATTGAAAGATTTAAAAGGAGAAGAAAAACTTTTATTGATAGAAAATGCAACACTTGCTTTAAATTCTTCTGTGAAACCAGCGTATGATAAATTGGCTGCTTATTGGACTGAATTAGAAAAAAAATCAAGCACTGATGATGGAATATGGAAAGTTTCTAATGGCAATGAATATTACGACTTTGCTTTAAAACAAACTACCACAACAAATTTAACTGCGGATGAAATTCATGAAATTGGTTTAAAAGAAGTTGCTCGGATTCATGATGAGATGAGAGCGATTATGAAAAAAGTAAATTTCAAAAGCGACAATTTGCAATCGTTTTTTGATTTCATGCGTGCGGATAAACAGTTTTATTATGCCAATGATGAAGCAGGAAAAGAAGCATATAGAGTAAAAGCTGTGAAGATTATTGATGGTATGAAAAAGGAGTTGGATAAATTATTTCTAACTAAACCGAAAGCCGATATAGTTGTTAAACCAGTTGAAGCATTTCGTGAAAAATCAGCTGGTGGAGCATTTTATGAAGATCCAGCAATTGATGGCTCTCGTCCAGGCAGATATTATATTAATCTCTATAATATGGCCGATCAAGCGATTTATCAAATGGATGCTTTGGCATATCATGAAGGAATTCCTGGTCACCACATGCAAATAGCTATTGCACAAGAATTAAAAGGAATTCCAAAATTCAGAATGCATGGTGGAAACACAGCTTATATTGAAGGTTGGGCTTTGTATTCAGAGTTAGTACCCAAAGAAATTGGTTTTTATCAAGATCCTTATTCAGATTTCGGAAGACTGGCAATGGAGTTATTTAGAGCAGCGAGATTGGTGGTTGATACTGGAATTCACCGAAAAAAATGGTCGCGAGAAAAGGCTTTAGCATATTTTAAAGAGAATACTCCAAATCCAGAAGGTGATAACAAAAAAGAGATAGAACGCTATATTGTATGGCCTTCTCAGGCAACTGGTTATAAAATAGGAATGATTAAAATTTTAGAACTTCGAGAAAATGCGAAGAAAAAATTAGGAGATAAGTTCGACATTCGCGAATTTCACGATGTTATTTTAACTTCGGGTCCACTCCCAATGAATATTTTGGAAGAAATGGTGGATGTTTGGGTTGCGAAGAAAAGTTAAAAGAGAGGAAAGTCAAAAGTCAAAAGAAAAAGTAGACAAATAAAAAAGTAGACAAGTAAGAAAAAGTAGATAATATTTAGAATCGTCATTGCGAGTCCTGCATTTTTGCGGGATGTGGCAATATTTCATGATGAGGAGTCTAGACATAATTAGCAGAGATTGCTTCGTTCCTCGCAATAACGTTCAAGTATGTTGGAATTAAATTAGAAAATTAAACTAACACAATGGCAAAAAAAGTAGCAACTCCTAAAGCAAAAGCATCAAAATCAATTTTAAATGCAAAGTCATTAGACTTTTTAAAAGCATATTTAAACAATGCTTCTCCAACCGGTTTTGAGAGTGAAGGACAAAAACTTTGGCTGGATTATATCAAGCCTTATACAGATGATTATTTTACAGATAATTATGGAACTGCTGTAGCAGTTATCAATCCAAAAGCTACTTTCAAAGTAGTTATAGAAGCTCATGCAGATGAAATTTCTTGGTTTGTACATTATATTACTACTGATGGTTTTATTTACTTGAGAAGAAATGGAGGAAGTGATCACATGATTGCTCCTTCTAAGCGTGTGAACATTCATACAGATAAAGGAATAATAAAAGCAGTTTTTGGTTGGCCAGCTATACACGTTCGTGATGCTGCTCGTGAAGAACCGCCTTCTTTAAAAAATATTTTCTTGGATTGTGGTTGTTCAACAAAAAAAGAAGTGGAAGCTTTAGGTGTTCATGTTGGCTGTGTTGTTACTTACGAAGACGAGTTCATGATATTGAATAATCGCTATTATGTTGGAAGAGCTTTGGATAATAGAGTAGGAGGATTTATGATTGCAGAAGTCGCTCGATTATTAAAAGAAAGCAAAACAAAATTGCCATTCGGATTATACTTTACAAATTCGGTTCAAGAAGAAGTTGGTTTGCGTGGAGCAGAAATGATTACTCATACAATTAAACCGAATGTTGCGATTATTACAGATGTTTGTCACGACACGCAATCACCCATGATGAGCAAAGTCACAAGCGGAGATTTGGCTTGTGGTAAAGGGCCAGTATTAACGTACGGACCAGCAGTTCAGAATAATTTATTGAAATTGATTATTGATGCAGCAACAAAAAATAAAATTCCATTTCAGCGTGCAGCAGCTTCAAGGGCAACTGGAACCGATACGGATGCATTTGCTTATTCGATTGGAGGCGTTCCTTCAGCATTAATTTCTTTACCGCTCCGTTACATGCATACAACTGTTGAAAGTGTTCACAAAGAAGATGTAGAAAATGTAATTAAGTTGATTTATGAATCATTAAAATCAATTAAAAACAATCACGATTTTAAATACAATAAAAAATAATTTAGGAAGGGCTTATGCCCTTTTTTTATTTTTATAAACTTAGAACCTTATTGGTATCTATTCGTAATAAAGAACTGAAAAACATTGTAAATGAAAAGCAAATCTCTCTTGAATAAATTGTTATTATCCTCTGTGCTGTTTATCAGTGCTTGCAATAGCGATACTCCCACAACAAAAGAGGATGTTTTTAATTCTTCCGATTCTTTAACCTCATCAGAAAGCAAGTCCACCATTATGCCTTCAGAAAAATACGAGATGGTTATAAGTGATATTCCATTTCCGTTTGAAATTCTCGATAATTTATATGCTAAAAAAGTACCTTTTGATGAAAAGGCAATGAATGATGTTGAAAATGTTGAAAATTGCAATTTGTACAATTCCAAAGCAATTAATTTTGGAATTTATGGAGCCGATTTAGCTTATTCGGTAACGTATGAAGAATTTCAGCAAATGGGCGCATATATTAAAGCAACAAAACGTTTGGCCGAAGAATTAAATATTCCTTTGGCTTTTGACCAATCTACAATGGATAACTACAATAAGTATAGAGACAATAAAGATTCATTAACAAGAATTGTTTACGATTCCTATACTCAAGTGGATAAGTCTTTGCAAGGTGATGATAGAGTTGGAATGGCGGCTTTGGTAGTTGCTGGAAGTTGGTTGGAAGGATTGTATATTTCAACAAAAACATTTTTAAATGTCCCAAAAACTTCAGAAAATAGTTCCTTGTATAAAGTAATTTCTGATCAAAAGAAAAGTTTGATAATTGTTATAAAATTATTGGATGAGTATAAGAAAGATGCTTACGTTTCTGCAATTATTGAAGACCTAAAAGGAATTACTTCCGAATACAATACTATTACTTCTGATGTTACAATGAATGAGAAACAACTGATTGCTATTCATGATAAAGTAGAGTCTTTGCGGACAAAAATTGTAAAAGGGCTTTAATTATTTTTTTGTTCCTTTAAAAACGCTCCCAACATTTCCAACTTATCTGTATTGATTAAATCTACACCGCAGTTTAATAATTCTGTCCATACTTTTTTATTTTCTGGAGAAGCCCACAGTCGCACTACCTTGTCTTCCTTGTGAGCTTGATTTACTAGAGTTATTAATTTTTCTTTTTCTTCTTTAGGGATTTCACCTTTTCCTTTCCACTTTAATACATTTGAATACTTCGTGCTTGCCATCAAACATAATGTAGATTCTAATGATTTGTCAAGACTCAATAAACTCTGATCAATAAAAGCGTATCTGATCGTTTCTTTTTGTAATTCATCAAATGGTTTGTTTCCTGTTATAATTATAGTAATTGCATTTGTTATTATTTTTCCGTTTTCATATTTGGTAAGTATCGATGAATAGTGGAGAAGAATCTCTTTTAGTTTTTCGTAGGTTTTTTCAGCTTCCGATTTTATATCGATTAATAGAATTAATGATTCTTGACAATCTGGATATACTTTTCCATTATTTTTTAAACAGCTGTCAAGTAAAGGTTTTAGATATAGGTAGTCTAAGTTTTTTTTCTTTTTGATTATCGGATATGTATGAGAAACAATCAGTTTATCCTTAATCAAAAAAATATCTGCTTCTATGCTGATGAATTTATTATTTAAAGCATCTGTTAAAGGATATTTGTTTTTATAGTCGTTATGAGCATGCGCATTTTTTAGAATGCATTCTTGTGCATTTAAAACATAACATGAAAAGGAAATATAAATTACGACAATTAACTTCATTTTATGCTGGGTGGTTTTTTAAACACATAGACACATAGTTTTTAAAATGTAAAAAAGAATAGTTTTTTAGTAGCGGAAGTGTTTTCATAGTATTGAAGCAAGCTTCAATCTCATAGAGCTTCCTTCTATGTTAAAAATTTATTTTTCTATACAAACCTTTGCGTCATTTAGTGAAATTTAGTAGAACTATTTTTTCTATGTTTCTATGTGTTTAAATTTTTTTGTTCGGAGGAATATCATTTAACCATAAAAATGAGGAAATTTTGTTTTAAATTACTATTTTAGTAAAAATTTATTCAAATTATCTCAAAGAATGGCATTTATAGGTTCGGTAATTAAACGATCGTTTGAATTAAGAGAAAGATTACCCCAAATGCGTAAGAAGGACGGGTATAAGCAGCAAATGAAAGTCTTAAAAAAATTGCTAGCCAAGGCAGAGTTTACTGCTTTTGGTGAGCAGTATAATTTTTCGAAAATATTAGGGGAAGATGATGTAATTACGGCCTTTCAAAGGACGGTAAAAACGCATGATTACAATTCGATGTTCAAAAATTGGTGGCATCGTACTAGAGATGGTGAACAAAATGTATGCTGGCCCAATAAAATAAAATATTTTGCTCTTAGCTCTGGTACATCTGAATCGTCCAGCAAATACATTCCTGTTACAATCGACATGCTCAAAGTGATACGTAAAGTGAGTTTGCGTCAAATGATTTCCCAAGTACATTTTGGCTTACCAAAGGAACATTTTGAAAGAGGAGTTTTGGTTGTTGGTGGTAGCACCGATTTAAAATACAATGGAATTTATTACGAAGGCGATTTAAGTGGAATCACAACAGGTACAATTCCGTTTTATGTTCAAGGATATAATAAACCAGGTAAAAAAATTGCTCGCGAAAGAAATTGGGAATCAAAACTTCAAGAAATTGCAAATAATGCAAAGGATTGGGACATTGGTATTGTTTGTGGCGTTCCTGCTTGGATTCAAATATTGTTTGAAAAAATAATTTCCGAAAACAAAGTAGAAACTATTCATGATATATGGCCAAATTTGAAAGTATACATTCATGGTGGTGTTTCATTTTCACCGTATAAAAAAGGGTTTGAAAAATTATTGGCTCATCCAATTATTTATATGGATACCTATCTTGCATCGGAAGGGTATGTTGCGTTTCAAACGAGACAAGAATCTGAATCCATGAAAATGATGCTGGATAATGGCATGTTTTACGAATTTGTCCCCTTCAATGAAAAAAACTTTGATGAGGATAGTAACATAGTTGAAAATCCTGAAACGCTTCACATCGATCAAGTAAAAGAAGGTGAAGAATATGCTTTGTTGATTTCTACATGTGCCGGTGCTTGGCGTTATTTGATTGGCGATGTAATTAAATTTACCTCTGTCGAAAAATATGAAATCATTATCACAGGAAGAACAAAACATTTTTTGAGTTTATGTGGGGAACATCTTTCTCAAGACAATATGAATAAAGCCATTGAACTTGTTTCGGCTGAGTTGAATATAGATATAAAAGAATTTGCAGTTGCGGGAATAAATTATGATACAATGTTTGCGCATCATTGGTTTGTAGGAACGGATGATGCTGTGGATGCTAAAGTTTTGAGAAATAGAATTGATGAAACACTAAAAGAATTAAATGATGATTATAAAGTGGAAAGAATTGCAGCTCTCAAAGATGTGATTGTGGATGTGTTTCCTTGTAAAATGTTTTATGATTACATGAAAACGCAAGGAAGAGTTGGTGCATCTTTTAAGTTTCCACGTGTATTAAAAAAAAATCAGCTGGTGGATTGGGAAGCGTATTTAAAAATTAAAACCAAAGAATGATTTTAAAATCCATTTTTTCGGGATTAACACTAGGTCTAGCACTTGCTTTGTCCTTGGGACCTTCGTTTTTTGCACTTATTCAAACAAGCACTAAAAGTGGATTTAGACCTGCATTGGCATTGGCATTTGGAATTTTTTTAAGTGATGTTCTATGTGTATTCTTAGCTTATTTTGGAGTCGCACAATTTTTTGATAATCCTCAAAATAAATTATACATTGGATTAGTAGGTGGAACTGTGTTGGTAATGTTTGGTTTTTTTAGTGTGTTTCAGTTCAAAGCAAGAGTTGCGGAAGAGAAAGAATTGAAGAAACAGGATTTGGCAGTAAAAGCTGTAAGTATGCCATTGTATATTACAAAAGGTTTTTTTCTTAATCTTTTAAACCCAGTTGTTATTGGTTTGTGGATGGCTTGCGTTGTAACTGTTAGTTCAAATAAAGATTATACATTTATTCACATCATATTGTTTTTCATTGTTTCATTAGCAACAGTGTTTTTAACAGACGTTTTAAAAGCTTATTCAGCAAATAAAATAAGTAAATTTTTAAGTGAAAAGGTGTTGAGAATAGTAAGCATTATAGCTGGAATTATTCTGATGGTATCTGGCTTGATAATGATTTATAAAGTATTCATATGACCTAACTCCCTCCTTGTCCGAAGGATTCATTTGGAAAAAAAAGAGAGGGAATTGTTTATTATTTTTCCAGTATAGTCTTAATATTTGGCTTGAAATATAAATTACTCTTCAATATTTTTCCATCTTCTCTAAAAATAGGTTGCCCATTTTCATCCAACTTACTCATATTGCTTCTTTGAATTTCATCAAATACTTCTTCAATTTTATGTTGTAATCCGTGGCGTAAAATAGTTCCAAATAAAATGTATAATTGATCACCCAAAGCATCTGCAATTTCAACCAAATCGCCATTTTTACAAGCGTCTAAGTATTCTTCGTTTTCCTCTTTAATTAAATTATAACGCAACATGTATTCGTTTTCACCAACCTCAGCAGTTGGAGTATATCTATTTCCGATTTTAAATGTATCGTGAAATATTTCTACATGCTTTATTTTGTGAATAAGAGTTCCTGTATTTTCTGTGGTTTCCATTTTATTAGTTCATTGGTTCACTAGTTCATTAGTGAAGCTGTGTGTATTATTTTCTTTTTTATTTCTTTTGACTTTTCTTCTTTTTCAATTCCTTACTGGTAAATTGCCTGCTTTATTTCTTTTGACTTCTGAATTTTTCACTTTTAACTTGTCTATTTTTACTTTTTTTATTTGTCTACTTTTTCTTTTAAATTTTGAATTTTCTCTCTTTTGTCTTTATTTTTTCTTTTTAGCACTGTACTGTGCATTAATTCCATCCAAAATATCTGCTGTTATATCTAAATTTGGGTCAGCTAATAAAACCGGACTCAATGGGCCTTCGCTGTATGTTAAAACATAACTATAGTTTCCAGCTTTATTATATTCATTGATGTAATTAGTTAAATTTTTACGGGCTTCTTCTGTTCTTGCTTGAATTTTTTCTCCTAATGCTTCTGATTTCATTTGCAGTTGATCTAATTCTTCTTTTCTTTTCGCAAATTTTTCTTGCTCTCCTTGAATTTGGTTGTCAGACAAAAGTCCACCACTTGCTTTTTGCTCAAAGGCCATATAATCTTCTTGAAGTTTTTGACCTTTAGTTTGATATTGTGTTTGCAAAGAATTTTGTTCTGCTTGAGCAGATGCACTAACATCTTTTAAAAATTGGTAACCTTCACTTAAAACATCCAAGTTTACAAACACAATTTTGGATGCCTTAATATCTGTAGGAGCTTTTACTATAGGTTTTTCTAAAGCTTTAGAATCTGTTGCAACAGCCAATTCAGCACCTGATGGTCCAGAAAAGTGCAAGAAATACAATATCGTTACTGCTATTACTAAAATGATGTTGAGTATTCGGTAAAAGGTTTGATTCATAACGTTTATTTTTATTTTGTCATCTCGACCAAAGTGGAGAGATTATTTTTCTTCTGGAAATGTGTCCGCCCATATAAATCATTACTACTAATAAGCCACCAATTGCGATAGGATTTCCTGTTAGTCCGTTTACCAAGACTAAAAAAACGTTCCGATGGGTTCGGTAATGTATTTGTTTATTTTAAATTATTTTAAAGTTCATTGCAAATATAAATTTTTAAATTTGCCAACAATTAAATAGTTATTAAGATTTATTCATAGTCTAAAACCCAATAAAAATGAGCGCACAAGTAGGACAAAATGCACCTTTGTTTGCATTAAAGGATTCGGATAAAAACCTGGTAGCATTAGCCGACCAGAAAGGTAAGAATGTAGTATTGTTGTTTTTTCCGGCAGCATTTACAGGAACTTGCACAAAAGAATTATGTCAAACTCGTGATGAATTGTCGTTTTACAACGATTTAAATGCTACTGTTTATGGAATATCTGTGGATATGCCTTTTACATTAGCAAAATTCAAGGAGTTGAACAATTACAATTTCACATTGTTATCCGATTTCAACAAAGAAGCTTCTACAGCTTATGGTTGTATCTATAATGAGTGGATTCATGGGTTAAAAGGAGTAAGTAAACGTGCTTCTTTTGTAATCGACAAAAATGGAGTTGTTCAACATGCTGAAATTTTGGAAGATTCTGGTTCATATCCTGATTTCGATGCTATTAAAGCAGCTTTGTCGAAATTGAACTAAGGCTTCATCGATTTATTTTGAAAGCCCTCTTCTTGTTTATAAGGAGAGGGTTTTTCTCCGCAGTATGGAAAAGAGATTGCTTCGTTCCTAGCAATGACCTTCTCACCAGCTAATAATTATATAACGGAGCGTCATGGCGAGTCCCACATTTTCGCGGGATGTGGCAATCTCTAAATCAAAGGAAATACACAGCATTCTACTAAACCAATGAACGAATGATCCAGTTAACTATTAAACAAGCACAAAAAAAAGTAGACGACTGGATTAAACTCCATGGTGTTCGCTACTTTTCGGAACTTACCAATATGGCTATTCTTACTGAAGAAGTTGGAGAAGTAGCCAGAATTATTGCTCGTGAATATGGCGAACAATCGTTCAAGAAAAAGGAAAAAGGAAAAGAACTTGCTGATGAACTTGCCGATGTTCTTTTTGTAATAATCTGTTTAGCAAACCAAACAGGTATTGATTTACATAAGGCGCTTGAAAAAAATCTTGAGAAAAAAACGAAGCGAGATAAAACTAGGCATAAGAAAAATAAAAAGTTGAAATAAAAAAATCCAGACGATTAGTCTGGATTTGTTTTAGTTCTATTCCTTCTCCAAATGGAGAAGGTGTCCGAAGTACGGATGAGGCCTAAGACTCAGCCAATACAATCACTTTATTGTTTTGTACTTCCACAACACCGCCATTGATTTCAAAATTTTCTACATGCTTTTTTGAATCCGTTACTTTTATTGTTCCTTTTTTCAAAGACGCAATAATAGGAGCGTGGTTATTTAAAATTCCAAAAGAACCTTCGGCACCGGGAAGCTTTACAGAATCCACTTCACCGCTGTATACTTTTTTGTCTGGTGTTATTATTTCTAAATGCATAATAATTTGAAAATTTGAAAATGTGTTAATTTGAAAATGTATTGGCTATATTTATAAATAAGCTTAATCTTCAAAATTGACCAATTACTCGGTTTTCTATAATTCTAATTTTTTTGATTTGAAAATGTGCCTATTTGAAAATGAAATTATTGTTTTTAATTTCCAAATCGGCAAATTTCCAAATTGATTAATTACTTCGCTTCCGCCAAGATTTTTTTACCTTTTTCAATTGCATCTTCAATAGATCCAACTAAGTTGAAAGCTGCTTCAGGATATTGATCTACTTCACCATTCAAAATCATGTTGAATCCTTTGATGGTATCTTCAATAGAAACGAATACACCTTTTAATCCTGTAAATTGCTCAGCAACGTGGAAAGGTTGAGATAAGAAACGTTGAACTCGTCTTGCACGGTGAACAACTGTTTTATCTTCTTCAGATAATTCGTCCATACCAAGGATGGCGATAATATCTTGTAATTCTTTATAGCGTTGTAAAATTAATTTTACTTTTTGAGCAGTTCCGTAATGTTCTGCACCTAAAACGGTAGGAGTTAAAATTCGAGAAGTAGAATCCAAAGGATCCACCGCAGGATAAATTCCTAACTCAGCAATTTTACGGTTCAATACGGTTGTAGCATCCAAATGGGCAAATGTTGTAGCAGGAGCAGGGTCTGTTAAGTCATCCGCAGGAACGTAAACCGCCTGAACAGAAGTAATAGAACCACGCTTAGTTGAAGTAATACGCTCTTGCATCAATCCCATCTCTGTTGCTAAAGTTGGTTGGTAACCTACCGCTGAAGGCATACGCCCTAACAACGCTGATACCTCAGAACCTGCTTGTGTAAAACGGAAAATGTTATCTATAAAGAAAAGGATATCACGTCCACCTGATTTTTCATCACCATCACGGAAATATTCCGCCATTGTTAATCCTGATAAAGCCACACGAGCACGAGCTCCTGGAGGCTCATTCATTTGTCCGAATACCAATGTTGCTTGTGATTTTTCTAATTCTTTTAAATCTACTTTTGAAAGATCCCATCCACCACTTTCCATCGAATGTTTAAATGCTTCTCCGTAACGGATAACGTTTGACTCAATCATCTCACGCAATAAATCGTTTCCTTCACGAGTACGCTCACCAACACCTGCGAATACCGATAATCCTTCGTATCCTTTTGCAATGTTGTTAATCAATTCCATAATCAATACGGTTTTACCAACTCCGGCTCCACCGAACAAACCAATTTTACCACCTTTTGCATAAGGCTCTAAAAGGTCGATTACTTTAATTCCTGTAAACAATACTTCCGTAGAAGTAGAAAGATCTTCATATTTAGGAGGCATACGGTGAATTGGTGCGCCACCTTTTTTGTCTGTTTGTTTAATACCATCAATCGCTTCTCCAACAACGTTGAATAAACGACCTTTTACTTGTTCTCCCACTGGCATTGTAATTCCAGCACCGGTTGCTGTAACTGTCATCCCGCGGTATAATCCGTCAGAAGAGTCCATCGCAATGGTACGAACCGTGTCTTCTCCAACGTGTTTTTGAGTTTCTAGAATTACAATTTGGCCATTTGGTTTTACAACTTCTAATGCATCCAAAATGTTTGGTAATGTAGCTCCGCCTTCAAAACTTACGTCTATTACCGGGCCAATTACTTGTGAAATTTTACCTGTGTTTGTTGACATTTTATATGTATGTAAATGTTAATTTTAAAAATTCGAGTGCGAAATTACATAATATTATTCATGTAAAAAATCGATTTTTAACTTTTTTATAATTAAATTTGATGCTTTAAATTATACAGCATTTTTGTAGAAAAGATAAGGGATTTAGACCCTCATTTATAGGGAATTATCGAAACCTGTTAGCTTTTTGTATGATAAATATCATTGATTGAATGAAGGTTTATACCCATATTGAAGATTTTAAGGACGTAAAAAATCCGATTGTTACTACCGGCACTTTTGATGGAGTTCATTTAGGACATCAAAAAATTATTTCCCGACTGAAAGATGTGGCGCAAAAGCACGAAGGTGAAACCGTTTTGTTGACCTTTTATCCGCATCCTAGAATGGTGCTTTTTCCAGATGACAATGAGCTAAAATTGCTAAATACCCAAATAGAAAAGATTCAGCTTTTGAAGCAGTATGGAGTGGATCATCTCATTATTTACCCTTTTACCAAAGAGTTTTCGCGATTAACCTCTGTTGAATTTGTTCGAAATATTTTAGTAAACAGCATTCATACTAAACGACTCATTATTGGCTATAATCATCATTTCGGGCGTAACCGCGAAGGTTCTTTTGAGCACTTAAAGGAATTTGGACCCATCTATGGCTTTGATGTGGAAGAAATTCCTGCGAAGGATATTGACAGTATAGAAATAAGCTCCACAAAAATTCGTAAGGCACTTCAATCAGGCGACGTTGAAATGGCTGCCAGCTATTTAGGGCATTCATTTTCTGTTACAGGAAATGTAATAAAAGGCAATGAAAAGGGAAGAATAATTGGCTATCCAACAGCAAACATTGTAGTTGAAGATAAATACAAACTTATTCCTGCTGATGGTGTTTATGCTGTAAAGGCTGAGGTTAGAGGCAAATTGTATGGCGGTATGTTGAATATTGGAAACAACCCAACAATTGAAGGAAAGGGTAGAAGCATCGAAGTGAACATTTTTGATTTTAATGAGACTATTTATGGCGAAGACGCAACTATTTTTTTTATTAAGCGTCTAAGAGATGAGCTAAAGTTTGCTGGATTGGATGAATTGAAAAATGCTTTGGCTATTGATAAAGTAAACGCACTAAAAATATTATCAACTTGAAATTTAAAACGACATATTTCTTTAAAAGAATTTTTATACTTCTACTTGTTTTTTCTGCTAGTAAACTGTTTTCTCAAAGTGTTTTGATCGACTCGCTCACTTTGGATACCATGCGCGCTTATACGAGTTTGGAAGAAGCATTAAAAAATCCAGAAAAAGTAATTAAGTTGGAATTGCGAAGAAAGAAATTAAAATCCTTTCCAATGGAGATTTTAAAATTTCCAAATCTTCAATATTTAGATTTGACAAAAAACAATATTAAAGAATTACCAGCAGAAATTTCAGAACTTAAAAATTTGCAATATTTTTCTATTTCAAAAAATGTATTGGAAGAGTTTCCACCACAAATTGGAGCCTTAACAAATTTGTTTTATTTGAATGCCAATCAAAATGAATTAACATCTATTCCGCCAGTTATTGGGAAACTTACTAAATTAAAAAATCTGGATTTGTGGAGTAATAATATTGAAAATTTTCCGGATGAATTAAAATATTTAAAGAGTTTATTGGTGTTAGATCTTAGAGTAATTCTTATTCCAGATGCACAACAAAGTAATATTCAAGCAATGGTGCCTCACGCGAAAGTTTATTTTTCACCTTATTGTAAATGTCAGCAGTAGCACAATTAGAGAAATATAGAATTGTTGAATTGCAGAGTTGTTGATTTGAAATGAAAATTTAGTCATTGTTCTCGAAAACAAAATAGTAAAACGAATTCAACCTTTTTTTAATTCTCCATTTCTTTAAATCACCAATTCTCCAATTTTTTTAAAATGAACTTTCACCTGCAATTTCCAATTTCTCCGTTTTCTCAAAAAATAAATTATTCGAATAGTTTCCTCTTCCTTGGTTCCTGCTTTGCTGAAAACATGGGCGACTTAATGTCGGAACATAAATTCAAAATAATACTTAATCCGCACGGAGTTTTATACAATCCATCAAGTATTGCTGTTGCATTGCGCAGATATATGAAGATAGATTTTGTGACAGAGGATGAATTGTTTTTTGCAAACGATTGTTGGAATTCATGGGAACATCATAGTCGCTTTTCTAATCCTGATAAACAAGTCTGTTTGACAAACATTAATAAAAGTATTTCAGAAGCACATACTTTTTTAAAAAACACCGATTGGCTTTTTATAACTTTTGGTTCAGCGTATGTGTATAAAAAAAATGAACGTTTGGTTGGAAATTGCCATAAACAGACACAAAAAGAGTTTGCAAAATCAATGCTGAGCGTTTCGGAAATGGGCGAAGAATATAAATGGCTTGTAAAAGAATTGCTAGCATTCAATCCTAAATTGAAAATCGTTTTTACAATTAGTCCTGTAAGATATGTACGTGATGGAGTAGTGGAAAATAATTTAAGTAAGTCTCGACTAATTGAAACCGTTCATCAATTAACATCAAAAAATGTTTTTTATTTTCCTGCTTACGAATTGATGATGGATGATTTACGAGATTATCGTTTTTATAAGGAAGACTTGGTTCACCCCAATGAACAAGCTATTAATTATGTGTTTGAAAAATTTGTTTCTGCAAATTTTGATGAAACGGCCATTCAATTATTAAATTCAATAAAAGAAATTATAGCAGCAAAAAATCACAAGCCTTTTCATTTGGATACAGATTCGCACAAAAAATTTAAAGTCGCTTTTTTAGAACGCTGTAAAAAAATGCAATTAGAAAATCCTGGGCTTAATCTGAAAGAAGAGATAAATTATTTTGGGAAATAATCTATTCGGTTGGAACTGAAAACACTTCGACTGAGTTTATGGTGAGCGTAGTCGACTGCACTCAGTGTGACGCTACCGTTAGGCTGAGCGCAGTCGAAGACTTTATAATCGAGACGCAATTTACTCTATAGGAATCTTTAATTCTTGAAATTTTTCAACAAGGTTGTTGAAAGCTGCCAGCGGATCTTTTTTCTTCCAAATACAGCTATAGAAAGCTATTCCATCAAATCCAATTTCGTTTGATTTCTCAATAGCATTTACATCTACACCACCACGAGCTGCTACATTAAATGTGGTTTTTAAAACTGCGGCCTTTAAACTATGTTCCGTAAATCCGCCTTGGAATTTGCTACTTAAACTATCGAAAATCGGGCTTAAAAAAACATAATTATATTCGTAACGATGTTCTTTTTCAAAGAGCTGACCTATGTTGCTAAAAGAGGTTGTGATAGTAATCTCTGGATTTTTCAATTGAATTAATTTAATGGTCAACCAAGTTTTGAATCTATTTTTAAGATGAGATTTTGTTAGGTGAATTCCTTTTAAATTAAATTTTCTTGCCAGATTGTGATGTGAGTGAATAATAATTCTATTATGAAAATGTGCTGGAATTGCTTTTAATAATTCTTTCGTTTTTGATGTAGAAAGTTTATGTTTTCTCAAATGAAAATGTTCCAATCCAGCTTCAAACAAACTCGTTATAATTTGAGCCTCATTCTCCATTTCACTTGAACTCGAAATAATTATAAATTTCATAGGCTAATTTTTATACGAATGAATTGCTTTTGCAATTGATTCAATTAATGTAACATCTTTCTCTATAGCATTCCCAACAACAACAATATCGGCACCCGATTTACAGGCTAACAATGCTTTTTTCTGACTATCAATTCCTCCACCAATTATTAGTGGGATGGAAATATTTTTACTTACTTTTTTAATCATCTCGGCACTTACTGAATTTAATGCACCACTTCCAGCATCCATATAAATTAATTTTAAGCCCAATTGCTCTCCAGCCATGGCCGTACATGCAGCAATGCTAATTTTGTCGGACGGAATAGGATTTGTATTGCTCATATAAGAAGCCGAAGTTTGTCTCCCGCTTTCTATTAGCATATAACCAGTAGCTAAAACCTCCAAATTGCTTGATTTTATTAAAGGCGCAGCAATTACATGTTTCCCGATTAAAAGCTCAGGATTTCTTCCCGAAATGAGTGATAAAAGCAAAATGGCATCTGCATTTTTACTAATTTGTAGATGATTTCCTGGAAAAATTAGGATAGGAATGGAGGTGTTTTTTTTAATGGACTGAATGCATTTTTCAAAACTTCCATTACTCAATATGCTGCCTCCAATCATAATAAAATCAACTCCTGCACGATTAGCCTTAGAAATTACATCAGTTGATTCAAACTTGTCGGGGTCGATTAAAACAGCAAATAGTTTTTTACCTTTTGCTTTACTTTTAATTATTTTTTCGTAGTTATTTTTTTGCATTCTCTAACCCCCAAAATTTATCAAGCAATATTAAATAATTCATTTGATGGAAGCATTATTTTATTGAAAATTAATTTGATGAGAAAAATGTTCTTATTTTCGTTTTTTTTTTAGATATTTACAAAAAATTACTAAAAAGCGTATGAAATCAACACTCATTAAAATCAAAATCGCACTTATAATTTTAGTTGCATTGGCTTACCAATCAGCTGTAATGGCGCAAGAAACGCTATATCCATTTAGTGATAAAGGGAAATATGGGTATATCAATAAATCGGGGAAAGTTGTTTTGCCAGCTCAATTTGAGTTTGCAGAAAAATTTCATGAAGGATTAGCAGTAGTAAAGCAAGGTGGAAAACGTGGTTTTATAGATGCAACTGGTAAAATGGTTATTCCAGCTCAATTCGATCAAAAAACAGATGGTTATTTTTCTGATGGTTTAGCTTGTGTTAAGCAAACTGGAAAATATTCATATATCGATAAAACAGGTAAAGTAGTGATTACTCCTAAGTGTGAGCACGCATACAAGTTTTCTGAAGGAATGGCTCGTTTACAAATCGGATTAAAATTCGCCTATATCGACAAAACAGGAGCTGTTGTTGTAAAACCTGAATACGATGGTGGATGGGATTTTAAAGAGGGTTTGGCTCGTGTTAAAAAAGGCGGAAAATGGGGCTTCATTGATAAAACAGGTAAAGTTGTAATTGACTTTAAGTATGATGAAGCATTTGAGTTTTCTGAAGGATTAGCTAATGTTAGATTGGGTGATGATAAATCAGGAAAATGGGGATATGTTGATAAAACAGGAAAGGTGATTATTGATATGCAATTTGATAGAGCATTTACTTTTTCTGATGGATTAGCTTGTATACGTATTGGAGATTATAAAAATGGTAAATTTGGTTATATCGACAAAACAGGAAAAGTTATTGTAAATCCAGTTTATACAGGAGCATATTTTTTTAATGATGGATTAGCGTGTGTTAGCACTTCTCCATTAATAAACGGAAATTTAAAAGACGCAAAATGGCAATACATTGATAAAACAGGTAAAGCTGTTATTACTCGTGGTGCTGATTATTATGCTGATTTTTATAAAGGATTAGCTTACGTTAGTTATGCAGGAGTTTTATCATATATTGATAAGGCAGGAAAAGTGGTTTGGTCAGCTGCACCAGCAAAGTAATCTTGTAAATGGACTTTTATCAAGTGCGAAACTTGTTTGTTAGCTCAATAACAAGTAATTTCGCACTTATTTTTTAATTTAAAAATCAAAAAAATGTCAAATTCAACCGTGGAAAAATTCGTAAAGTACAAAGTAAAAGACATGTCGCTAGCGGCATGGGGAAGAAAAGAAATTAAATTAGCAGAAGCTGAAATGCCAGGTTTAATGGCTCTTCGCGCTGAGTATGGTAAATCGCAACCATTGGCTGGTGCTCGCATCGCTGGTTGTTTGCACATGACTATTCAAACGGCCGTTTTGATTGAAACTCTTAAAGCATTAGGTGCAGAAGTTACTTGGTCATCATGTAATATTTTTTCAACTCAAGATCATGCAGCAGCTGCAATTGCTGATGCTGGAATTCAAGTTTATGCCTGGAAAGGAATGAACGAAGTAGAGTTTGATTGGTGTATCGAACAAACTTTATTTTTTGGAGAAGATCGCAAACCATTAAACATGATTTTGGATGATGGTGGTGATTTAACAAACATGGTTTTTGATAAATTTCCTGAATTAATTAAAGGAATAAAAGGTTTATCTGAAGAAACTACAACAGGAGTTCACCGTTTATACGAGCGTATGAAAAACGGAACATTGCACGTTCCCGCAATCAACGTTAACGACTCTGTTACAAAATCAAAATTCGATAATAAATATGGTTGCCGCGAATCATTAGTAGACGCAATTCGTAGAGCGACAGATTTAATGTTAGCTGGAAAAGTAGCAGTAGTAGCGGGTTACGGTGATGTTGGAAAGGGTTCTGCTGAATCATTAAGTTCTCAAGGTGTTCGTGTAATCGTTACTGAAATTGATCCAATTTGTGCACTACAAGCTGCTATGGATGGATACCAAGTGCAGAAAATGGATACTGCAGTTAAAGAAGTAGATATTATTGTTACAGCAACTGGAAACAAAAACATTATTTCGGAGCGTCATTTCAGAGCAATGAAAAACAATGCTATCGTTTGTAACATTGGTCACTTCGATAACGAAATTGATATGGCTTGGTTGAACAAAAATTATGGTTCTACTAAAGATGAAATCAAACCTCAAGTTGATAAATATACGATCGATAAAAAAGATATTATTGTTTTAGCTGAAGGTCGTTTAGTAAACTTAGGTTGTGCAACTGGTCACCCATCTTTTGTAATGAGCAATTCATTTACAAATCAGACATTGGCACAATTAGAATTATGGTTGCATACGGATAAGTATGAAAACAAAGTATATACATTGCCAAAACAATTAGATGAAAAAGTGGCTCGTTTACACTTAGCAAAAATCAATTGCGAATTAGATGTACTAAGTGCTGAGCAAGCTGCTTATATTGGAGTAGCTGCTGAAGGCCCATTTAAATCAGACGCATATAGATACTAATACCTCACCCTAGCCCTCTTCAAACCTGCCTACCGGCAGGCATGGGAGAGGTTGTTATGTAATTAAAAAGCCCCGAATTTAAAAATCGGGGCTTTTCTTTTTCTAATATTTCGCTTCTTTTTTTCTTCCCTTTTGACTTATAACTTTTTCCTCTTTTGCCTTAGTTATATATGTGTATAACATTCCCATCAAAAGTAGTATTATAAGCTTTGAGAGGAACTCCAGCTGGAGCTTGTAAAACAGTTCCATCATAAATTGAAAATTGTGAATTACAGCAAGTATCAGTTGCAATAATATTGGATGAATCTACATAAACAACAGCGCAAGGATCAGTAGAGTTGTAAGTGCAATTTCTATCGAAAGCCATAAATTCAGAAATAGATTTTCTGTAAACGATAATCCCTCTAGCTCCGCCTGTAATATAAACCCATCCGCCAACAGCGTTTAAATTTATAAAGCTTGGATTACTAGTATAAATATAGATATCCACACCAACAATAGGAACTCCTGTATCATCTTTTTTACAAGCGTAAAACAGCGAAACAATAACCATTGAGAATAACAATGTATACTTAAGTAATTTTTGTTTTTTCATTTTGTTAAACAAATTTAATCATAATTTATTTAATGCAATTATTCATTAGATTTGTCCTTTAATCAGAATCATGAACTATCCTTTTAGAATACTAACTGCAATCCTTATTTGTTTATTGCCCTTGACTACTCTTGCGCAAGAGCAAACCAAGGACAAAGCTCCAGCTACTAGTCGTACTCAAAAAAAAGCGGCAAAGAAAAAATGGAAAGAGCAGAGAAAGATGGAAAAACAACATACTAAATCTGTTAAAAAACACCATAAACGTTTACAGGAAAAGAAGACTCGCAAAGTTATGCGAAAAGAAAAACGCAAAGGAGAGAAGATGAGAAAAAACAAAAGAGAGTTTTTTCTTATAAGATGGTTTAAAAATCGTCATCGGTAATGAATTTTCAACCGTTTAAAAAATATTTTGATAAAATTGCAACTAATTCCAAATTAATTTGTATAATTGCATATAATTAGTTCTTAGAACAACATCCCACCATTTTTATTTACAACTAGTATCTTGTAGATTTGCCAATCAAATTTTGT
>CAMCUO010000026.1 GCA_945879015.1 Chitinophaga pinensis | reverse complement strand
TTCTTGGTTTAGATGCGATACGTTCGGCTACTTCTTTTTGAAACATGCCAACTACTTCTGGAACCTGATTTTTATGATCGAGTACTTTAAATAAAATTTCTGTAGAAATGTTGTAAGGAAAATTTCCGATAACTGCAAAGGGTTCGTTATCGAATAAATTATTAAAATCCAATTTTAAAAAGTCGCCTTCAATGATTTTATTTTCTAGACTAGGAAAGTTTTGTTTCAAATAAGCTATAGATTCTCTGTCGATATCTATGATGTGAGTTTCGTAAGCCGTTTCTTTAATAAGATACTTTGTAAGAACGCCCATTCCTGGACCGACTTCAATAACCTTTTTATATTGAGAAAAATGTTTTAAGCTTTTTACAATATTAAGAGCGATGGTTTCATCTTTCAAAAAATGTTGTCCTAGGTGCTTCTTTGCTCTTACTTGATCATTCATGGTTTTTGCTCGCAGATTCCGCAGATTTTCGCAGATTTTTTATTTTCTGTTTTTTTTCAAATTGCTTTTTAATACTTTTTATTTTTTTTAAATTTTATCTGCGTGTATCCGCGTGATCTGCGTGACACTTTTTTTGCAGATGTTATTTAATCACCTCTAATAAAGTTCTGAACGCAACAAATTTGTCTGCATATTTATCTGCTACATCTTTTTGTAAACGAGGTGCATGTAAACGCTGATATTCTTTCAAGTCTTCCATGCTTTTACAAGTGTATTGAAAAGAGTAGGTGATACCTTGTTCTTCTTCTACCAAAACTTTACACAATTTGTTTTCAAGAAAAAATCCTGTAGCCATCACATCTGGAATGTGTTTTGTTTTCATCCAGTTTAGCCACTCATCGTGTACATCATGCTCAATGTTTACTGTTACGTTGTAAATTATCATATGCTGTAAATCCTAAATTATAAAATCCTTAATCCTAATTGATAGAGTCACCTCTTAATCTTCTAAATCTTTTTCTTGCTTCCACTACATACAAACTATCAGGATATTTTTCTAATAATTGTTGGTAGAGTTCTTTTGCTTTTTCAATATTTTTAAATTGATTTTCGTTTAGGTCGGCTAACTTAAACATGGCATCATCACCTAAAATATCTTCTCCGTAATTTTTCAAAATTTCTTCATAATAAATAGCGGCTTGATTATAATTTAATTTCTTCAAGGCTATTTGAGCTCTTTTGAAAACTATATCATCGGCAAGAGCATGATTTGGAAATGTATTTTTTAAAGAATCTAAAAGAAAAATAGCTTTGTCATCTAAATTTCGGAATTCAAATAAATCGGCCATTGCAAACAATTCCAGGGGTGCTACATTTGTATCAATTGCCAATGCATCACTAATAGTTAAAGATAATTGCAATGCATCATTTGCAATTAATTTTGAAGTGGCTCCTTTTAACACATCCAATTGTGTTTGAGCCCAACCAAAATCTCCTGTATAATAGGATATTCGTGCGACTCTGAATTTTGCTTCTTGACCGATCGCATCATACTTAAAAGATTTTTCAACTTGTGAATAGCGCAAAGATGCTTCCCAAATATCTCCTGTCATTAATAAAACATCCGCCAATTCTAATTTACATTCTGCTTGAGTTGTTAAAGCCAACTGAGGCATATTGATTGCTTCCTCTAAAAGTGCTTTTGCTTCATCCGTTTTGTCCAGATAAAATGCTTGAAGATGTGCCAGATTTTTTAAAAGCGGAACTATGCTTGGTGATTTTCCTAATTCTGAAATAGTTGTATTGTAATTTTTTTCTAATTCTGTTAAATCAAGCGGAGTGTAATTCCCTTTGGAAACAACTTTTTGATAATAGACATTCAATAACTCTATTCGTGCATTGCTATAGTAATAAATTTCCGGACCTTTTGCAATAACATAGTTGTAAGCTTTGATAGCAACATCATAAGCTTCATTCTGGGCAAACAACTGGGCCAAAGCCATCACACGATTTCCTTCTTCTTTTTTTCTTTTGTCCAAAGCTTTCGACTGAACAAATGCTCCTTCCCAGTCTTTCAATTGAATCTGCATCCAAATTAATAGCTCTGATAAAATAGTTTTATCTGGATTTTTTGAAATACGTTTTAGTAGTTCGGTTTTTAATAATTCGTTTTGTTTTTGATTGGCATCATTTCCAAAACTGGTTTGCAAAGCATTTTGTACACTTTGAATATAGGAATCTTGTGTTTCCAAAACATCCAAGTATTCATTTATCATAGCAGTTTTTTCTCCTAGTGTATTGTAGACATCTGCTAATTCAAAACTGAAAGGATAATTGTTCTGTGAAATTTTTCTGCCTTTTAAATAAGTAGCAATTGCAAAATTGTGCTGACGAAGTGTAATAAAAGCATTGGCAACCGCAAACACTTGTTCATCATATTTAATAGCTTTTACAGCCGACTCCCAAGTTGATTTTGCTTTTGCAATATCATCAGCCCTGAAATAAACATTTCCCAAATCAACAATACAGTTTGGAGCATCCGGATTTTGTTTGATTTGTTTTTTTGCAATTTTTTCTGCCTTCTTAAAATCTTTTGTTTCTAAAAGACTATTTAAATAAGGAAGATAAAAAACCTGAGGAGATTTTTTATTGTACAGCTTCTCATAATAATCTAAAGCTTTATCAAACTCTTTGTTTTGATAAAATTGCAAAGCGATTTGCTCATCTGTTCCAGCTTGGGCAAATGTGTGCAATTGAATAATGACAAATGCGAAAAATAATATGTGCTTAAGTTTTTTCAATCTAAAATATAACGTCTAAAATCCAATATCATTGCTTATATCCTACAATTTCCAACACCAGTGCTTTTGCTTCAATATCTGTTCCGTTCTGTAAAGTTACTAAACTTCCTTCTCTTAAATGCTCCCCAAATCCAACTGGTGCATAAAGTACGGCTTTCAAAACGGCTGTTTGGCCTTGTTCTATTGGCTTTTTGTAGAGTTCAATCTGACATTCAGTAGAGTAGCTTTTTGCCCCTTTTACGTATGCTTGCGGACGATAAATACCCATTAATTCGTATTTGCTCAGATTTTCAACCAGCAGTTTTACTATGAGGTATTTTTTGAGATAAATCATTTTTAGAAGTATCAAGTATCAGGTATCAAGACACAGGACAAAAAATCTTGATACCTGATACTTGCTACTTGATACTATTTAAAATTGCATTCTCCACTTCTTCGCTGTCCCACTTTTTATCGATATCCGGCATTGCCATAATTTTTTGCATAACGACTTCTTGCTTTTGTCCTTCTTTTAATGCTGTGGAATATCTGATGTGCGGACTGTATGTCACCATAGAATAAAGTGGAATCCATTTATCTGGATGTTTGTTGCTGAAGTGCGCTTCAATTTTCTTTTGTAATAAAAATTTCGGGTCCGCAGTTTTGTCTCGCATCTCAATAAAGTTCGCAACTGCTAAATCGGCAATTGCATCTCCATCTGGTTTGCGCAACATTTCGTATTCTGGAAATATTTTTGTCCAGTCTTCTTTGTGTTTTTCGATCAAATCATTTAGCACAACACAATCTTCAAAACCACAATTCATGCCTTGTCCGAAAAATGGAACAATCGCATGAGCGGCATCTCCAATCAGTCCTACTTTATTATCAAAAGTCCATGGAAAACATTTTACAGTCACCAAAGAAGAAACAGGATTGTTCATGTAATCATCAACAAGAGTTGGCATCAATGGAACAGCATCTGGAAATTCTTCTTCGAAAAACCTCTTCACTTGTTCTCGAGTTTTAATTGATGCAAAGGATTTTTCTCCCTCAAACGGAAAAAATAAAGTACATGTAAAATTTCCGTCCATGTTTGGTAAAGCAATCATCATAAAACTTCCACGCGGCCAGATGTGCAATGCGTTTTTTTCTAATAAAAATTCTCCATTCGGTCCTGGAGGAATAATTAATTCTTTATAACCTGCAGAAATATAATGTTGGTTGTACTCAAAGCGATTGCTTGTAAGTTGCATGTTTAAGCGAGATGCAGCAAATGCTCCATCGGAACCAAAAAGCAAATCACTTTTAGAAGAACTTGTTTTTTTTGTTTCAGCATTTTCAAAATGTGCTTCTAAATTTGCTCTGTCGATAGAAGTGCAACGTTCGTTAAAATGGATTTTTACATTTTCTTGTTGTTCTGCCAAATCCATCAAACGCATATTTATTTCGGCACGCGAAACAGAATAGATGGCTTGATTGTCTATTCCGTAAGGTTGATGAACCGTTGTTCCATCTTTGTGATGAATAGCACGAGCATACATTGGAATTGCAATTTTTTTAATTTCATCTGCAATACCAACTCCTTCTAATCCTTTCCAGCCTCTATCACTTAAGGCAAGATTGATTGATTTTCCTGCAGAAATAGTTGCAGTGCGCATATCTGGTCTGCGTTCGAATAAATCAATTTTATAACCACGTTTTGCTAAGTAGATTGATAATAGCGATCCTACTAATCCCGCTCCGATAATGTTAATTTGTTTACTCATGTTTTTTTATCTCAAATAAACGATTTTGATACATATAAATGAATGATGAAAATTAGTCTTTCGTTTTTTTATAATGATTTTTTTAAAATTTCCCCAAATCGATAAACATCTTCAAACGAATTATACAATGGAACAGGAGCACAACGAATCACATTTGGTTCGCGCCAATCTGAAATAATTCCAGCTTCTGTTAATTTGTTGAACAATTCTTTTCCTCTTCCATGCGCAACAATGGAGAGTTGACAACCTCTTTGTTTCTTATCGCGTGGAGTAATAATTTCTAATTTTTTATCCAATGATTTATTTATATCATCAATGATGAATTCCAAATAGCCCGTTAGTTTTTCTGCTTTAGAAACAAGTGCGTCCATTCCTACTTCATCAAAAATATCTACAGATGCTTTGTGAGCAGCCATTGATAAAACTGGCGCATTGCTCATTTGCCAAGCTTCTGCAGTTGGCATAGGCACAAATCCTTTTTGCATTTTAAAACGTGTTTCTTTATCGTGTCCCCACCATCCTGCAAAACGAATAATTTCTGGTTTGTTCAAATGACGTTCGTTAATGTAAACTCCAGCAACTCCACCCGGACCAGAATTCAAATATTTATAACTGCACCAGCAGGCGAAGTCGACATTCCAATTGTGTAATTCCAATTTTAAATTTCCAGCAGCATGAGCTAAATCAAAACCCACAAGTGCTCCGATTTTATGTCCGGCCTCTGTAATACCTTTCATATCGAATACTTGTCCGGTATAATAATTCACACCACCAATCATAATTGTTGCAATCGAATCTTTATTTTTTTCGATAGCTACTAAAATATCTTCATGACGAATGCAAATTTCTCCTTCGCGAGGAGCAACTTCAATAATTGCTTCATCTGGATTTAATCCGTGAAATTTTACTTGTGATTCCAGTGCATATTGATCGGAAGGAAAAGCTTTTGCCTCACATAAAATTTTGTAACGTGTTTTAGTCGGTCGATAGAAACTCACCATTAACATGTGAAGATTTACGGTTAGTTGATTCATTACAACCACTTCTTCAGGTTTTGCACCCACAATTTTTGCAACAGGTTCAGCAAATTTTTCATGATAAGACAACCAGGGATTGCGAGAATGGAAATGTCCTTCTACTCCAAAAGTTGCCCAGTCTTCCAATTCGTTTAAAACATAGTCTTGCGTTGCTTTGGGTTGCAATCCCAATGAATTTCCAGTAAAATAAACAGTTTCACGCCCATGCATCATTGGAAAATAAAATTTCTCACGATAACTTTTTAGAGGATCAGCAGCATCCTGTTGTTTGGCGTAATCTAACGTATTAATAATATAATTCATTTTTTAATCTCGTTTTTTGTCTTGAGTAAAGATTGGTAAATTCGTTTTAATTCGCTATCCGTACCCATCAAAGATATATATTTGCATCCTAATATTTTCAATTATGAAGAGAGAAAAATCAGAAGCTTTATTTGAGAAAGCGAAAAAATATTTTCCAGGTGGTGTAAATAGTCCTGTACGTGCATTTCGTTCGGTTGGAGGCACACCTTTATTTATTCAAAAAGGCAAAGGTTCACATATTTGGGATGCGGATGGAAATGAGTTTATTGATTATTGTGGTTCCTGGGGACCATTGATTTTAGGTCACGCAAACGTAAAAGTGGTGGACGCTATTAAAAAAACGGTGGAAAATGGAAGTTCGTTTGGCGCTCCGACAGCTTTAGAAAATGATTTGGCCGAATTGATTTTAAATAACAATAAATACATTCAGAAAATACGTTTTGTAAGTTCTGGTACAGAAGCGGTGATGAGTGCTATTCGCTTGGCAAGAGGTTATACAAAACGAAATAAGATTTTAAAATTTGAAGGTTGTTATCACGGACATAGTGATTCACTTTTAGTAAAGGCAGGTTCGGGATTGGTAACATTTGGTAACACATCTTCTGCAGGAGTTCCCGAAAGTTTTGTGAACGAAACAATTGTTGTCGCTCTGAATAATGAAGAAGCAGTTAAACAAGCTTTCGCAGAATTTAAAGATCAGATTGCTTGTGTGATTATTGAACCAATTCCTGCAAACAATGGTTTGTTATTGCAACGCAAAGAATATTTACAATTTCTTCGCGACATCTGTACTGAAAATCATACACTTTTAATTTTTGATGAAGTGATTAATGGATTCAGAATTGGTTTCGACGGAGCTGCTGGTTATTATAAAATTCAACCAGATATTATTACGTACGGAAAAATTATTGGCGGTGGTTTGCCTGTTGGAATGTATGGTGCTTCGGCAGAAATCATGAGTAATATTTCTCCGGAAGGTGATGTATACCAAGCAGGAACATTGAGTGGAAATCCCGTTGCGATGGCGGCTGGAATAGCACAATTGACAGAGTGCTTGAAGCCAAAATTTTATGAAGAGTTAGAAAGAAAGACTCAATTACTAATTGACTTGATCTTTAAAAATTTCAAATTTCAAATTTCAAATTTTAAGATATATAGTATAGGTTCCATTTTCTGGATCGCTTTCACAGATAAAGAAGTTGTTCGCTCTGCAGAAGAAATTGATGCAGACTCTATGAAGTATTTCAGAGTCTTACATAAAGAATTATTGGAGCGAGGGATTTATCTTGGTCCTTCTGGTTATGAAGTTGGATTTGTTTGTGAAGCACATACGGAAGAAGATCTGATGAAAACAGCAAAAGCTTTTGCTGAGGCTTTGGAGATTGCGATGAAGTAGTTTTATAAGTAATTAACTCCAATTAACACAACTCCCTGCAAAATCATTGTTCCATCCAGCAATGCAGAATAAAAATATTCGCTCCGTTTCGATGAGCTCATAAAAACAATAATTATGTTTACAATTGCCGTTAGCATCAAAGCAATAAAAATTTTCATCGAGAACATTTCCAGAAAAAATTCTGTCGCTATTAATAGAATATAAATAAACATAAATCCAACCGCAATCCATCGTGTTTTGTTTTCTCCCAATTTTTGACTTAGTGTAAAAATATTTTCTGCTTTATCTACTTCCATGTCGCGTATATCAAAAGGAATACAAATGCTAATCAGAAAAGTGAAGCGAACGAAAAAATGAAGAATATTGGTTCCTGAAAATAAATCGGTATCATTTAATAATGCAGGAACAATAGCTGTCACAGTTGTCCATACAATTGCCAAGGTCAGTAATTTAAACCAGGTGTTTTGTCGGAGTTTAATGAAAGGCAAAAAATAGGCAATAGATAAAATGAGCAGTGGGGAGAGGTAGAAAATAATTTTATAATCGTTGTAGAAAAATGTAATAGCTACTCCGATAAATCCAATAATATAAAGTGTTTTTATTGAAAACTGATTTTCAAAAATCCATTTTCTGCGAATAGAATGTAAGCTGTTATCTTTTTGAGGAGAATAAAAAACGCGTTGTAAATTGTAAATAAAAAGGGTTGCAAAAAAAGTGAGTAAGGAATAAAAAATTATATGATTAGAGGAGTCTAGTTGAACGATAGTACTTTGGATTAAACAAACAGCACCGAGTGCAACATAAATATTGCCGAAAAGAATAAAATCAAAAAGGCGTTTGAAAAAAATCAATTTGAAAAATGAATTTTTTATTTAAACTCAATTTCGCTATTATTCGCTTTTAGAATAAAAGAACCTCCTAGGCCGGCCGCGATTCCAATTCCGCCTCCAATAAGCGAGCTGAGCTTTCTTTTTTTACGAGCTACACGTTCATACCCCATAATGTAAGTGTCGTGTTTGATATATTCGATATTAGAAACGGAGCTGCTTTTTACTTTTACTTTTGGTAAACCTGACAAAGCTGTAAATGCGAAAGGAGGAATAGGACATAAAAAACTTCCTGTAATTCCTCCTGCTGCTCCTAAAAGCATATTTCCCCAAAATGCTCCTTTGGCTTTAAAACCTCTTTCGGCATCTTGCTCACCTAAAATAAAATAGCGCATTTCATCAATCGTAAATTCATTTCCAATTAAAGTATCATAAACATACATAATGCTTTCTCCGTCTCCATTGGTTATTGAAAAAATACGGTCATTTTCTATGATTGAGTTTTTTGTACTGTCTTTTGGATTTTTTATTGTAGTAACACCATTTAAAGTATCTATTACTGTTCCAATTACAACGCCACCATTCAGTAATAAAATAGTATCCTTGCCTTTTTGCGCTAATGTTTTTTGTGAAAGCATTGCCAAGGCTAAACAAACAATAGAAATTGAAATATTTTTATACATATTTGGTTAATTTTTACCAAAGATAACCATTCTAAAATAGAGCATCTTTTTTATTGCTTTTTGTTGATAATTTCGTTGCCATAAAAGCTCAATTCTAATTATATTTGCCTGCCCGTTAAAAAACGTGTAAAGTTCAGCGGGCATTCCTCAATAAAAAATGAAACAATGATTACAACAGACAAATTTGTAGACCGACATAATGGTCCTCGCGAAAATGAAGTAAAGGCAATGCTTGCGAAAATAGGAGCAAGTAGTGTTGACGAATTAATTAATCAAACAATTCCTGCAGTAATTCGATTGAAAAAGCCTTTGAATATTTCTGCAGGAATGACGGAATATAATTACCACAAACATTTGAGAGCGATTGCTTCCAAAAATAAAGTATTTAAATCTTATATTGGTTTAGGATATAGTAACACTATTATTCCTCCAGTTGTTCAACGTAATGTTTTAGAAAACCCAGGTTGGTATACAGCTTATACGCCTTATCAAGCAGAAATTGCTCAAGGAAGATTAGAGGCTTTGTTGAATTTCCAAACTATGATAATGGATTTAACCGGAATGGAAATTGCAAATGCATCGTTGTTAGATGAATCAACAGCAGCGGCAGAAGCAATGGCCATGTTGTTTAATAATCGTAATCGTGAACAAGTAAAAAGTGGTTCCAATAAGTTTTTTGTTTCTGATGAATGTTATCCTCAAACGATAGATTTACTAAAAACACGTTCAACTCCGATGGGAATTGAATTAGTGGTTGGTGATTGGATGTCTGCGAAATTGGATGCTTCGGTTTATGGTGCGATTTTGCAATATCCAACAGTTGATGGTAAAGTAAATGATTATGCAGATTTTGTAAAAAATGCAAAAACAAATGGAATTGCAATTGCAGTTGCAGCTGATATTTTAAGTTTAGTTTTATTAACTCCACCAGGCGAATGGGGTGCTGATGTTGTAGTTGGAAACTCTCAACGCTTTGGCGTACCAATGGGTTATGGCGGTCCTCATGCAGCATTTTTTGCTTGTCGCGAAGAATATAAGCGTATTATTCCTGGTCGTATAATTGGTGTTTCTGTTGATGCACAGGGTAATCCTGCTTTGCGTATGGCTTTGCAAACTCGCGAACAACATATTCGCAGAGATAAAGCAACTTCTAACATTTGTACTGCGCAGGCATTATTAGCTATCATGGCTAGTATGTATGCAGTTTATCACGGACCTGCCGGAATAAAAGGAATTGCTCAACAAGTACATTTGTCAGCAGTTACATTGGCTACCGAATTGAAAAAATTAGGATATGCAATTGAAAGTGAAAACTTTTTTGACACCATTAAAATGAATCCGCCTGCCCCCTTTGAAAAGGGGGAATTATTAATCTCCGAAATTAAAAAACTAGCTGAAGCTGGACAAATTAATTTTAGATATTCTGCTACTGGAATTGCAATCGCTCTAGATCAAACAACAGATGCAGATGATTTAAATGCGATAATTGACATCTTTGCGAAAGCAGCAAAAAAAGCAGGTGGAAAAATTACACAGGAAATTGTATTCTCTCAAAAATCACAACTTAGTAGTCATCCAGAGCTTGCCGAGGGACGAAAATCTAGCATTCTAACACATACAATTTTTAATTCTTATCACTCCGAATCAGAAATGATGCGTTACATTAAGCGATTAGAAAATAAAGATTTATCCTTAACACATTCTATGATTTCATTGGGTTCTTGTACAATGAAATTAAATGCAGCATCCGAATTAATGCCGATTACTTGGCCGGAGTTTGCACACATTCATCCTTTTGTTCCTGTTGAACAAGCGGCAGGATATATTGAAATGATTGATGAATTGGATCGTTCGTTAAGTGAAATTACTGGCTTTGCAAAAATGAGTTTTCAGCCCAATTCAGGTGCTCAAGGCGAGTATGCGGGATTGTTAGTTATTCAAGCATACCATCAATCACGTGGTGATGCACATCGTAATATTGCTTTAATTCCAACATCCGCACATGGTACAAATCCAGCGAGTGCTGCAATGTGTGGAATGAAAATAGTTTTAGTGAAGTGTGATGAAAAAGGAAACATCGATGTAAATGATATGCGTGAAAAAGCAACTTTACATAAGGCTAATTTATCTTGTTTGATGGTGACTTATCCAAGTACACATGGTGTTTACGAAGAAAGCATTATTGAAATTACAAACATTATTCATGAAAATGGCGGACAAGTTTACATGGATGGAGCCAACATGAATGCACAAGTTGGCTTAACTTCTCCAGGAAATATTGGTGCGGATGTTTGTCATTTGAATTTACACAAAACATTTGCTATTCCTCACGGTGGTGGTGGTCCAGGCATGGGTCCGATTGGCGTTGCAAAACAGTTAGTGCCATTTTTGCCATCACACGTATTGGTAAAAACAGGGGGAGAAAAGGGGATTTCGGCAGTATCAGCTGCACCGTTTGGCAGTTCATTAATTTTATTGATTTCTTATGGATACATTAAAATGTTGGGTGGAGAAGGCGTTACAGAAGCAACACGCATGGCAATATTAAATGCTAATTATATTAAGGAAACTTTAAAAGGACATTATCCTACTTTATACAGTGGTAAAAATGGAAGATGTGCTCATGAAATGATTTTGGATTGTGTTGAATTTAAGCGTCAGGCTGGAGTAGAAGTTGGGGATATCGCCAAACGTTTGATGGATTATGGTTATCATGCACCTACTGTTTCATTTCCAGTTCATGATACATTAATGGTTGAGCCAACAGAAAGTGAATCGAAAGAGGAATTGGATCGCTTTTGTTCTGTTATGATTTCTATTAAAAAGGAAATTGATGAAATCATCTCAGGAAAAGCAGATAAAGAGGACAATGTTATAAAAAATGCACCACATACGGCAAAATCTGTAATAACTGATGACTGGAAGCACAGTTATTCCCGAGAAAAAGCAGTTTATCCATTAAAGTGGGTAAAAGAGTCCAAATTTTGGCCAAGTGTTGCCCGAGTTGATAATGCACATGGTGATAGAAATCTTATATGTTCTTGTCCTCCAATTGAGTCGTACGTTGAGGTAGAGCTTGCTTAAAGTATAATTTCAACTTAAATTTGGTAGTTTGAGTCCATTTTATTAAATTTGTTCCTCGACTTTAAAATTAATTAATAACTAAAAACAATAAAAATGAAAAAAATTTACACGCTTATTGCTACTGTAGCTGTGGTTTTGTCTGCTAGCGCACAAAGAAGCAATGTCAACATTCCCAACACAGCTGGTACTCCATCAATGGTTATCAATACAACAAGAGCAGTTGGTGATACAGTTTACTATTTTGATGGTAACGCTTTCTATGGTACTGGTATTAGTGCAACAAGTACGCCTCCATTTGATTATGCTAATGATGATGTGGATGGTTTAACTGCAGATCCTGGAATGACTCCATGGCTTCCAGTTTCTGATTGGAAGTTTTTCTACGAAGAATTAGCTCTACCAGGTGACACGAACTTTTTTATTGGTGCAACTTCTTGGTTTTCACCATTAGCTCAAGCTGATGATTGGTTTGCTGTAGGACCAATAACTATTCCTGCAACAGGTGCTGCTTTATCTTGGAAACACAACATTCCAGATCCTGACTTTAGTGATGGATACAAAATTAAGGTATCTACAACTGGTTTGTCTAACTACACGGATTTCACTAACCCTGCAATTTTCACTTTAGCTGATAATGATCCTTCAGCTCAAACTGATACTGCTGGTTTCCCTTACAGAACGTTTTACTCAAGAGGGACTAGTTTAGCAGCATTTGCTGGACAAGATATTTATATCGCTGTTCACCACGATTCTAACGACATGTTCATTTTGTACATGGATGATTTCTTGATTATTGAAGGTCCTGCTAGCGTTAACGAATTTGTTAACGGTGCTAGATTGTTTCAAAATTCACCAAATCCAACTGCTGCTTCTACTTTGATTAACTATGAATTAGAAAACAGTGCTCAAGTTGCATTATATGTTTATGATGTAACAGGTAAAATGGTTTCTAGCTTAAATCTTGGAGATCAAAATGCAGGTACTCACAACTTAAACTATAGTGTTGAAAACCTTTCAGCTGGTGTTTATTACTATTCTTTAACAGTTAATAATGCTACTTCTTCAGCTATGAAAATGGTTGTAATTAAGTAATCATTTAATAATTTAATGAAAGCCACTCCATACAATTGGGGTGGCTTTCTTATTTTAATTAATAGCTGAGATATTGTTTTTTGTACTACTATTCAGTATCTTTATCGCTCTCAAAATCTAAAACCTACGAAAAATGAAAAAAATTTACTTATTAACGCTATCTGTTTTTGTGTCTGTTGGTGTATGGGCACAACAAAGTGTTACAACAATGAATGCTGCTAATGCAGTAATGACAAAGGCTACTGAAGAAGCGGTAGTTACGCCAGAATCAAATACAAATAAAGCACCTTTTGATGTAATTTGGTCACAAGATTTTGGATCTACTGGAATAGGAAGTATTCCTGCCGGTTGGTCACAGTCTGGAGCAAATCAAGTTTGGAAAAAAACAATGATTGGTTCTACAGGATGTTTTGGCACATCAACATCAACATTGAATTCAACCACAAAATTAAATGGTGTTTTGATTTTTGATGCAGATTCATTAAACGAAGCAATTACTGCTGATTGTACAGGTGCTACTTATGCTGCTTTGTCAGGAGAAGTAATTAGTGAAACAATCGATTTGACCGGTAAGCCGAACGTTCGTTTGATTTTCCAACAATATTTCAGATTGTGCTGCTCGCCAACGACAACTTTTTTAACAGTTTCTGTAAGTGCTGATGGTGGTGGAACTTGGACAGATTATGATGCAAAAGGATCAACTGGAATTAACAGTTATAATCCAAACCCTGAAACAATTTCTATTAACGTTAGTGCCGCTGTTGGTGGTTCTAATAACGTGAAAGTGAAATTTAAATTTGACAGCGGGTTAGGTGTTTATTTCTGGCAAATTGATGACGTTCAAATTATTGAAGGTCCTGCAAATGACGTTAAGTTAGAGCGCGCATACGCTGATTTTAGCTATACTGATGGTGGTTTTTACACACAAACTCCTGCAGGACAAGTTGCACCTATTACTTTCAGAGGAGCAATTTTAAATGATGGTGGTGTTGCTCAAACAACCGTGAATATGAACGTTGCAGTTACTGGTGCTGGTACTTATAGCCAAAACAGTAACACAATTTCTTCAATGCCTGTTTTCATGAGAGATACTTTGTTGATTACAACCCCAACATTTGACCCTTTAGCAGTTGGTACTTACAACATAGCTTATACAGTTTCACAAGTGGAAACAGATGAATTGATTTCTAATAATACAATGACTAAATCTATCAAAGTTTCTGATACAGTTTATGCTAGAGATTATGGTGTTGTTAGTGCAGGAATTTCATCTTCATTAAGCCCTTCTGATTATGTTGGAGGTGATGTGGATGGTTCTCTTATTGCTACATTATACGAATTTCCTGCTGCTGGAAAACTAACTTCTGCTTCTGCTTATGTTGCTACATCAACACAAAATGGTGCATCATTTGATTTTGTTTTATACAATATTGATGGTACTGGGACTTTTGTTGAAGTTGCTGCTTCAGATATTTACGTTGTTGCAAGTAATGCCGACAAAAATAAATGGGTGACAATGTCTTTTTTAACTGGTCCATATAATGTTCTTGCTGCAGAAACTTATGTAATTGGCGTTAGAGTTTATGGTGCACCAGCATTTGATTTGGACATCTTAAACGATTTAACATTAGAAAGCACACAACCTGCACAAACTACATTTGTGGATGCTGGTGGAACTGGCACTTGGGGATGGATTCAAAAAGCTCCATTCTTGCATTTAAACCTTGAAGCAATTAATATTGGAATTAATGAGAAGGATATTCAAAATGTTGTTCTTCACCAAAATATTCCAAATCCAGCAATTGGAACAACTACAGTGAACTTTGAAATTGTAAAAGCAAATGAAGTTTCTTTTTCTCTTTTTGATGTAACAGGTAAATTAATCAAATCGGTTAACGAAGGAAATTTATCTGCTGGAATGCATTCAATTACTTTAGAAACAGCTGGTATCGATGCAGGAGTTTATTTCTATACTTTAACAGTTGGAGATCAAATCTTGACAAAGAAAATGACGATCATGAAAAACTAATATGTCCCCAGGGGACAGGGGGATTACTCCTCTAACTAAAAAACGGAGTCAACAAATTTGTTGACTCCGTTTTTTTTATAAAAAATAATTAAAATTTAGATTTCAAATCTTTCATAAATTTTGTAGCATAAACAAAATCACAAACTTCCTGATTATCCGTTTTTAATATTTCTGCTTTACTTCCTTGCCACCAATTATCACCTTTGTAAATAAACATAATGTTATCACCAATTTCTATGACAGAATTCATATCATGTGTAATCACTATTGTAGTAATGCCGTATTCATCTGTAATTTCTTTTATTAAATTATCAATTACAATAGATGTTTTTGGGTCAAGTCCTGAATTTGGTTCATCACAAAATAAATATTTAGGTTGAACAGCAATCGCTCTTGCAATTGCAACTCGTTTTTTCATTCCACCACTCAATTCCGATGGATATAATTTATTTGCGTCAGGAAGATTGACTCTTTGCAAACAAAAATTTGCTCTGTCGCGTTTTTCGCTTTCCGTTAAATCGGTAAACATCGAGAGAGGAAACACCACATTTTCTTCAACCGTTTTTGAATCAAACAATGCTCCACCTTGAAAAAGCATTCCTATTTCTTTCCGGATTTCTTTTTTTCCTTTAAAATCTAATTCGTAAAAATTTCTACCATCAAATAATACTTCCCCACCATCAACTTCATTTAAACCTACCATGCATTTTAGTAAAGTGGTTTTACCAGAACCGCTTTCACCAATAATCATATTTGTTTTTCCTAGTTCAAATGTGAACGAGATATCGTTCAGTACTTTTCGTTCTGAAAAAGATTTTGATATGTTATTAATTTGTATCAAACCAATAAAACTTGTGTTAGAATTAAATCGAAAGTAAGAATCAAAACACTTGTATAAACTACACCTTTTGTACTTGATTTTCCTACTTCAAGTGCACCACCTTTTGTATAATAACCGTGGTAAGCAGGAACAGATGCAATAATAAATGCAAAAACTGCAGTTTTAATCAAAGCATAAATAACATTAAATGGTCTAAATTCATAAGTAATACCTAATATATAATCGAAATCAGTAATTACTCCAGACATTAAGCCAAATACATATCCTCCAAGTATTCCAAGGAACATGGAGAAGATGATTAATATTGGATTAAATAATACGGAAGCTATAATTTTAGGAAGTATTAAATAACCTGCAGAATTGATTCCCATTATTTCAAGAGCATCAATCTGTTCAGTAACTCGCATTGTTCCTATTTCGGAGGCAATGCTTGAACCAATTTTCCCAGCTAAAATTAAACTTACAATAGCAGGAGAAAATTCTAATATCATTGAATCGCGAACGGCAACACCAACAGCATATTGAGGAATAAGTGGACTCTCAAAATTAAATGCCGTTTGGATGGTAATTACGGCACCCATAAAAACTGAAATGATGGCAACAATTCCCAAAGAGCCAATCCCTAAGGAATTCATTTCTTCAAAAATGCGGTCGCGATAAATGGCACGTTTTTCGGGTTTCCCAAAAGCACGTTTCATTAGAATATAATATTGACCGAAGTGAAAAAAAATATTCATCTAGTTTTGAGCCAATTTCTTGTTTGAATTCAGGGTTAAAAATAAGAATAATTGACCACAAATGATATGTTTTGTTTTTGCTATCTTTGTATATCAATAACTGAAGCATGTACCATCATTTTCAAAAAGCAGCAAAATTAATTGCATTACTTGTATGCATTACATTCCTCTCAAGTTGTTTTGCAACGCGCAAAAAAAACAAGTGTGGCGATTGTCCAAAATGGAAAATGGAGATCATCGACCTTTTCGTAAAGTAAAATCCCCTATAATTACATCATTTACTCTAAAAATACCATGTTTTAGGTATTGGTTTAATCTCAATCAGGCTTAAAAAATTCGTACTTTTGACATAAATAATGGCAAAAACAAAGGCTTTGAAAAATTTAGCACAATTAAAAATAGGGCAAAGTGCCATAATCGATTCTTTCACTGATAAAGTTATGGCTTTGAAATTATTGGAAATGGGTTGTACGCCTGGTGAAGTTGTGAAACTCGACCGTATTGCACCACTTGGTGATCCAATTGCTATTTCAGTTTCTGGATATTTGTTGAGTTTACGAAAAGCGGAAGCTTCTACTGTACTTGTTTCTCTTATTCCTGCTGTCTAACCCATTTTGTTGTGGATTCAAATGCATCCTTTGTTAACTTCTCTGATAAAACAACTATAAAAGTTGCGCTTGTTGGAAATCCTAACAGCGGTAAATCCACTTTATTTAATGCACTTACTGGCTTAAATCAAAAAACAGGAAATTTTCCAGGAGTAACTGTAGATAAAAAATCAGGTTTTTCTAAATTAAACTCTACCGTTACTGCCGAATTTATTGATTTACCTGGAACCTATAGTTTGTATCCAAAGTCACTTGATGAACGTGTTGCATTTGAAGTGCTTTGCAATAGTGAAAATGTAGATCATCCCGATGTAACAATTATTGTTGCCGATGCAAGTAATTTAAAACGAAATTTATTTCTTGTATCTCAAATCATAGATTTAAAAATTCCTGTGATTCTCGCGCTCAATATGATGGACATGGTGGAGAAAGAAGGAGATGTAATTGATGCTATTCGTTTATCAGAAAAGCTTGGAGTAAAAGTTGTTGGGATAAGTGCTAGAAATAAAGATGGTGTTGAGGTGTTAAAGCAAGCTTTATTGCAACCTCTTCCAGTTCCTCAATACGATTTTATCGACATAAAAAAGATTGCTCCTGAAGCAATTGAAAAAGTTAAATCTGTTATAAAAGTAAAAAGTGATTTTATTGCTTTTCATATTATTAATAATCTTTCTGATATTTCTTTTTTGCATAATAAAGAGATTGAAACTAAGATTACTGATGGACTGAATACTTTGATTGTTGATAACAATAAAATTCAATCATTAGAGAGTGTTGAACGTTACAAAATAATTAATCGTATTGTTGAAGACTGCATCACCCATAAATCGGCAATTAAAACAGAATCGTTTACACAAAAATTAGATGGAGTTTTAACACATCGGATTTTGGGATATGCAATTTTTTTAATTGTATTGTTTTTTATTTTTCAGACAATTTTTTTTCTCGCTGCCTTTCCAATGGAATGGATTGAAAGTTTGTTTATTGCTATTTCTGAATTAACAGCAAATATTTTACCTCAGGGAGAACTAAGTAATTTAATAGTTAACGGAATAATTGCTGGATTAAGTGGAGTAGTAGTCTTTGTCCCACAAATTGCATTGTTGTTTGCGTTTATCGCGATATTAGAAGACACTGGTTATATGGCGAGAGTGAGTTTTATTATGGATAAACTCATGCGAAGATTTGGATTGAATGGCCGCTCAGTTATTCCATTGATAAGTGGAGTTGCATGTGCTGTTCCTGCAATTATGAGTGCAAGAACAATTAGTAGTTGGAAAGAAAGAATCATTACAATAATGGTAACGCCATTGATGAGTTGTTCTGCGCGACTTCCAGTTTACACATTACTTATTTCATTAGTCGTTCCCCAAGATAAAACTTTAGGCTTTTTCAATTATCAGGGATTGATATTGATGGCTTTGTATTTAATTGGATTTATTGCAGCAATTGGTGCAGCATGGATTTTAAAATGGATTTTAAAAGCAAGAGAAAAAAGTTATTTTATTATGGAGTTGCCAGTGTATCGTACTCCGCAATGGCGCACTGTCGGACTAACAATTTTTGATAAAGTAAAAATGTTTTTGTTTGATGCTGGGAAAATCATTGTTGCTATTTCGATTATTCTTTGGTTTCTATCATCACATGCTCCAGGAAATAAATTTGAAGTAATTGATAAAAAATATCAAGACTATAGTTTCAGAGGAGATTTAAATCAAAATGAATTAGATGCAAAAATTGCTTCCGAAAAATTAGAAGTTTCCTATGCAGGAATGTTAGGTAAATCAATAGAACCAGCAATTAAACCCTTGGGCTTCGATTGGAAAATTGGAATTTCTCTAGTAACATCTTTTGCAGCACGAGAAGTATTTGTTGGAACGATGGCAACTATTTACAGCGCAGGAAATACAGACAATACTCAAACCATTCGTGAAAAAATGCAAGCCGAAAAAGATCCGGAAACAGGAAAACCAAAATATTCAATTGCTGTAGGTTTTTCATTAATGATTTTTTATGCCTTCGCAATGCAATGCATGAGCACGCTAGCTGTAGTATATCGCGAAACAAAGAGTTGGAAATGGCCTACTATTCAATTCTTTTTTATGGGCGCACTCGCTTATATTTCTAGTTTTATTGTTTATCAATTGTTAAAATAAAAACTCTAACGAATTACGAATCGAATACGAAAAATACGAAATTCGAATCTCGGTTTTTATTTTTGTAATTCGTATATTTCGTAAAAAATTAGTAATTCGTTGGAATATGAATCAGCTCGAAAGAAATCAATCCATCCTTCATAAATACATTCCTGAAAAAGCGGTTCCAGTTATCTCCGAATGGATTTACAAGTTCGATTTCAAATTAAAAATCAAAAAAAGTCGTAGCTCAAAGTATGGTGATTATCGTCCGCCAGTAAAAGGAGAAAATCATTTGATTACTATTAATTACGATATGAATAAATATGCCTTTTTGATTACACTTGTTCATGAGATCGCACATTTATCTACCTACAATAAGCATAAGGATAATGTAAAACCACATGGCGATGAATGGAAATTGCATTATAAACTTTTGATGCAACAATTTTTAATTCCAGATATTTTTCCTGTAGATATTATAACTGCTTTAAGAAAATACATGAATAATCCAGCTGCTTCTAGTTGTTCGGATACTAATCTTTTGCGAATTCTAAAAAACTATGATATTCGAGAAAATACTGTACTTTTAGAAGATGTTCCGCTAGGTGCAACCTTCTCCTATAACGATAATCGGCACTTTATAAAAGGTCCACAATCCCGAAAACGCATTAAATGCATAGATGTGAATACCAAGGCGACCTATCTGTTTAACCCCATTACAGAAGTATTGGTAATTAATACTCCATTTTTTGCCGAAAATAGTCCAACATAGTCCAATAATTAATCAACAATTAAGCACAAGGTATTGGGTTTTTGTTAAATTTGTTAATCACAAGATTTACCAATTAATAACGCTTAAAATTGTTACATTATGAGTGCAAATACAATGGAAAAAAACATCGATTTAAAAGTATCAAAATTGGCTCAAAATATTATTGGGTCGGAAATTATAAAACTTGCTGCTGAAGTAAACGAAAAGATTAAGCAAGGCGAAAAGGTTTATAATTTTACTATCGGTGATTTTAATCCTAAACTATTTCCTATTCCTGCTGAATTAAAAACGGCAATTATTGCAGCTTATGAAGATGACCAAACAAATTATCCTGCTGCTGATGGAATGTTAGAATTACGTCAATCAGTTTCCAAGCTATTAAAAGAACGTGGTGATTTAGATTATAAAACAGATGAAATTGTAATTGCTGGTGGTGCCCGTCCTATTATTTATGCCATTTTTAAAGCATTGGTGGATGAAGGTGATACTGTTGTTTTTCCAGTTCCATCATGGAATAACAATCACTACACATATCTGAATAATGCAAAGCCTGTGTTGATTGAAACAACACCTGAAAATAAATTTATGCCTACTGCGGCTGATATCAAGCCATATATAGGTGTTGCTAATTTAATTGCTTTGTGTTCGCCATTAAATCCAACAGGAACAACTTTCCGTAAAAAAGATTTGGAAGAAATTTGTGATATGATTTTGGAGGAAAATGAAAAACGAACACTCGAAAATAAAAAACATTTGTACTTAATGTACGATCAAATTTATTGGGAATTAACTTTTGGAGAAACAAAACATTATAATCCTGTTTCACTTCGTCCTGAAATGAAAAACTACACGGTGTTTGTAGATGGAATTTCAAAATCATTGTCTGCAACAGGAGTAAGAGTTGGTTGGAGCATGGGTCCGAAAAAGATTATTGAAAAAATGAAGTCCATTTTAACGCATGTTGGTGCTTGGGCTCCTAAAGCTGAACAAATGGCAACCGCTGTTTATTTGAATGATTTAAATAAGTACGAAACGTTTATAAATAGCACCAAAACAAAAATCAACGATCGCTTAGTTGGTATTTACAAAGGATTTCAGAGTTTAAAAGCAGAAGGATTTAAGGTAGATGCAATCGCTCCGGAAGCTGCAATTTATTTAACAGTTCAGTTTGCTTTACACGGACAAGCAAAAGCAGACGGAACAGTTTTGAAAACAACTCAAGATGTTACCAAATATATTTTGGATGAAGCAAAAGTAGCATTGGTTCCCTTTTATGCATTTGGTGCTTCTGATGATTCAAATTGGTATCGTTTGTCGGTTGGTACTTGCAAAATTGAAGAGATCGATGCAGTGATTGAAAGTTTGAGAAGTGCATTTAAAAAATTAAAATAACATCATCGAATTACGAAAAGGGTACGAAAAATACGAAATTCGAATAATTTGTAATTCGTACATTTCGTAAAAAATTAGTAATTCGTTGGGATTGCTGAATTTATATTAATTAGTAATTAGCAAATTTGTGAAGAATAATTATTGTGTGATAATGGCAGGTGGCGTTGGAAGCCGCTTTTGGCCGATGAGTAGAACAGCTCATCCGAAACAGTTCATGGATATTTTAGGGACTGGCAAAACACTTTTGCAACAAACCTATAGTCGCTTTTTAAGGCTTTGTCCTAAAGAAAATATTTTTATAGTTACAAACGATTCCTATGTTGATTTAGTGAAAGAGCAGATCAAAGGAATTTCATCTGAGAATATTTTAAGTGAACCTGCACGTAAAAACACTGCTCCATGTGTTGCATATGCGTGCTACAAAATAGCACAATTGAATCCGGATGCTCTAACCGTTATTGCTCCTTCAGATCACTTAATTATTAAAGAAGATACATTTGTAAAAGCAATTAAAGCCTGTTATTTAAAAGCTGCTTCGGAAGATTGTTTGGTAACGCTTGGTATTCGCCCAAGTCGTCCTGATACAGGTTACGGTTATATTCAATTTGTTGAATCCGAATCAAAGGAAAAAGATAAACGAATTAAAAAAGTAAAAACGTTTACAGAAAAGCCAGATTTAGAAATGGCAAAATTCTTTTTACAAAGCGGAGATTTTTTATGGAATTCAGGAATTTTTATATGGAGTGTAAAAAGTGTGATTAAAGCATTCGAAGAACATTCACCTGATATGGATGCGATTTTCAAAGAAGGAAATAGTTTTTATAATACTCCAAAAGAAGCAGAGTTTATTGCAAAAGCATATACCAATTGTAAAAATATTTCCATAGATTATGCATTGATGGAAAAAGCAGAGAACGTATACGTGCGTTCATCCATAATTGGTTGGAGTGATTTAGGAACGTGGGGTTCCTTGTATGATCATATCAAACAAGATGATAATAACAATGCGATAGTTGGAAAAAATGTGATGATGTACGATTCAAAAAATTGTATTGTAAATGTTTCAAAAGACAAATTAGTAGTAATGCAAGGCTTGGAAGATTACATCGTAGTAGAATCAGATGGAATTTTGTTAATCTGTAAAAAACAAGATGAACAAGAAATCAAAACATTTGTAAACGATGTGAAAATTCAGAAGGGTGATAAGTTTGTTTAGAAGGTGACTAGGTAACTAGGTGATTAAGTAACTAGGTTAGTGATTGAGTAATAAGGTGATAAAGTTATAGGGTGGCTCTGATTTTAATTTAACTAGAATCAATTCCCCCTTAGAAAAAGGGGGTTAGGGGGATTTGCATGAGCGGAGAATAATTAATCTATAGAATTCCTAATCAACATTCTTCCCATCATTATATTTCTTCCCTCTATACGCTCCTGAAAAATACACAATAAACTTCGCTCCGAAAATTGCTTGCTCTTGATTCCAGTCTACAAAAAAAGTAAATCCAGCTCCCACATCATACGTAACTTTTTTTACTGCTTCTATTTGCGCATAAATTCCTGGTTGACTAAATGGTCTTGTATAAACAGTGTCACCAACCTTTCCGTAGCCTGTTGAATAGGAGACTCCTGCAAATCCTGCAAAGTGAATGTCTTTATCTTCATAACGTTTCCCATATCCTAAATGAAATTGATAGTTATCATAAAAACCGAATTTTTCTCCAGAAATAAATGTTCCTACCTGGAAATACTGTTGCTTAATATGGAAATTGTAATCTAATCCTCCGGCAAAACCAATTTTTCTTTTGTAAGTTAAGTTTTGATTAAAACCTCCACCAATAGTCAACCAATTATTATAGTAACGTAATTTTTTATTTTTTATAATGAATGTACTGTCAACAGGCGGGATATGTCTTTTCTTTTTTGTATCAACAGGTTGTTCAACTTGTTTTGGTTCTTCAACTCTTTTGTACAGAACCCCATTAATCACCGTATCAGTTTGTGAAAAAGCAGAAGTAGCAATAAAATTAATTGCAATGAATAACAGAAAATAAAAATGCTTTTTCAAAATCGTAAAATATATTTTTAGGGGGATGATTCTTAATAACGAACGTTGTCCTTCTTATAATGTATTGTTTCCTATTTATGTTAGAGCTTGCTTCTCTTCGCTCGCAATGACATTCTTTAAAAACGCATCATTGTATTGGCTGTCATTGCGAGTCCCGCATTTTCGCGGGATGTGGCAATCTTGCCTATTAGAACGAAAATTTTACTTCATCGACCCACACATATCCTCAGGCTTCACCCATTCATCAAATTGCTCATTCGTTACATATCCCAATTCAATTGCCGCTTCACGTAATGTTTTGTTTCCTTTGTGTGCTGTCTTTGCAATTTTTGCTGCTTTTTCATAACCAATATGTGTATTCAACGCGGTCACCAACATCAAGGAATTTTCTAAATGTTGTTTTAGCATTGGCAAGTTTGGCTCAATTCCAACAGCACAATTATCATTAAACGAAACACAAGCATCACCAATTAAACGTGCCGATTGTAAAACATTTGCAGCAATCACCGGTTTGAAAACATTCAGTTCAAAATGTCCATTCATTCCACCAATTGAAACAGCTACATCATTTCCCATTACTTGCGCACAAACCATAGTTAATGCTTCCGGTTGTGTAGGATTTACTTTTCCTGGCATAATTGAAGAACCCGGTTCGTTATCTGGAATAATCAATTCTCCAATTCCTGAACGCGGACCAGAAGACAACATTCTAATATCGTTTGCAATTTTCATTAATGAAACAGCTGTTCGTTTTAATGCTCCTGATAATTCTACCATTGCATCATGTGCTGCTAATGCTTCAAATTTATTTGGTGCAGTTACAAAAGGTAGACCTGTTAATTCTGCAATTTTTTTCGCAACTAAAACATCGTATCCTTTTGGTGTGTTCAAGCCTGTTCCTACAGCTGTTCCGCCCAATGCCAATTCACGAACCATTTCCAATGCATTTTTAATTGCACGGATTCCATTCGTTAATTGCTGTGCATATCCTCCAAACTCTTGTCCAAGTGTTAAAGGAGTTGCATCCATAAAGTGAGTACGACCCGTTTTCACAATGGTTTTAAAATCGTTGGATTTTTTTAATAAAGTATCTCTTAGTTTTTCAATTCCCGGAAGAGTAATATCCACAACTTGTTTGTAAGATGCAATGTGCATAGCCGTTGGATACGTATCATTTGACGATTGTGATTTATTCACATCATCATTCGGATGTAATGCTTTTTTCTCGTCTGCTAATTTTCCACCACTCATCACATGTGCACGGTAGGCAATTACTTCATTCGCATTCATGTTGGATTGCGTACCCGAACCAGTTTGCCAAATCACCAATGGAAATTGATCATCTAATTTCCCTGCAATAATTTCATCACAAGCTTTTGCGATAAGATCTTTTTTCTCATTAGATAAAACACCCAATTCACAATTAGCCATAGCAGCCGCTTTTTTCAGAAAGCCGAATGCATATATAATTTCCTTAGGCATACTTGCTTCAGGGCCTATTTTAAAATTGTTGCGGGAACGTTCTGTTTGTGCTCCCCAATATTTATCAGCAGGTACTTTTACCTCGCCCATTGTGTCTGTTTCAATTCTGTACTCCATTTATTATTTAGGATTAAAGGATTTTTAGATTTAGGATTTTTGCTGTGTAAATTTAAGATTTATTTTGGTATGAAATGAGGCTTTTTTGATGAAGATTGGCTTAGATAGAACGCTGATTATTCCGATTTTCATGATTTAATAGGATTTTTTTGATCGCCTTTGGCGATTTGGATTAATTAAGATCTGGTTTTGCTAATCATAAAAATTATGCCACCCAACAATCAGTTTTTATCATGAAGATCATGAAAATCTGCGTTCCATTTCCCGTTTTCTCCGTATCACCAACAAACCAAAACCAAATTAACATGAAACAGAAATACGACAGCTCAGTAGTATTCTTATATGCTACTGGAAATGAATCTTTGTTGCCCAAAGATTTCCGACAACAAATTCCTTATACCACTATTTCAACTTGGCGAAAAACAGACTATAGTTCCTACTGGAAATTCCGCAACCGGAGACCCCTATTTTTCGCATTTTTCTGACCCCTCCATTTTATTTTCAATCATGCTGTAAATATAAAACTATTACTTTTTCTTAGGGGTTTTGATTCCTCTTTTAACTGGGGTCTGTCAAACCCGAAAAAATGGGGTCTGACAAAACGGAATTTCCAATAGCTTCATGATTCCGAAAATTGAACAAAATCAAGTTTTAAAATTTAAACGCAGAACTCATCAGAGTAATTTCAGCTTTTGAAATTCCAATTTTTGTTGCTTCTGTTTTCCAGTTTTTTACTGCTCCTTTAATTTCTTTTAAAATATCATCCATTTGTTTTTCTTTAAGCTGAAAATATTCACCAACACTTTTTGCCAAATCAAAATCTAAAGCATTATTATTAGTATCAATATTTAGCGATAGCCCATCTTTATCAATTGAAGGATTTATATCATATGCTGGAGATAATTGCCATCCAGTTTTATGAAGAATAAACCCATGATTTCTTAAATGATCATCAGTATTGGATATAGCGATATTAAAAACCATTCTTCTCCATAATTGTTGTAATTCCTTTGTATTATTTGATTCATTAAATTGTATGAATTCTGCAATATCTAAATAACTTGGATGATTCTCCTTAATAGTATCCTCGTTATTACCGGTCATAGTCATAGCCGAAGCAAAATGAATTCGCTTATCCTTTAGGCGATCAAACCGTTTGGTAAAAAAAGTATGATGTTTTCTTGCAATTTTTTCAATTTTACACTCAGTCATTTCTATACCTGCTTTGATAGCCAATTTATAGGATAGAAATTCCCACGCAGCTTTATCAATAGTATCTTCTTTAGATGGAAATTTAGCTATCCATAAATTTCTTTTCTCATCAATGATATTTGCTTTTGGTCGCGCGCCACCTAAAGAAGAACCAGGAGCCAATAATATACTCAGCCATTTACGCACCTCTTTATTATCCTTATCCGATTCAATTAACGAAATACCATGTTGCAATTCGCTAACAGAAGACCATGGCGGTGTTGGCCGAGCATTGTCATTATTTAAAAAGGGTTCTTTTTCTTTTAACTTAAATCGTAAGCCTCCCATTCTACTTTCGTCATTCACACCCAATAAAAAATCAATGTCATGAAGATTTTTTACAACTCTTTTTTCTTCCTTAGCAATTTGAGCCTCTCTTCTTTTCATTAAGGTGCGTCCCCAAGTATCTGGCATCGCATCATTAAAAATTCCAAAATTGTTTTTCCCAATTGGAAATTGTTGTCCTCTATTCCAGGTAACATCCGGATCAAATAAAAATGGCTTTTCTGTTTCCAACCATTTTTCATCATAACTAAAACTAAATGCTCTTCTGCCCTTACCTTGATGAGCAGCTAGGATTCCTATTAACTTTGGCCCGCCTATTTCCAACCAATCTGCATAAACCAATATATCTATTTTACTTGTTGCCATTTTATTTACCTCCTAAAAGTTCTAAGTCTTGAATATCTCTCCCTTGCTTATCTTCAGATGCCAATTTTAAAAAATCATCTTGCAAACCCAATACGCGCAATACATTAAAATATGCCCCCATTGATACACTAGGAGTTCCTTTCTCGATTAAATAAAGAGTTGTTCTATCTATTCCTGCTCGCTCTGATACTTGTATGGTAGTCAATTTTCTTCTTTTACGAGCTAATTTAATATTTTCTCCTAATTCCTGAAGTATTTTTAAATGCTTTGGGAAAAGAGTTTGTCTTTTTGAGTTCATATAAATGTTGATTAATATCCACAAATATACTATAAATGTGGATAATAAACAACATTATTACAGAATTAGGGTAAATTTATTAATTAACACAAAATTAGGATAAATTATCGGATTGGATAAGAATAAAGAAAACAGTAATAAATAGAATTGGTTTACTGTTATGCATTTAAAATAAAATTATCGGTAGCAAACTCACTTTGCTTCCGTTTTATAGTTCTCACAAAAAAACTAAACATAAAAAGCAAAAATAGTTTTTAACGAAGGAATTAATAAAAAGAAAATGCTTTTAATTAATCTAAAATTTATATTGCTGGGTATTGTTAAAAATGATTAGTAGAAACTTGTTGGGTGTAGCTGAAATATCTATTTCCCGATACAAAATCTACAAAAAATCCTATACAATAAGTCGTCATTCAATATTCCGGTTTTTCTGAAAGTAAAACTACGTTGTATCGTAGGTGCATACCAAATATAATAAATTGTAATGAAATAGTAAAGAGCTTATTTTTTCTTTTTAGAGATTTTAAAACCAATCTTTTTACGAGGAGCATCTTTCTTTTCAATTAATTTATCAAGGTACTGAAAAACGAGTTCGATATTTTTTGAATTATTATCTGTTTTCTTTTTTATTTCTTCAATAGCAAGGCGAAGTTCTGTATTCTCTATTAGCATTTGTCGGATATGTGTAAAGACCCGCATAATTTGTATATTGACATTTATAGCTCTATCACTGTTCAATATCCCTGATAGCATTGCAACTCTTTGTTCTGTAAAAGCATAAGGGAACCTTCTCGTTCCACCCCAACTTGATATTCCATTTTGGAATATCAAGTTCTTAAATTCTTTCTCAGTTAATTGAAACATAAAATCAGTTGGAAATCGCTTGCTATTTCTGAGTAAAGCTTTATTTAAGTTCCCGGTTGTTACCTGATATAATTCGGCCAAATCTTTATCAAGCATTACTTTTTGTTCTCGGACATAATAAATCTTATTAATTATAACCTCCTTAGTTAATGCAGTTTCCTTTTTTGTCATAATATAGTTTTTATCTTGATATTCCATTTTGGAATATCAAGTTGAGGTATCACAATTTGTGATACCTCTTGTGGTATATCATTTTGAGGTCACAATTTGTGATCTCAAAGTTCCTGCAAATCCATATTAATTATTATATGATTGAATGCTGAAGCGGGAGTATTTCTGCTAAGTTTTTTAGCAATATGAAAGAGGGGATATTTACTTCAAAAACTCCAACACTTTTTCAGGAGGCCTGCCAATGATGGCTTTCTTACCTTTAACAATGATTGGTCGCTCAATAAGAATAGGGTTTTGCGCCATAGCTTTTATCCATTGTGCTTCGGTTAATTTCTTGTTTTTAAATTTTTCCAAAAACAAAGGCTCTTTTTTACGCACTAAATCTTCTGCTTTCATTCCAAGCATTTTCAAAAGCTCAATTATTTCTGCTTCAGTAGGTGGTGTCTTTAAATACTCAACTACTTCCGTTTTCACTTTCTTTTTTTCTAAGATCGTGCAAACGTCTCTGCTTTTGGAGCAACGGGTGTTGTGGTAGATTGTGATCATAGTGCTAGTGTTTATAGAAACGCAGATTTTTTTATGATTATTAAGATTAAAAATGATAAAATATTTTGTTGTAAGGTATGTTATGTTTTATATAAACATATTTTTTCATAATTATGATTCGCTTTTACGCACCCCTAAACCCTCTCTAGAGGGGAATAGCTTATCGTAACGATTGTCATTCACCTTAAAAATCATACCTTATCATAAAAATCACAAAAAAATCTGCGTTCCAATCCTTTTACGAATTGCCATACTCCATGAGGTACGCCTTAATAAAATCTTTCAAATCACCATCCATTACTGCCTGAATATTGGATGTTTCATGACCTGTTCTTACATCTTTAATTAATTTATAGGGATGAAAAACATAATTTCGTATTTGTGAACCCCATTCAATTTTCTTTTTATTTCCTTCAATCACATTTATCGCTTCACGTTGTTTTCGTAATTCTACTTCAAACAATTGTGATTTCAATAATTTAATTGCATTCTCTTTATTTTGTAATTGTGAACGCGATTCCTGATTTTTAATGATGATGCCGGATGGCTTGTGATACAATCTTACTGCAGTTTCTACCTTGTTCACATTTTGTCCTCCTGCACCGCCTGCTCTAAATGTTTCAAATTCTAAATCAGCTGGATTTACATCAATTTCAATTGTGTCATCAATTAATGGATAAGCATAAACCGAAGCAAAAGAAGTATGTCGTTTTGCGTTAGAGTCGAAGGGAGAAATACGCACCAAACGGTGAACTCCATTTTCACCTTTTAAATATCCGAAAGCATAATCGCCTTCAAATTCTAATGTCACCGATTTTATTCCTGCTGCATCACCATCTGTTCTGTCGGTTTCTTTTATTTTATAACCATTTTTTGTTCCCCACATCATGTACATACGCATAAGCATTTCTGCCCAATCGCAACTTTCGGTTCCTCCAGCTCCAGCATTTATTTGTACAACACAACTTAAAATATCCTCTTTTCCACTGAGCATATTTTTGAACTCAATTTCTTCCAGCAACTGAATGGTTGTTTGATATTGTTGTTCAACATCCAGCTCCGTGGCTTCACCTTGCTTGAAATAATCATACAGCAAGGCAAGATCATCCACATTGCTCTGTGCCTGAGCAAATGAAAGGGTCCAATTCTTTTTTAATTTGGTTTGTTTTAGCAGTTCTTCTGCCTTTTTTGGGTCGTCCCAGAAATTCGGTGCGAGTGCTTTCTCTTCTTCTTCAGCTATTTCGCGAAGCTTACGGTCGATGTCAAAGATGCCCCCTTAACGCACTGGTGCGCTCCCGAAGGTCTTTTAGTTGGTCTGTAGTAATCATAGTGCGAAGTTAATAAATATTGGGAATTTGAGAGCGAAATAAGAGTATTTTTGCATTTGAAGATTGAGTTTATGCTCCGTAAACACTTCGTCCATCGACTCCGCTCGGGATGACCTCCCTGCGGTCGGGCGCAGTGTGACGCTGGAGATATAAGAAGGAGAGGAGAGTATTGCTATTTAAATAAAAGGATGAAGCCTACTAAATATTTTAGAACAACAACAGGAGAATATTGCCATATCAGTGATGATACCGTTTTTATATTCAATACCAAAGAACCAACACGTATTCCTTTAGAACATGAAGTAAGTGATGCTTGGGGAATAAAAAGTGTGTTGAATTATATTTTCTTTGCATTTATTCTTTTTTATACGATGTTTTCTCTTTCTTATTATGGAGTGAATTTCTTTAAGCACATTCTTAATTACGGAGCTCTGCTTTTATTATTGCTTTCGTTTATGCAAATTAAAGAAGCATTTGTGAGCAGCAGTACTCCAACTATTCAAAGAAGTAAAATAAAAAACGTTCATTTAAAAACGCCTATGTTTTCTTATCCAAGAGTGTTAATTTATTTTGAAGGACCAGAAGGAAAAGTGCTTAGACGAAGTATTTCTGTAAAATATAAACAGGAAGGAGAGCAAGTGCTCAAGGAAGCTGGTCTTATGAATGGGTGATAAGGTTATGGGGTGATACAGTGATAAGGTGGGTGAGATTTTATATTTCGGATTTTAGTTTTCTTATTAAGCCATTTAGTAGGGAGCTCATCGTTCCCATTTTTTTTTCGCAGTTTTCTAAGTCGGTTTTGCTTATATACTCTAAATTTTCTGCAATTGTTAGTAGGGTGTCTACTTCACTGAGAGAGCCAGACGAAATGTATAAAAAGTAAAGGAATTCTTTTTTTGTACTTCTAGCCGCACCTTCAGAAATATTGGTAGGAATTGAAACAGATGCTCTTCTTAGTTGTGATATCAATCCAAATTTTTCAGTATCGGGCAGTTGGTTTGTTAATTTATAAATCTCTTGTACATAAGAGATCGATTCTTTCCAGACCAATAAATTCTTGTGTGGTCTCATACTGCAAAACTACTCATGCAGTATATATTGGTCGGTAAATAAACGTTTAAAATCGACTATTTTTTTCACCTATTCACTCTATCACTCTATCACTCTATCACTCTATCACTTTATCACCCTATCACCTTATCACCCTATCACCTTATCACTTTATCACCCAGTCACCTAATCACCTCTCAAAATGTCCCAAACCAAATCGCCTTCGTATCCTCTTGACATTGCATACTGTGCTGCTTTGTAATTTCTCACCTGCACTTTGCCTTTCGGATTCTCTTTTAATTTCTTTGCTAAAATGCTTTTCAGAGTTTTAATATAATCTGTTTCATCAATTTCTTGCATTCCCTTTTTTATGCAGTAGTCAGATATTTTACGTTTTTTAAATTCTATTTTAATTTTCACTCTTCCCCATTTTTTTATTCTAAATTTTCCTCCTGCAAAAGCTTTTGCAAATCGTTCTTCGTTTAGAAAATTATCGGAAATTAAATTGGCGATAATGTTTTCCACGTCATTGGAGTGTAAGCCCCATTCGTAGAGTTTGTCGCGCATTTCTTGCTGGCAACGTTCCTGGTAAGCACAAGAGTTTTGTGCTTTGATTGTTGCTTGATTGGGCGTTAATTTTTTGTTTTGTTTTTTATCGTCCTCGTACATTTTTTGCTCGCAGATCAAGCTGATGTGCGTAGTTTTTTATTTTAAAAGATAAGGATTAGTCAAATTAAAGGCCGCGCACCTTGAAACAGAAATATCTTTTTATCAGCGGTAAGTGCTCCATAAATTCCTGCAATCAAAACACATCCTAAAAATAAAATAGAAATATTCTCAGACCACATATCATTTTTGATAATAAGCAGACAAATCGAAGTGTTTTATTTTTTGAGAATCGGTAATAATATACTCGATGCATTATTTGCATCATGATAAAGCTTAATAGTCGATTTGATAAAATCTTTTTCATCACAATGATAGATATCCAAGAATTGCTGTGGATTTCTATCTACTAAAGGAAACCAAGAACTTTGAATTTGAATCATCAACTTGTGTCCTTTTTGAAATGTATGAGCAACATCCGGTAATTCAAAACTAACATCTGTTATTTTTCCAGGAACAAAAGGCTCGGGATTTTTCCCAATCGAATCTCCAGGGATAAAACTATTTCTGAATTTGCCTCTTAACACTTCTCCGCGGACTAACATTTGATAACCACCCATTGGGTATTTATCGTTTTCAGAATATTTAAAATCATCTGGAAAAACATCAATCAATTTAACAACAAAATCAGCATCAGTGGTGGAGATACTTGCTAATAAATTTGCAATTATTGGTCCAGCCAATGTAATATCTTCTGTTAAAATTTCAGTAGAAAAAGCTAATACATCTGTTCTGCGTGCTGCAAAACGCTGGTCGTCTATCATATATTCACGTGTACGGTGCAAATGTACATCTTCAGTATAAGGAACAGGTTTTGCTGGATCGCTTATATAATCTGTAAAGCTATTATTGGTTGTTGCTTTTGTAAATGATAAAGCACCATTCTCTTTCAAATAGATTGGTTTTGTTTCTGCATTTTTTGGTGGCCACTCTGTAAAGGTTGTCCATTTATTTTCTCCTGAAATAAAAATTGTTGCTTCTGCAATTTTATTTGCATCACCTTCTCCTTTTAAATAATAATTAAAAAAAGGCATTTCAATATTTTTATAATAGTATTCCGAATTCCCTTTTCCAAACTGAACATTTCCTAAATAACTTCCATCCGTTTTTGCCCATCCGCCATGAACCCAAGGACCCATCACAATTTTATTATTTGTTTTCGGACTTTGTTTTTCAATTGTTTTATAAGTATTCCATGAGCCCCAAACATCTTCTGCATCAAACAATCCGCCTGTAATTAGCATTGCTGGTTTTATATTCTTTAAATGATATGTAACAGCTCTTGCTTTCCAAAATGCATCATAATTTGGATGATTCATTTCTTCATTCCAAAATTTCATGGAATCGCCCATGTATAATTTTGTAAGATTTTTTAATGTTCCCACTTTTAAAAAGAAATCATAATTATCTGGAGTAGGGTATTTAAAATCAGGACCGTTTGCTGTGGTTGGTTTCGGACGAGGAACTCCAAAGGAATAATCGAAATCAAAATCATCCATTACAAAAAATGCACCTTTGTGATGAACATCATCGCCAATGAACCAGTCGGTAACAGGCGCTTGTGGACCAACTGCTTTTAATGCTGGGTGTCCGCATAATGCAGCCATAGTAGAATAAAAACCAGGATAAGAAATTCCACTTACTCCAACATTTCCATTGTTACTTGGAATATTTTTTATCATCCAATCAATCGCATCATAAGTATCACTGGATTCGTCAACATCTTTTTTTGATTTCTTGTTGGGGTTGAACGGACGAATATCTTCGTATACACCTTCACTCATATATGCACCGCGCACATCCTGAAGAACAACAATATAATTTTGTTTAAAATATTCTTTTGTATTTCTGCTCCAGAAATTTCTGAAGTTATTCTCACCATAAGGCGCACAAGAGTATGGTGAACGCGTCATCATAATTGGATACTTTTTGGTTGCGTCTTTAGGAATGTAAATGGCTGTAAATAGTTTTACTCCGTCACGCATGGGGATGCTACGTTCTATTTTATAATAATTGGTAACAATGTAAACAGAATCTTGGTTGATTATCTGTGCTTTTATAGTACTAAAAATAAATAGTAGTAATAGTGTATGGATAATTCTTTTATTCATTTTTTTAATTTTCAGTTAAAGGTATTCATGAATGCTCAGGCATTTTATAATTTTTGTTTAAAAAACGTACGCTTCGTAAAGATAATCTAAAAACAAAAACGTTCTATATTTCTACAGAACGTTTCGTCTAATGTCTATTATTTAACAACTAACATCACAGAACAAGCAACTAAATTTTAATTTCATCCTCATTCTTATTCATGAAATGATATTCCATAAATGTATAAGAAGAAACAGCTCGTACTTTAAACTTGCGGCCGTACTTTTTACTCCATTTACCTTTCAGTGAAGAGAAAAATCCTTTAGTGATATATGCTTCCAAATAAGGATGAACACAAAGTGTAACATCTTTTTCGTTTTGTTCTTTTAAAATATAACGTAAGTTATTTTCTATTTGATCAATTAAAATGATGCTAGCTTGAATTTCTCCACTGCCGTTGCAAGTCGGACATTTTTCTACTGTAACAATGTTCATCTCTGGACGAACACGCTGACGAGTGATTTGAATCAATCCGAATTTACTTGGAGGAAGAATATTATGCTTAGCACGATCTTTCGCCATTTCATCACGAATCTTTTCGTAGAGTAATTTGCGATTTTCGGCTGAATGTAAATCAATAAAATCTACCACAATAATTCCACCCATATCGCGCAGACGTAACTGACGAGCAACTTCAACTGCCGCTTCTAAATTTACTTCCAGCGCATTGTTCTCTTGTGAATTATCAGATTTTGCACGATTACCGCTGTTTACATCAATAACGTGTAAAGCTTCAGTATGTTCTACAATTAAGTAACCGCCACTTTTCATCGTAACTGTTTTTCCAAACAATCCTTTGATTTGTCTGTCAACTCCAAAATTATCGAAGATCGGAGTGGTGCCTTTGTAAAGTTTTAAAATATTTTCTTTATCGGGAGCAATTGCATGTAAATACGTTTTTGTTTCGTCATACAGTGCTTGGTCGTTTACGTGAATGCTGTTGAAACTTGCATTTAACAAATCGCGCAAAATTGCAGATGTGCGATCCAGTTCTCCTAATACTTTTTGTGGTGGTTGAGCAGTTTTTAATGCTTCAAAACAAATATCCCACTTTTTAACTAAGTCGTTTAAATCCGTATCTAAATCAGCAACACTTTTTCCTTCAGCAACTGTACGAATGATTACTCCAAAGTTTTTTGGTTTGATACTCGCAATCAGTTTTTTCAAACGTGTTTTCTCATCGTTGGTTTTGATTTTTTGAGAAACAGAAATTTTATCTGAAAAAGGAATGAGGACTAAATAACGTCCAGCTAATGAAATTTCAGTGGTAATTCTCGGACCTTTTGTAGAAATAGGCTCTTTTGCAATTTGAATGAGAATTTGCTGATTTGAATTGATGATATTACCTATTTTACCATCCTTTGGAATATCGTTTTCAAACTTAAAATACATTAAGTTGGAAGTCGTTTGTTTTCCAGTTTGCACTAATTTGGTGTATTTCCCGAATGATGCGGCCTGAGGCCCCAAATCCAGGTAATGCAAAAATGCATCTTTTTCGTATCCAACATCCACAAAGGCTGCATTTAAACCGGGCATTACTTTTTTTACTCGTCCCAGATAAATGTCACCAACTGAAAAGTTATTGTTGCTTTTTTCTCTATTAAGTTCTACTAATCTTTTGTCATTTAATAGTGCAATAACAACTTCGGAGGGTGTTGAATCAATGATTAATTCGCTGTTCACTCTAAAGTTTTTTTAATGAATACAATATCCATCCCGAAATTATCGGGACGGATCATTTTAATAAATTGATGGTGTCGCAAGGTTTCACTCGCGATGGCGAGAATGCCTCGCCACTTCCTAGAAAACAAACAGGCGTGTGCTAATAAACAGAATAGATTTTTGAATTTCTATTCTGTAAAATGACGCTGCTAATCACACAATTAAAAATAATCCTCCGAAGAGGAATTATTTTTTCTTATGTCTGTTTTTTCTCAAACGCTTTTTACGTTTGTGAGTAGCCATTTTATGTCTTTTTCTTTTTTTACCGCTTGGCATGACTTAAATGTTTAATGTTTATAAATCCGTTTACTGTCTGTGAACATGAGTTTCCTCAGTGGTTAATTTATTTATATAATCTTGTACTTCTGTTTTGATTGTTACATCATCAACTAACGTAACATATTTTTTTAAACTCTCAATTGCTTTTGCTTTATCACCTTTTTGTTGATAAGCATCTGCTAGATGCAAATATGCTTCAATAAAATCGGGTTGAATTTTCAACACTTTTTCAAATCTTGCAATTGCTTTATCCCACTGTCCTGATCGTTCCGAGAAAAACGCAAAGTTCAATTGAAGATTAACATTATTCGAATCAGTCTTTTCAATTTCTCTCAACATTCCAATTCCTTTCATTGGGTCTGGACTTCCTTCTACATAGCAAGATGCTAAATTGATTTTAGCTTCTAAGTTTTTCGGATTCAGTTCTAACACATGAGTGAAACAATCCATTGCTTTATTGAAAAGTAACGGTCGTTCAGTTTCTTTAGCAAAACGAGTAGCAGCGTAATAACGATTTGCTGTTTCCATCCAATTGCTTTCAGTAGGCGAAGCTTCTGATGCTTGCTCCATATAATAAGCAGCAACCGAAGGATTTCTCAAGCTGTCCCACATGTTAATCATGTTTTCGAAAGCAAGTTTTTTATCAGTTGAAGATTTGATTGCTTCATCCAATTTTTGAACTGTTGCTTTTTCGGAAGCACTCAAACTATTCACTGCAGCTTGTACCATTTTGGTAAATTCAGCAGCTCCAGGATGGTTGTGTTCTGCTTCTGGGGCTTCTTCTTTTTTCGGAAGAAGTTTTGTGTTTGCTAACAATAAAAGAACGATAAGTAACAATGCACCTGAAACGAAGCCTATTTGAATTTTATTCAGTTTCATTTTATATTAGTCCAAAGTTTAAAGTTTAAAAGTGCAAGGTTCTGTTCTAAACTTTGAACTTTCCAACTTTGAACTGTTTAAGCTGGTATTTCCTTTTTAACGTTTTTCTTTACTTTTTCAGCAAAAGTTTTAGCCGGTTTAAATGCCGGAATGTAATGTGCTGGGATAATAATGGTTGTGTTTTTGGAAATGTTTCTTCCTGTTTTTTCAGCTCGTCTTTTTACGATGAAACTTCCAAATCCTCGCAAATAAACATTTTCTCCACTCACCATTGAGTTTCTAACTGATTTCATAAATGCTTCAACACTTGCCTGAACTGCTACTTTTTCAATTCCTGTTTTTTCTGCAATGTCGTTAATGATGTCTGCCTTTGTCATACGTCTATAAACTATTTATAATCAAACAATTAATACAATAATAATTTTTCGGAAGGCAAAGATAGTATTTTAATTTTCAAACAAAAATTTTAATCGTAATTTCGACCTACTTTTAGTAAAATCGCCCAATAAACCCTTTAAATGAAGCATTTTTCCCCTAAAATAATTACCTGGTACAATCAAAATAAGCGTGATTTACCCTGGCGGAATACAAAAGATGCATATTTAATATGGCTTTCGGAGATTATTTTGCAGCAAACTCGTGTGGATCAAGGAATGGCTTATTATTTAAAGTTTGCCGAGCATTTTCCAAAGGTAAAAGACCTCGCTAAAGCGGATAACGATAAAGTAATGAAACTCTGGCAAGGATTGGGCTATTATTCTAGGGCCAGAAATCTGCATACAACCGCCAAAACAATCCATACTATATATAAAGGGAAGTTCCCTGATTCCTATGAAGATATTCTTTCTCTAAAAGGCGTTGGCGATTATACGGCTGCAGCAATTGCATCTTTTGCTTTTAATAAACCGCATGCCGTGGTAGATGGAAATGTTTATCGTGTGCTTTCCAGGGTATTCGGAATAGAAACTCCAATTGATAGTTCACTGGGGAAAAAGGAATTCTATAAGCTAGCAAATGAACTCATCGATAAAAAGAATCCTGGTTTGCACAATCAAGCCCTTATGGAGTTTGGAGCGTTGCAATGTAAACCAGCGAATCCGGATTGTTCTGTTTGTCCTTTAAATAATATGTGTTACGCTTTCGCGAAGAAGTTGGTGGCGGATTTACCAATCAAGGAAAAGAAAACGAAAGTGAGGAATCGTTACTTTAATTATATGGTATTTCGAAACAAAGGAAGCATTGCGATTCATAAACGTATAGCAAAAGATATTTGGATTAATCTTCACGATTTTCCATTGATTGAAACGACCAAAGAATTATCCGAAGAACAATTATTGAAGTCGCCTGAATGGAAAAATATGCTTGGAAAAACCAAGTATTCTATCAAATCTATTTCTACCTCTTATAAGCACATCTTGAGTCATCAAAAAATTTATGCACGTTTTATAGAGATTGATTGCAAAAAATCTTTAAAAACCTTTTTGCCAAAAGATCTACTTATTATAAAGGAAAGTGAAATTCAAAACTTTGCGGTTCCAAGGTTGGTTGATTTGTACCTAGAGAAGAATAAATAAACTTGTTTTTTGCTGAAAACAATTTTAGAACTGTCATTTCGAGCGCGACCAAATAGGGGAGGTCACCCAGAGCGCAGTCGAAGGTCGAGAAATCTTATCCGATAGTGGCTAAAAGTAATATTGTGTAAGGTTTCTCGATAATGTCTGCTTCAACGCAGAATGCTCCAAATGACTTACAACAATCATTTCGTATTTGGATTTAAGGCCATTTTTCTTATATTTGTTTTCATTAAATTGATAAAAAATGGCAGGCGTTAATAAAGTAATATTGGTAGGTAATTTGGGAAAAGATCCAGAAGTGCGCCATCTAGAAGGTGGTGCAGCAGTTGCAAACTTTACGTTGGCTACTACTGAAGTTTATAAAGATAAAACAGGCGCTCGTCAAGAGCAAACCGAATGGCATAATATTGTTGTTTGGAGAGGCTTGGCAGAAATTGCAGAAAAATATTTAAAAAAGGGAACGACTATATATGTAGAAGGGAAATTACGCACACGTTCTTGGGATGATAAAGAAGGTCATAAACGTTATACTACAGAAATAGTTGGAGACACGTTTACAATTTTGAGCAAAAAAGAAAACACAAATTCATCTGGAACAGCTAACGACAGCTTAAGCAGCGATCCAAAAACCGAAGATGATTTACCCTTTTAAGCCATTAATAACGATGCTTTGCTTTTATAGTCTAAAAGCTTTCGATCGGCATTAATCATTACTAATTGCGAATAGTGCTATGGACTAATTCACTAAAAGTAATGGTTAATTTGCAAAGCACTATCTTTGAGCTCTTATAAGTTTAACTAATATCCAAAATTTTGGCCGTCACGAGTACCCTTCTGCTTTTTAATTCTTCGCTTATCAGCATTGTTGTAAATCCTTTTTCCTTAAGTATTTTATTGGCAATTATCATAATGTTTGTTTTGTTGTTGATAGTGGCGTTGGTTTCTGCTGCTGAGTCGGCATTTTTCTCGCTTACTCCAAACGATATGGATGACTTAAAAACATCCGATACGAAATCCGATCAGAAAATTCTTCAACTCATTTCAGCTCCAAAACGATTATTGGCAACGGTTTTAATAAGTATCAATTTCATTAATATCGCTATCGTAATTATTAACTCTTCGTTTATTTTCGGAGCGAAAGGATGGTTTGCTTTTCCTGGAAGTCCAACTCTTGGCTTTTTAATTCAAGTAATTGCAGTTACATTTTTAATATTACTTGTTGGAGAAGTAACACCTAAAATATATGCAACACAAAATCCATTGAAAGCATCGCGTAGACTAATTTACTTTGTTTTTATTTTGCAGAAAATGTTTTATCCTTTAAGCTCCTTTTTAATTTTTATTACTTCATTGTTGGATAAAGTAATAAAACCAAAATCACATAGTATTTCTGTAGATGAGTTATCACAAGCATTGGATTTAACTTCTGATGAAGATATTCCAGAAGAAGATCATAAAATTTTAAAAGGAATTGTAAAGTTTGGAAATACGGATGTAAAACAAATTATGCAATCACGTACACACGTTACTGCTTTTGAAAATAAAGTAGGTTATTCAAAACTATTAGCAGATATAACTTCTTATGGATTTTCACGTGTGCCTATTTATAAAGAAACACATGATAATATTGTTGGAGTGCTGTATACAAAAGATTTATTGCAATATATAAATGAGTCGGATTCTTTTAATTGGCAAAGTATTGTTCGTCCGCCATTTTTTGTTCCTGAGAATAAAAAAATAGATGATTTGCTAAGAGAATTTCAATACAAAAAAATTCACCTTGCTATTGTTGTTGATGAATATGGTGGTACTTCCGGTATTGTTACATTAGAAGATGTTATTGAAGAAATTGTTGGTGAAATAAATGATGAATTTGATGATGATGATTTGGTGTATTCGAAATTGGATAACAATAATTTTGTTTTCGAAGGAAAAGCAGCCTTAAATGATGTAGCCAGAATTTTGGAAATAGATCGTTCTGATTTTGAAGAAGCCAAAGGCGAGTCGGATAGTTTAGCTGGATTGATTATTGAAATAGAAGGAAGAATTCCCACTAAAAATGAAAAAATTACTTTTAAGAATTTAATATTTGCAATTGAATCAGCAGACAACAGAAAAATTAAACGTGTTAAAATTACAATTGAAAGAGCGAATGACGAAGAATAAAGTATCAAGTATCAAGTATCAGGTATCAAGCATCTTAGGATGTGTCTTGATTCTTGTGTCTTCTATCTTGCTTCCCGCTTGCGGAGATGATGACGAAACAATCGCTCCGAAACCAAGAGCTTATTTCCGATTAGCCTTTCCAGAAAAAAAATATGTTACTTACGATTCTGTTTGTCCTTTCACATTTGATGTTCCCGTTTATTCAAAAATTGAGAAGGATAAAAATTATCGTGCAGAACCTTGCTGGTTAAATATGGAGTTTCCTTCTTTGAATGGAACACTCCATTTAACTTATCATCCATTAAAAGGAGATATCAATGAATATTTAGAAGAAACAAATGAACTCGCTTCCAAGCATCAAATAAAAGCTTCGGGTATTGAAGAAAAATTGGTTTCAAAAGATTCTAGTAAAGTGTATGGATTAATATATGAGATTGGTGGTAATGCGGCTTCTTCTATTCAGTTTTTTTTAACGGATAGTACTAATCATTTTATTCGAGGAGCACTATATTTTAATGCACCGCCCAATACTGATTCTATT
>CAMCUO010000025.1 GCA_945879015.1 Chitinophaga pinensis | reverse complement strand
AGAATCGCAAAAGAAATAAAAGACGGCTATTACGTGAACTTAGGAATCGGAATTCCTACGCTGGTAGCCAATTATATTCCCCAAGGAATGAACGTTGTTCTTCAGTCTGAAAACGGACTTTTAGGAATGGGTCCTTTCCCTTTTGAAGGCGAAGAAGATGCTGATTTAATTAATGCAGGCAAACAAACAATCACTACTGTTCCTGGTTCTGCTTTTTTTGATTCCGCAATGAGTTTTGGAATGATACGTTCTCGAAAAGTAGATTTAACAATTTTGGGAGCAATGGAGGTTTCCGACAATGGCGATATTGCGAACTGGAAAATTCCAGGCAAAATGGTAAAAGGAATGGGTGGCGCGATGGACCTGGTTGCTTCTGCAAAAAATATTATTGTAGCTATGCAACACGTAAACAAGGCAGGCGAATCAAAATTATTACCGAAATGCGACTTGCCATTAACAGGCGTTAGGTGCGTTAAAAAGATTGTTACGGAGCTGGCGGTACTTGATGTTACACCACAAGGATTTAGGTTATTAGAGCGTGCACCAGGCGTTTCTATAGATGAAATAAAAAAAGCAACTCTAGGTAGATTAATTGTTGAAGGAGACATTCCGGAAATGGTTATTGATTAGATTTGAGTAACGAACAAGCAAGTCTTCGACTCCGCTCAGACTGACGTCCGAAATGTCACACTGAGCGGAGTCGAAGTGTTTAGCAGGTTAAAAGAGGCAAACAAAAATAAGGATGAAAAAAACAAGCTCTTTATGGAAATATGAAAAGTATTTCTTTTTTTTGATTGTTTTTATTTCTCTCCTCCCTGTTATTTCCAGCAAATACTTTCCAACCATTGATGGGCCTGCGCATTTACACAACGCGAATTTATTGCGACACATTTGGTTTGAAGGAAACACAACTCTTCTTCAGTTTTTTGATTTTAATAAAGAACTAAATTCCAATTTGGTAAACCACGTTTGGTTTGCTTTTGCAGGACTTTTTCTTCCGTCACACTTAGTTGAAAAGAGCATCTTGATTTTTTATGTGATTGCGCTTCCGTTTTCTTTTCGATATTTAATTAGAAACCTGCCGGCCGGGCAGGCGGGCATTGTTGATTCAGAAAACTCTGGAAAAGTGTCGTCCTACCTGATTTTTCCATTCATCTATTCTTTTCCTTTTTGTATTGGTTTTTTCAATTTTTGCGTAGGACTTCCAATTATTTTTTGGGTTCTGAGTTTGTGGTTTAAAAATAAAAATAATCAGGATATAAAACCAACCATTGCATTAACTTGTTTGAGCACACTGTTGTATTTTACACATGTATTTAATTTTTTATTGCTTGTGTTAATTTTGTTTTTTGTTATTCTGAAGCAAGCCTTTTTTCCTCCCCCTGCCCCCTCGGTGAGGGGTACACGCTTTGAATTAAAACAGTTCATTCGTCCTGCTATAATGTTCTTGCCTGGAATGCTTTTGTTTTTATCGTTCATGCTCAATAACAATAAGTTTGAACACGAACCACCACGATATCTTTCTAATGAAAAACTTACGGAGTTTATTGTGGAATTAACTCCGATTATCACACTCAACAAAGAAAAAGAGATAATCTTTGCACAAGCAATATTATATTCTATTTGTTTGCTTGTGGTATTGGTGATAATAAACAGCCTTAGAAAAAGAAAAGAAGAAAACACAAAAAGCAGTTGGTTTTGGTTTGTCCTATCTTTGATTGTGCTACTATTTTATTATGTTTCTCCAGATTGGCTTTCTTCGGGTGGTTTTATTTCAATAAGACTTGCCTTGTTTTTTTTCCTCGTTCTTATTGTTTGGATTGGCGCATCTGCACTTCCTCCAATACAATTGTTAATTCCAATACTTACCATCATTGTCACGCATGTGTTTTTTGTGAACTATCACAATGATGAAGCAAAAGTATTAAGTTTGGACGCAGAAGAGGCAACAAGTGCAGAGTTTATGATGGAAGAAAACACCGTTCTTTTGCCCTTAAATTATTCTGACAATTGGATCCACATAAACTATGGTAGCTATGTGTCTACAGAAAAAGCAATTGTAAATTTAGACAACTACGAGGCAACAAAACCGCACTTTCCGCTTATTTGGAAAAAAGGAGAATCGGTTTATGATTTAATGAAACATTATGGAGATAAAAATCCGCCATGTACAGAAATTGCAAACTATGAAAATACAACACATCATAAAATTGATTATGTTAGTCGTTGGTGTTTTACTGATGACAAAAACGATTCTTGTTCAATAGAGACATCAAAAGTTTTAGCGGAACAATTTAATTTAGTTTACGAATCACCGCGAAAAAGATTGCAGCTTTTTAAAAGGAAAAACAAAGACACACCCCTAGCCCCTCTCTAGAGGGGAATAGGCGAGTAGGAAAATTAGAGATTATAATAGAATGATTTGATTTAGGACTAAAATTTTAATGCAAACGATTAGGCACTCCCCTCTAGAGAGGGGCGGGGGTGTGTAAAAAACATGAAAGAAAAGGAATGTCAAAACACATAAATAAGATCATCTTCGGAATCGCAGCATTTTTGTTTGCATATACAGCCTACAGGGCAGCAGTTTTGTCCATTACTTGGGACGAAGCCTTTTCATATTTGCAATTTGTTCGTCACGAAGTATTTATTCCTGAGAAATATGAAATGATGGATGCAAACAACCACTTTTTAAATACATGGTTGAATATTTATTTTGTAAAATGGTTTGGAGTAAGCGAATTGGTTTTACGGTTGCCTTCTTTAATCGCACACCTTTTATTTTTATTTTATTCTTATAAACTCATTCAGAATTTTGAAAACAAATGGTTGGTTCTTGCTTCTTTTCTTATCATAAACCTTAATCCATACATTCTTGATTTCTTTTCTTTGTCGCGCGGATACGGACCATCTCTGGGATTAATGATGACGAGCGCTTATTATTTATATGTTTATTTTGAAAGCGGGTTTAAAGCAAAATATGCGATTTATTGTTGTGTAGCAGGAGCTCTTGCTACGTTGGCAAACTTTGTTCTTCTGAATTATTTTATTGTTTCTTTTGGAATTATTTTAATAATTGCAGGGTATAATTATTTGAAAAAAGGGAACAACCAAAGTTTAATGTCAATTGTTGCTTCTTGTACAATAGTATTTTTTTCTCTTTGGTTTCTTGTTCCAGAAGCAATGAAACTAAAAGAGGCAAAGGCTTTGTTTTATGGTGGCAATAAAGGATTTTGGGATGATACCATTTGTACGATAACCGAGCGTTGTTTTTATGGACTCCCATATCCGCAGATATTTGAGATGGTAGCAAAAGGTTTTTTACTTTTAGTTATAGCAGGGGCAGTGGTTTTTATTTTATATAGCATTTATAAACCTGTCCGTCCGACAGGCGGGAAAACAAAATCTTCTCCCATATTATTTTTAGGAGCCTTAATTTTTTTGATTTTCTTTTGCTCCCTTTCTACCCTTGTTCAACATCATTTTTTAGGAACACTTTTATTAATTGATCGCACAGCAATGTTCTTTGTTGTTTTATTTAATCTTTTGTTGGTGTTTTTTATCAATGAACTTACAAAGCTAAATGGCAAAGCGTTTCTGATTTCTCTTTTCATAAATGTATTTGTTGTATTTCATTTTGCCTGGGCATTTAACCTACATTATGTATTTGAATGGAAATCAAATGCTGATGTAAAACAAATGTTAGTAGATTTTAAAAAAGTGGTTGAGATACCCAAAGAAAAAATCAACGTTGATATTTGTATTCCGCTTTCTTTCGACCAAAGCATTAACTTTTATCGAGCAGTAGATAACTTAACTTGGATAAACACAGTAGAAAGAAACGCAACAGCAAATTATTCATTTGATTATTTATATCTGGAGCCAGGAGAGTTTACCACTATCAATACGGATTCTATGGTTGTATTTAATACTTATCCGATAACGGGAAACATATTCGGAAAACCAAAGTATCCACCAAACCGTTCAAAAGTGTGTTACTCACAAGAACTTGATTTTACAAAAACAAAGGAAGGGGCTTGTATTATTGATGAAAAGATAGAATATTCACAAGGGTTTACCTATATAGTTAACGATAGCATTACTACTGGTAGACAGGTGGAGGTTGTTTTTATTGCAAAAGTATTAGCATCAGAAATTAATCGTTGCAACCTAGGAATTATAATTTCTTTTGAAAACAAAAAAGGAGCTTATGTCTGGAAAAGAGCCTTTATTCGGGACTATATCAAACAAACAAATGAATGGATAGAAGTAAGCTACACAAGTTTAATTCCCGAAGAAACTGTTGAAGGAGACGAGTTAAAATGTTATATTTGGAATCCAAATAAGCACAAGTTGTTGGTTAAAAAAATGGAGTTTAAGTTGTTGAGTAAACCATAATAAAAAATAAAAATTAACACATAGACAAATAGAAAAAAGGGGAAAGTAAGAGGTGTTATTGGATAGAAAAATAAATTTTTTACATAGAGAAATGTCTATGCGACTGAAGCAAAGCTTCAGACTATGAAAAACAAAAAGTAGTTTAAAAAGGTATTTACAAATAAGAAACAAAAATAGATTTCAAGGGACAGGCAAAAAACAAACAAAAAAGTCTATGTGTCTATGTGTTCAGATATACACAGAACAAATAAACTCGAAAAACGAAAATGCAAATAAAAAAACTATCCATAGTAATACCTACATACAATGAGGCGCCCACCATTCATTTTATTTTAAATAAGGTGCTTGCTGTTAAGTTAATAAATGATATCCAGAAAGAAATTATTATTGTGAATGATTGCTCAAAAGATGCAACACAAGAAACAATAGAAAAATACATTACCGAACATCCCGAGCACAACATTCGTTTGTTTAACCAAGAATACAACCAAGGTAAAGGTGCAGCATTACACAAAGGAATTTCATTAGCGACAGGAGAGTGTTTGATCATTCAAGATGCTGATTTGGAATATGATCCAGAAGAGTACAACATTCTTTTAAAACCAATTATAAATGGTTTTGCAGATGTTGTTTACGGTTCTCGTTTTGCAGGCGGTGAACCACACCGAATTTTGTTTTATTGGCATACCATTGGAAATAAATTTTTGACATCCTTGTCTAACATGTTTACAAATCTGAATTTGTCTGACATGGAAACCTGTTACAAATTATTTAGAACGGACATGATCCAGAGTTTAAAACTTAAAGAAAAACGTTTTGGCTTCGAACCCGAAGTTACAGCGAAAATTTCTCGTATTTCGAAGGTTAGAATTTATGAAGTAGGCATCTCTTATTATGGAAGAACTTACGAAGAAGGTAAAAAAATTGGTTGGAAAGATGGTTTCAGAGCGATGTGGTGTATTCTGAAATATAATCTATTTGTATAGATTTTGTATTTAAAAATTTTACAGTAAACGAAATCGACTAAGAGCATAAGAAATGGAAAACACATTGCATTTGAGTGTAATAATCGGTTCTTATAGTAGCTCAAAAGCATTAGAGGGGAACCTTGATGTTTTGTTGAATTATCTTAAGGCGCAAAAATTTTCTTATGAGGTAATAATTGTTGATGATGGCTCAAATGACAATGACGCAACAAAAAAAGTAGTAATAGAAAAAGCGTGTGTTTATCTTAAGAATGAAAAAAATCTAGGGAAAGGTGCTGCAATCAGAAAAGGGATGATTAGCGGGAATGGGAAATATAGAATTTTTACCGATGCGGATATTCCTTACGACCCTCAAGTTATTGGAACGTTTTTAAATTATCTTGATGTAAAGGAGTTTCATATGGTGGTTGGTGACAGAACAATTGGCGAAACAGATTATTATAAGAAGGTAAAAACGATGCGCTCATGGGCAAGCAGAGTTTTCGCCTTCATTGTCGGGAGATTTATTGCTGGAGGAATGTTTGATACCCAGTGTGGTATAAAAGGGTTTAGGGCAGAGGTTGCAGAGGATATTTTTTCCGTTGCAAGAATCAATGGCTTTGCATTTGATGTAGAGACCTTCTACATAGCACTGAAAAGAAATTATGATATAAAGCGCTTGCCTGTTAGTTTAAGGAGCCAAGATGGCAAAACCGTGAATGTTATTAAAAATAGCATCTTAATGTTGCTGGATATTCCAAAGATTGTATTTAATTATTATAACAATAAATATCAAAAAAAATAAAATGACAAGACGCACCGGTGACAAAGTTGAAATCAACGGAGATTATCAGTATAACGCATATTACACAGGAAAAGCAGCACAACGTTTTTGGCATTACGCAAAATTAAAAGAAGCGGAAGATGCTCTTGATATAAAAAGTGGGGATAATATTTTAGATGTTGGATGTGGGTCAGGGTTGTTTTCTCATTTTTTAGCTGAGCATGAAGGGACCCACGTAACAGCAATTGATGCAAATCATAAGGCAATAGAATTTGCTAAAAACAAATATTCGAATTCGAATATAGAATTTAAACTCGGTTTATTGGACGAATTAAACCTAAAAAAAACGAGTTATGATAAAATAGCTTTTTTGGAAGTGATAGAGCACATTTCTCTTGAACAAGGGAGTCAAATAATGAAAGAATTTAGTGAATTATTAAAACCGGGCGGGATGGTTGTAATATCCACCCCAAACCGAAAAAGCCTTTGGCCGTTAATTGAATGGGCGCTTGACTTTTTTAAACTGGTCCCGAATTTAACAGAAGAACAGCACGAATATTTATATGCGGGAAATGAACTTAAGCATATTGGTGAAAAAGCCGGACTCGCGCTTCATAAAAAGCATACAATCAATGCAATTGCGCCCTGGTTGGCAATGTTCAGCTGGAACTTGGCATTGAGAATGCATCGAATAGAAATGAAGTATTTTAAAAAGAGAGGATCTATTTTGCTTTATACTTTTGTTAAGCCTAAATAGTATCAGCTTAACAAGCACTTAATAAATGTTGATAGAAAAATCGTCAAGATAAACTTTCGACTCTCCTCTGTTCCAGAGATAAATGCTTATTTTGTATGTTGATTCTAAAAACAAGCCCTGTTTAATTTGAACCGAAAAATGTTCTTTATTCCAGTTCTTTAAAGGGTAATTCGAAGAAAAAAGGTCTTGACCCAACCACAAAATATTTTTTCCAGAAGAGGGATCGCCAACGGAAACAACAAAAACAGCATTTATAACACTATCGGTGGAGTAAATTAAGGCATCTAAATCAACGGTTGATAGACCTGAAGATGTGTACCAATCCAGCTCCGCTAAAGGCTTTTCGAAAATTACACTATAAGAGTTTATTCCATTTTGTAAAGAACTGTTGGGGGGGGAAAAAGACAATTCGCTTGTTATTGAATTTCCATTTTTTAGCTTTCTGTTTTCATCAGAATCAAAATTTAATAAAAATGGATTTGTAACACAAGATTTTTTTTTAATTACACGAACTCCTCTAACACCATAGTAATTTGCAAATTCTTTGTTGTTCCAGTTTAAATCATCATTTGCTATATCCTCATTGAATATTGAACTCGGGAACACTGAAAAAGCAGGAATATTACAAACCGTTTTTTTGTCAGCGAGCTTGATTTTTTTTATTCTCTGATTCCATTCATAATTATAGTTGAACGCCTTACCACTTATAATATCATTGCAGGCAACATAATAATTACCTGTTGGTTTAATTGTTGAAATCAATCCAATAAAACACAAAAAACAAATAACATCCAGTTTTTTTGCTTTTATAATTGGAAATTTTTGTAAAAGAAAGGAAGAAATGAAAATCAAAATAGTTATCCAAAGAATTACAAACAGGTAGAAACTTGCATTGATAGTTCTTGTTGGTGCAATTATTCCTGTGCTCCAAAATCCAGGACAATAAGTTGCTACTACAATGCCGCCTCCAAAAATTATAAGGAGCAAGATACTTAAGAGCGGTTTTTTCATTTTTTGGAAAACGACAGTTGATTTTAAGAGTAAAATTATAAAAATTAAGCCAACTAAAATAAACTGTGTTGATTGCGTCCACTGAAACGCCTGAATTGTAAATGTTTTTATACTAGAGATGATTGTGAATGAAACATTTCTCTTATTTGGATCTAAAAATCCAAGATCTCGAATACTGTTTCCTGGTGAAGTTGCCATTATCCAAGAACAAAAAATAGCGATTAAAAGCAACAACAAAATAAATCCAACGTTTCTTTTTTTTGTAACGAAGCCAAACGCAGCAAACAAAAGAAGCAGTAAACATACTGCAATCATTGCTGTTTCATTTGAACCACAAGTTGCTACTACCAATGCTCCACAAATAAATTTTAATAAAAAAGAGGCATTAGGGTTTCTCAACAAAATTACTAAGTTCGAAATCAAATAGAGTATTAGAGTATTTGCAAGATGGTAGGTTACTGCCCCTGAAGCCCAATAAACGCCTTGAACCAAGCTTGGCATATTGTTTAAAAATAAAAATGTAATTAAAAAGGAAAAAATAAGTGACTGGAGTCTGTGTTCACCACTCCAAATAGAATTAAAAAAATAGTAAAAACTATGAATTGTAAGCAAAAGTAAAACAACAGGCAAAATCTTATATATTATAGGCGCATCAAAAACTAAGGGATTGGCACAGAGTAAAAAGGAAGCAAAATATCGTCCATTCCAATTTTCATAAGCAGAAGCTTGGGCTCCCCAATAACCATGTTCGAAATTTTTTAGTGCAAAAGAGTAGTCGTCTATTGAGGGATTGTCAAAAAAAGATAAAATAAAAAAAGGGGCAACAAGACCAAAAGTTAAAACCAATAAAAATCCATCAAAGAGGGAAATGTTTTTATTTGATAAATTATTTATATTAAAAAGAGTGCTCATTTTGTTATTTTATGGCAAATGTAAAATTTATATTTTAAACGGATAGATTTAAAGAGTGAACGAATTTTGCTAATTTCCCCAATATTCGATTTTGTAATCAGCAAGGTAAAAATATTTTTTATCCCTGTTCCAAACATATGTTTTTATAACATTTGTGGGCTGGAATGCTTCAGCAATTAGTTTGAAATTCAAAAGAAGCGGTTTTTCATTTGGACTATCAGGATAGAGCGAAACCGGTTTTCCTTCCCAAAAAATATTTTTTCCTGAAGCGTCTTCAATAATAAGAACAACTAGTGCATTTTTGCAATTGTTTAAAGGATCAATGATTTTCCCGCTAAAAGTAACACTTTTTGTTTTTTTTGGTAATTCGGAAATATTTTTGTTGAAAGAGAAGCCGAATTCCATTTCTTTTTTAAGTACATAAACATCTTTTTCTGAATTCAATAGTTCAAACGCAAGTTTTGTTTCGGGAAGCCTCTCCTTTTTTTTAGGCGTTTTCATTTTCATAAAAACAGAAACCTGAAATGGAATACCACTCATTGCATTAAACTGCTCCTTTGGATAAAAAGTTTTAAGTAAATCAAAATTTTGGTCGAACATTAGTGTGTCTAATGGAATTCTACATTCATTCGGACCAAAATGGGCATCCCAAATTAATACTGAACTGTCTCTAACTGCGCCTATTCCATGTTTCTTAATAGTTGGATAAACCCCCCATAGATCTGCAACTTTTTGCTTGTCAAAAGGATCTACGTCTAGGAGAATTGCCAAATACGGATATTGAAAATACAGCTTGTTTTTAACAAGTCCATTTTCTTTTATCCAAATTCCTGCTTCTTTTATTACAGCTTGCTCTTTGCTTAATTTATATGGGAAATTATCATTTTTAAAAGGACAAAGAATTACGAAAAGTAAAACAAGACAAACGCCCCCAATTTTTATGGTATTTGTTCTGAAAAAAAGAGGTGTTACGATAAAATTAAAGCCCCTTAGGCAATTAATAGCAGAACAAGGCATAATGGCAGCAAAAACGCGTATTAAGCCAAGAGAATTCGCTAAGCCTTGCCACCACATAATAGAGTGCGCAACAAAGTATAAAAAGAAAGAACCCAGAATTAAAATATTTTCTTCATTAAAAAAGGAAGAAAATTTCCCTTTTTTAACCAAGCGGGTGTTTTTCGAAAAACAGCCGGATATGATGGCAATAGATCCAGTTAAGAACAAAAGGCCTAACACGAAGCCCCAGATTTCATTATAGTCCTTTATAAAACTAAAGAGCTCTCCATGTCCATAAAATTCTTTGTTTGCACCATTATAAGGATTTTGATTTTTTATCCATAAAAAATCACCATAATAAAAGAAACCAATGATGCTGTATACCAAAGTTCCACAACCAAGTATAAGTATATTCCAGTAAGATCTGTTATATACAAGTAAAATAAAAAAAAGTGGTAAAACGATTATTCCTTCCGCTCTTACAAAGGGAAGAAATGATACTAAAAGGCAAGCCCAGAAATATTTTTTTTCAAGCATTAAGAAAATAGAACCAATAAGAACGAGTCCAAAAAAAGGTTCTGTTAATCCGCTATTCATTGTTGGGAAATAGATTGGAGCAAATAGCAAAAATGGAATGGCTAAAAGAGAGAAGCTATAGTTTAATTTTTTAGCAATTTTATAAACAATAAAAGCAGAAAAAACACCGCAAGCAATGTTAAAAAATGTAATACCACCAAAACCAAATTGTGAAAAAGGAGAAGAAAGAATTGTATAAAAAGGTTTCCCCCAACTATCTAGAAAAAGCTCAGGATGGCTCCAGGAATATTTTGAAATTTGATAGTGACGAATGCCATCACCTGCGTCATATGATGCTTCGGAAAAGAAAGCAATGGAAAAAAATAAAACAAAACTAGAAACAAGCAGAAAAAGAAGGGGCCTGTTTTGGTTGAACTGTTTAAGCATTTTACAAAAATAACATCTTAGTTGGTTTAAATAACAGTTTAGTTTTAAAACCTATAATAAATAAAAGGATTAAATCCAGAAGCAGTAATTGCCGCTTCGCAAATTATAAACAACACAAGGCAAACAATACTTGTTATTATTAATCTTCTTAAGCCATATTCTGAAAACAAAACATTTTCCTGTATTTTGATAACTCTTGCAAAACCACCTGAAAAAGAAAAAAGAATTGCAAGAACCAACATTGTCCAAAAATTAAGTTCGAAATATATGTAATAGTTGGAAAAATCAAACGAAAACATTTTTTTGATAAATACTGTTGCATGAGTGAGCGTTTCTGTTTTAAAGAAAACCCAGCCAACCATTACTATAATAAAAGTGATGATAGTGCTTGGAATGTGGCCAATCTTATCGTAAACCGAAAGCAGGAATACCCTATCGGAAATTAAGAACAAACCGTGGAAACAACCCCAGGCAATAAAATTCCAGGAAGCGCCATGCCATAATCCGGAAAGAAAAAAAACCAAACCTAAATTAAAATATAATCGTGCTTTTGATTTTACTTTATTCCCTCCAAGCGGAATGTATAAATAATTACGCATAAATCTTCCTAAGGTGATGTGCCATCTTCTCCAAAACTCTGTGATGCTTTGAGAGACGTAAGGGTTGTCAAAATTTTCAGGGAATTTAAATCCGATCATTCTCGCAATTCCAATTGCCATGTCGGAGTATCCGGAAAAATCAAAATAGATTTGAAAGGTGTATGCAAGAATTCCAATCCAGGCGACAGGTGTGTTAAGTGTATTTGCATCTAAAGCAAAGATCTTGTCAGCTTCAGCGCCAAGTACGTTTGCGATTAATACTTTTTTAGAAAGACCGATCACAAATCGGAATAATCCTAAAAGTTTATTATCGATGGTCTCTTGATTTTTTCTGTCAACAATTTGATCTGCAATTTCATTAAAGCGTACTATTGGTCCAGCAATTAATTCAGGAAACAATAAAATAAATAAGCCATAATCTGTAATTTTCACAAATGGTTTGTGGGTGTTTCTATATACATCAACGCAATAACTAAGTTTCTTAAAAGTGAAAAAAGATATTCCTATGGGGAGCACAATTTTTGTCCAGTTTACAATTCCGAGTGCGCCCCAGTTTGCAACCAATTGATTTACGTTTTCTACAAAAAAATTGCTGTATTTAAAATAGGCTAATAGGCCTAAGTTTAGAAAAACAGAAACACAAAGATATAATTTACGATTATTGCCTTCTGTGGAATAAATTTTTTGAACAACAAAAAAATCTACAAGTATAGAACTCAAAACAACAAAAACAAATAATGGCGCACCCCAGCTGAAAAACAAAATGCTTGCTAACAAAGCAATATTGTTTTTGTACTTTACATCAGCTACATAATAAATTATTAAGAATAGCGGAAAAAAGTAAAGAAGGAATAAGCTGCTGCTGAATACCATTATTGTTTGTTTTTTAATTGTTCATAAGCACATTCAATAAAATCCTTTCCAAAGCTATGATAAAAGGCTTCAGTTTGCATAATTATTACAAGGTCTTTTTTTAAAATGGCACTCGCTGTATTTGCTTTTACGACAGGTGTTTCGCCAATACCATCAATATAGTTGAGTTCATTGTAATACCAAAATTCGTGTTCCCTAAACGCTTTTGTGTTTAACCCCATTCCAAAAAAAGTCCAAAAATAACTATCACCCATTGAAATAACGGTTGGACGAAAAAGTGAGCTGTCGTTTTCGAACTCTATTTTTGGATAAGCTAATTTATCGTGTTTCATTGAAAACATCAGATTCATTACAGCACCCATATCATAATCAGAATCGCGACAGCTATCGGGGGTTTCAATTTCTGTGATTCGAATTTGTGGAAGATTATATTTAAAATTATGCTTAATGTATTTGAGCAACGAATCCAATGCAAGTGTTGCTCCATAGATGCTCCAGTGTGTTCCTTGTTTAGGATATAAAGGATAAGGAGAGTTACCTTTTAGTTTTTTAAAGTATCCATTGAAGTCGATATAGTTTAATTGTGAACTCTTGAGATACTTTGAATATAGATCATAATGTGAAATCTTTTTATTTTCAGGATAATACTGATAAGGAATATATTCAGGACAAAAAGATGCTTTTCCTGGAGCTAAAATTATAAGTAAATGTTTCCCTCTTTTTTCCAGTTCACGATGTACGAATTCGGCTTTAGCAATTTTAAGTTTTACTGCATTTGAGTCTACAGGATGAATGCCCATATATCCAGTAATATATCCTTCTTCAAAAAGATAACCAGCTGTTCCTACAATAACATTTTTACCAGTTGCAAAATTAAAAAGACTAAAATTGATCTGATTGTTGACTCTAATAAATGCTGCTCTTAAACCAATATTTGTTTCTAAACTTTTGTCAAAATCCGTTTGAAATTTTCCAGAAAACCATGAGCCCCATCTAAATTTAGGGGTCTTCAATGCTTTAAACCAGCCATTTAAAGAAGTAGAGTTGATAAACGGATATTGTTTTTGAATTGCCGGAACTAAACAAGCAAGTAATAAACAAACAAATAAATATTTTTTCAGTTTATTCATTCCTCAGTTTTAATTGTTCTTCTTTATACAACCAAACAGCACTTATAATAAACTGATCCAATTCAGAAATGTTTTTTGTTTTTGCGCTTTCTATAAGTTGATTTTTCCATTCTTTGTTTTTATGAATATTTTCTAAGGCTTTTAATACAAAACAATGAAATTCTTTGTTTTTTAAAATATAGTAAGCAGCATCTTTTTTTGCATAAAGCTCGTAGACTTTATCAACAAATCCGAAAGGAAACGGAGCTAAAGAGGCATCTGTAGCCAGCAAACAAACAACATCTTTCTTTTCTATTTCGTTTTTCAAATTTAGCTCCGCAACCTTTTTTTCTTTTAAATAACTTTGATAAATTCGGTCGTAATATAGCCAATATTGGCAGTCAGCAAAGACCTTAGAAGGAATAGCCGTGTTCGTTATTCCCGCAAAATAACTATCCGCAACACATAAAAAACGAGGTTTTGTAGTTGTTGTGTCCGAAACAAACTGCAGTTTTGGTATTGCATAAGTTGGGTGTGGAATGGTAGAAAAGACGTTCATAACACAAGCAGCATCATAGTCAGTACTATGGTTCCCTGACAAATCAAGCATTTTAATTGATTGCAGTTTTATTTCCGGCAAATTTATTTTTCTGATCTTTTCAATATATGCAACAATTTCTTTACTCGCAATATAGCAGCTATATTCCGTCCAGTGAACTCCGGTAGTTGAGTATAGGGGATATTTTTCAGAGTTTTTAATAGATAAAAAATAAGAATTTAGATCGAGGCAATTTACTTCTTGTTCCAAAAACCTTTTTTTATAGCAAGTATAGTTTGTGCTATCGGGCTTCGCGCTTTTCATAATTTTATCGGGAATAAATTCTGAATAAAAACTTCCCTTCCCAGGTGCAAGAACAACAAAAAAGTCAATGTTTTTTTTCTTTAGTTCTGTTTGAATCGTTTTCATTTTTTGAGTTTGAATATTTATATATTCGTCTCCAACAAAGTCTGCCCCCGTTACTGCATTTGTGTAAGGCTTTAAAAAAAGGTAACCCTCTTTTCCCACAACCACATCAGCAATGTCTGAAAAACTAAAAACGGAATAATTGATTTGATTGCGTAGGCGAACAAGTGATGAGTGAAAACCAATATTATGTTCAAAAGCTAAAGAGTAATTTTTTTGATAGTCCTCATTCATCCATGTGCTGATAGAAAATTCGGGCAATGGAGGAGGGCGGTCAACGCCATCAAGAGGTCTTTCTATTGCAAAAGGAAGAGTAAGTTGAAACAAGGGGATAAGTAACAACAGAAGGAAGAAGAAAAAAATTCTGTTTTTACATTTATTAAGATTTGATGGGTTCATTAAAGACGAATTATTTTTCCTCAGAAAGCAGGTGTTCAATAAAATCATTTAATGAAGGCAGCTCATTTTCAATAATGTCCCAAACGATAATGTAATTTACTCCAAAATAATCGTGAATAAGCTTGTCTCTTGTTCCAGCCATGCCACGCCAATCTATTTGTGGGTGAAGTAATTTAAAATCGGGATCTATTTTTTTTGTTGCCTCTCCAATAATTTCGAGACTGCGAATTACTGCACGTTTAAGAATTTCGTTTTCAATAAGCTCGTCTCTCGTTTTGGCATTTGTAGCATGCAACACAAAATGAATTTCATCTAAAATATGCTTTAGAAGTTCTGTATTAGAGTGGAACATTTTGCACCTCCTTCAATATTCGAGGGCCAATATATGGGCTAAGACCGTTGCGGGTTACAACCTCAACCTTTCTCCCTAACAGTTCTTCCATATAATAAGCAAGACTAATAAAGTTGCGGTAGGTTTCTTTGTCTTTCTCAAAGTCAACCAACAAGTCAATATCGCTCAGGTCGGTTTGTTCATTCCGTGCAAATGATCCAAATAGGCCAATTGCGCACACACCATATTCACGAATACGTGAACGATTATTCGCAATTAAAGACATAAGCATCTCTTTGTTTTGGACTTTTTGTTGCATAACACAAATTTATCGTAATAAATATTAATAAACAATAGCTTTGTAGACAAATTTATTCAATAGTTAAATCATAAATTTCTCCCGGGATATCATTCAAGGGAAAAGGTAAATTGTCTTGTGAATAAGGAGCTCCCGGCCACCATTTTGTATTGTGATATTCTTGTGTGATAATTAATAACATTTGGTTGTTAGGAATGGAAGTGACTTTGTCATTCATGTAGCCAACAACTCGCATTTTGTTTGGTTCAGCACCAATGCGCCAAATAATTTCTGTAGGTCGCCAGTCAATTTCAAAATAAAAGTAATCGCCACCAAACAGTTCATCATCATTTTCTTCTTTCTTTTCTGTAAGCGCTCGATAATTATGATCCCAACGATGTGTTTCAAATGTTTGATTTTGGTAAGCTATAGGATTACAACCAACACCAAAGTTTTTTGGCTCATGACAAGCCATGTCCCAATTTGTACAGGCAACAGTTATTTTCCCATCAGCATTCGTAATTTCCTCTGGCAAAGGAATATTCCAACTGCTGATATTTTTATTTTTGTCTCCAGGATTTTTATAAACTGGAGGAAAGGCGTTGTTAGGACAATAAGGTGGCGTTTTTAAAATTTCGAAATCAATTTCTGTATAATCAACAGCCGGCACACGTTTATCATTTGGTCCGCCCCAATATGTTGCCATATACCCACCATCTTTGTTACAAGTTCTTCTGTTATTCCATTCTCCACCACCTTGTGTAATTAACCAAATGGCATTTGTTAAACCATTCCAGACATTATTTTTATTTAGCAATTCTGTCAACTTTACTTTCACGCGATACTTCCCATAAGTTAATCCGTGACGAGTTATTATGCCAACACTTTCTTTTTTCCACTCACCATAGTTGGTTTTAGGATTTTTGATGACAATCTTTTTTTCCTTAGGATCAGAAAAAACAGTTGCGCAGGGGTGTCGAGATGTTTGCAAAATGGTTGGAATCAATTCATCTTTAGTATAAAAAACACGATTCCAATTATAATCCATTTTAGAATAATTGTCTTTTAAAATATCTGCAATCACAGGAATGTTATCCATTTTAGTTGATAAGTCAACATAATTGATGAACTGCTGAATGGGGGCATTCTTATATAGATTACTGTCTTGTCCGCAAGTAGCACAAAAATTAGATTTATCTATTTCACCATTAAACCGGGTGTCGTCTACATAAATTCCTCCCCCCAAATTGGGTTGCGCAATAATTTTTAGTTGTGTTTGAGAAACGCTTGAAATGGTTTGCTTTAAGCTATTTCCTTCTCCATAATTAAAAAAGTAATACGGACTAGTAAACTTTTCTTTGTCTGCCTGTCCGGTAGGCAGGTTTTTTTTGTTGATTTTTTGAATGTATTCGGGAATGTTTTTCAAATCACTTTCTGTAGCAATAACAAGCATAAAAGAATAGTTGCCAATTCTTGGGTTTCGTTTCCACCTGTTGTTTTCTCCTTTGTGAAAGTAGCGCTCTTCGTTTCTTGGATTTCCGATAATTCGAAAAGCATCTTCTATTTTATGAAAACTATTGTCGGCATTCACAACAATTTTTTTGAAGCCAGTGGCTGTATTTTCCCAGCTGCCGTAAAAGTTCTCTTCTGCATAAACGTTTTCGGTATTTGAAATTGAATCAAATTCTTCAAACTTATAGCTTTCGTTTTGGTAGTAAATTTTGTAGTATAAGTTTTGTGATTTGGTGCTATTGTTTTTTACTTCAAATTCCAACGAAAATAAACCACTGGCAACATCTTTTATCGAAGGAATAACGAATCCGCTATTAGCATTGTTATAATCAAGAAAAATTGTTTTTCTAACTATGCTATCTTCCTGCCAGTTGGAGATGGGTGAAAAATTTTGTATCGTAAATTCTGAGCAGGATAGGGTTTCAGTTGACGAGCTTGAATTTTGATTACAGGCATAATAAAAGCAGGAGGCAGCAATGAGCATTGTGATTTTTGCCACAGATTGCACAGATTTGCACAGATTGTTTTTTGTAATATCTATATAAAAATGTTTTTTCATTTAATTTTATCTGTGTTTATCTGAGTAATCTGTGGTGAACTTTTTTACACAATTAATCTTTGAATACCGTCTTTTAAATCAACTGTGTTAAAGTTTATTAGCAATCCTAATTTTATTTTTGATAATTTTAAATATGTTAAAACTTGTGCTTTATGAATAGGCGCAAGCGCCTCCACAGATTTGATTTTGATTATTACGGAGTTGTTTACAACCAAGTCTAATCGATAACCAAAATCCATTTTTACTTCGTTATAAATCAACCCAAGTTCTTTTTGTCTTTCTACAAAGAAGCCCGTTTCTGTTAATTCATAATTCAAACATGATTCATAAGAGGATTCCAATAACCCGGGCCCTAGTGCCTTATGCACTTTAAATGCGCAACCAATAATTCCATATGTAATATCATTCAATGTTTTATATTCCTTCACTCCATCTTCAACAATATTGTATTACTCAATAGTTATATTCATAATATATATTTATTTTTTATCTGTGATAATCTGTGTAATCTGTGGTGAAATTTTGTAAAGCTGAACACTATTCGGTAAAAACGGCAAGTCTTCTATTTGCTTACAATTCTCACCTGAAAAATCTGCATCTGCACAATTACACATTACAACAAGCAATGATGTTTGATCTTTTGACAAGAAATTTCCTGGGACAAGTTTAATAAACTCATAATATTTTGGATTGAAGTCATTCGGATATCCTTTAAAATCAATGTTCCCCAGGATGCTGTTGTCTTCCATTAATTTTAAATCAAAGCGCCATGTTCTATCAAACTTCAGAATTTGATTTTTGTTAGAAGTAAAATGGCCTGAAAATAAATTTATAGGAACGGAAGTTGAAGGAGGGGCAACTATTTGTTGGTCGCCTATTTTATGCCAATTTTTTCCATCAAAACTGTATCTGGCAGCAAGGGGTTTGTTTTTTTGTTGAATAACAAGAGACGGTTTACCATTACTGATAGTTACCATAAAAATGTTATCTGTATTCCATAGTTGGTGATTTGTGCTAATGTTTTCCCAAACTTTTTGGAATACTTTCTTTGATGTATTGTAAACGAACATGGCTTGTTTGTTTTTGCCGACACACAGCAACTCATCAGTCCCGTCAGCGTCAGCATCAAAATTTCCAACTAAAAAAATATCATTGGGCCTAAAAGCAATCAGCTCTTTTCCAGTTTCCTGTTTTTCCATCCAGATAGTTTTGAATGGAGGCTTGTTTGTTTCTGGCCCAAAGCGTTTTTCATAAATAGAAATTGGGTCAACTTTCGATTCCTCGCCTCTTCTTGGAGCGCTTTCACCATAGACAATTTCTATGTCGTCAACTATAAGATCTGTTTTTCCTTTATTCCATACACTTACCCCTAAAACATCTTCGGGATTAAATTTTTCTATTGGCAATTTAAATAACGCGCTAATTTTTGTCCATTTGTTTTTTTGAAAAAATTCATTCTCTGTACTTTTTCCTTCCCAAAAGACTGTTTCGTTTTTCGAATTAATTACTGATGCAACGAGTACCGCATTGGAATTGTCTGTTAGCGGATATACCCACATGCTCATGCTTATTATTTTAGGGTAAGCAGAACCAAATTCAAGAAGTTTTTTATTTAAAGTAGGACCATACTCTTTTCCACCACTTAAATCACATGCTCTCTTGCCGGAATGTGCTGATGTTTCTTTTATATTATCAGCATTAGAAAACCCCGCTTCCGTTTCAAAATCTAAAAACAAATTTGATTTTTCTGACTGGTTTGCCGGACGGTCACTATAAATCGATGCTCCTATATATTCAACAAAAATATCGTCTACATAAAACATTTTTTTGTTTCTGTTCCATGGATAGAGAGTAATCGTATTATCAGCATTTAAAAATTCTGAAGGCACAGCAAAAACTAGAGTAGATTCGGACCAATTGGTTGTTTTAGAAAAAACGATGGGTTTCCCGTCCCAAAAAATATTTTTTCCCTTAGCATCGTCTATCGACAAAACATACAATGCGTCTGGATTTTCCTTACCAAAAAGCGCGTTAAATTTTAAAGAAATGTTTCTTAAGTTATTATAAGTTGGAATATCTCTCAAAAGCTTATTTGCAGAAATTCCAAATTCAATGTCTGAAGAAAGTTTGCAACTTTGTTTACCAGAAAGGGCCTTCTCAGTTGAAGCAAAACTTTCATTGTTGTTTTCTAGATTAAAAAATTCAGACAATAGAGTAATGCTAACAATAGAATCTTGTTTTACAATTGTTTTAGAGGCAACATCGTTTGTGGCAGGATTATTTTTTCTCAGAAAGAGAAAAGCAAGTGAAAAAGCAAAAATGATTATTAGGAAATAAACAACGAATCGTTTTTTTTGAATGTTCATCTTCAGCAATTGCTTATGAAATTAACGAACACGTAGACTGTTCTTTTTATCTATAGAAGCTTTTATATCCTCTAACTGTCCTTTAGGAATAGAGTTAATTAAATTTTTAGTGTACTCTGTTTTTGGGTTATTATAGATTTCATCAGCATCTCCCATCTCTTCAATTTTTCCTTTGTTCATTACCACCATACGGTCGCTCATGAATTTTACCACTGATAAATCGTGGGAAATAAAAATATAGGTGAAATCAAATTCTCTTTTTAATTCGTTCAATAAATTCAAAACTTGAGCTTGAACTGAAACGTCAAGAGCAGATACAGATTCATCGCAGATTATAAATTTTGGTTTTAAAGCTAAAGCCCTTGCTATACAAATACGCTGACGTTGTCCACCAGAAAACTCGTGAGGATAGCGATAGAAATGTGATTCATTCATGTTTACACGGTGCAACAGTTCAATCACTCGTTCTTTTCTTGCTTTGTCGTTTTCTAAAATACCATGCACTTGCATTGGCTCCATGATGGCTTGTCCAATGGTAATCCTTGGATTAAGAGAAGAATATGGATCTTGAAAAATGATTTGAATATCTTTTCTCAAGTCGCGTAATTTTTTTAAATCCAGTGTGGTAATATTTATTCCGTTAAAAATTACATCTCCGCTAGTTGGTTCTACTAAACGCAAAACAGCTCTTCCTAATGTTGTTTTTCCGCATCCTGATTCGCCAACCAAACCAAGTGTTTCACCAGGGTAAACATCAAACGAAACATCATCAACCGCCTTTACATAATCTTTCGCCTTTCCAAAAATTCCTTTTTTGATTGGGAAATATGTTTTTAAATTTTTAATTTGGAGAATAGGTTCTTTCGCATATAATTTTTTATGTGCTTCTTCTCTATTGCCTTTTGAAACGATAAGCTTGTTTGTAACATCGTCAACAGATTGTTTGCTCTCAATCATTTCCCCCATGTCACTTGTTTGCATAAAATCTGCAACAGTTGGCAACCAATGTAAGCGTTTGTTCAAGGGTGGGCGACAAGCTAAAAGTCCTTTTGTATAAGGATGTTTAGGATTAGCAAAAATATCCATTACGCTTCCTTGTTCAACAATTTTCCCTTTATACATTACAACTACTTTATCAGCAAGCTCAGCAATAACACCCAAATCATGAGTGATAAACATGATTCCCATATCACGCTCACGTTGAAGCTTTAACATCAAATCAAGTATGGTTGCTTGAACGGTAACATCGAGTGCAGTTGTTGGTTCATCGGCAATTAAGATGTTTGGCTTGCAGCTCATTGCCATTGCAATCATTACCCGTTGCTTTTGTCCTCCAGAAATTTGATGAGGATAGCTATCAAAAATATCATCAGGTCGAGGAAGTTGAACTTCTTTAAAAAGCTCAATTGTTATTTCTTTTGCAAGCTTCTTATTTACCTTTTGATGCAATAAAATGGCTTCCATAACTTGATCGCCACAAGTATAAACTGGATTTAAAGAGGTCATGGGCTCTTGAAAAATCATCGCAATTTCGTTTCCACGAAGTTCGCGCATCTCTTTCTCAGAAAGCTTTACAATGTCAATAGGCCCTTTTCTTTTGGAATGATAAATGATTTGTCCACCAGTAATTTTTCCTGGAGGATTTGGAATTAAACGCATAACAGAAAGCGAGGTAACAGATTTTCCAGACCCAGATTCACCAACGATACCAATAGTTTCGCCCTTAGAGAGCGTAAACGAAATATCATTTACAGCCTTAACTGTTTCTTCTTCTGTGCGAAATTCTGTAACTAAATTTTTTACTTCTAATAACGTATCTTTTGCCATAAGCAAGGGTCTTTTTTCAAAGAGTGCTAAAATTACGTTTTGTTGGGGAAATATGCAAGTGCGATAAGGCAGAGGAGCATTATACACGATAAATGGCCAGAATCTTTTGACTATTCCTTATCGGGATAAATCCAAAGGGCAATTTTACCAGGACTTCCAGGAATTGTAAAATCAGAGCTTTCATCACTTAAATTGATACGGACATCGCCATATTTGCCGGACTTTACTGTCCAAACCATAAAACCTTGGTGGGTTTCATTTTTTCCAAAATGATCATCAAAATAGGCCTTGAAAGAATTAAATACCTTTTCAGTATTGTTCGGGTTTTTAATATAAACATCTGATTGAATCTCGTTCAGCCCCTTGTCATCAAAGCTATAGGAGATATTGTAAGAGTTGGAGTCGTTGAGTTTAAATTCGTAATACAAATATCCTTCATCAGCATCAACGCCCAATCCAGCTTCTTTTGCTAGAATGGTGTCCATTTGCTCGCCTAAATTAAATCCTCTAAAAGTGCCGAAATCACTACGCATAACACCTTCTAATTCGGGGCCGTATTTGCTTAATGGGGACTCGGTATTTGTACAAGAACTAAAAAAAAGAATCAAAATAATTGAAACTAGTGCTATATTTTTTCTAATGAAAGGCATGTGTGTGATTTATGAACAAAGATAATGATTTTAACAATAACGTCATGCCTTGCCGCGACACGGCATCTCCCCATTAGGAGTAGTTTTCACAATTATGAGATCCCGTGTCGTAGCAAGGGATGACGGGTGCGATGATGTAGCGGGTTTACAATTATGGTAAAAGCAGGTTTTCGATTATGTTACAACCACATTTTTTTGCTCAATCAAAGGATGTCCCATAAAGCGCAGCAAAATTTGAGCAACCGTTAAAACATCTTTTTGACAATAAGTAACAATGCGTTTTAAGTTTTTTTCTTCCCAATACACTCGTGCCACATCTGAACCATCTATATCATCTTTTGGTGTTGGAATATTAAAAATACCTGCTAACAAATTTAATGACGTGTAACTTTTATAGTCGCCAAACTTCCACAATTCCATTGTATCCAAATGATTTATTTCCCAAGGTTTTTTACCAGAAATATTTAATGTCTTTGGCAATTTTAATCCGTTGATTAAAAATCTTCGACACAAAAAAGGGAAATCAAATTCTTTACCATTGTGAGCACACAGTTGATGTTCCTTGCGATTAAAATGTTTGTTTAACAATGCAGAAAATTCTTCCAATATTATTTTTTCATCGTTTCCAGAAAAAGATTTTACTCGAAATGTTCCATCATTAAAATAGCCAACCGAAATGCAAATTATTTTTGCAAACTCAGCATAAACACCAGCTTTTTTGTAAAGTGATTCGGGGGTTTCTGTTTGTTGGTAGCGAAATTTTGAATCCCAAAGGGGTTTCATTTTTTCGGGTAAGTCTTTGTATTTATAAACGAGAGGAGCGGTTTCAACATCTAAAAAAAGAACATTTGTAATCTTAATATTTTCTAACATATTTTACTTTATAATTTTTAATGTTTCTCGACTCTGCTCGAAATGACTATGAACGCTGTCATTTCGAGCGGAGGCGAGAAAGTTCGTCAGCGATAAAAAGCTATTTAATCATCACACCTTTTTTATTGATGTATGGGATAAGAATAAAATTTTCTTCTTTAATTGTTTCGGGTAAAAAAATATACTTCTTGTCATACATTACTTTATTGATAAAAAAACTTACCCAATACTCATTGTTTAAACCAAACAATGTTTCCATAATAGGTTCAAATTTTACAAACGATTTTGGACCAAGCTCATCTAAAAAATGACGAAGAGTAGAAGTTTTCACTGGTTCTTCGTTTATAGTTCCATAGCCATGAGAGGAAACCAAAACGCCTTCAATTTTTTCCTTTTTTAAATTGACCAGATAAACATTCCACTCTAATTCATTCAAATCATTTACTTCTCGAACAACCGCAACAGCAATGTTTTCAACTTGTGGCGGGGAAATATCTTTCTTCATTTACGGATAACAAATAAATACGAATTTTACGAATCTGTGCTTGCTATTAAATAAAACAACAACTTTACACACAGCTCGACTAACGAACCAATGAACTAGTGAACCAATAAACTAATCCCCATACATCTCCAAAGCGGCATCAATATAAACATAAACATCTTTCGGATGATCTTCGTTTGGCAATTGTTTTTCGCGTTTTTTTCCTAATCTCACAACGACCATTTTTTTATCGGGGACACAAAGAATGTACTGACCCAAAATTCCACGTGCATAATAAATATAATGTCCTTTATAATTTGGAATTATCCACCAAGCATACCCATATTTTTGTTGTTTGTTCCCATCGATTCCTACCAAATCAGCAAGTTTGGTTGAGTTGGCAGCATACTCTGAAGAAACAATTTGTATTCCATTCCATTTTCCGCTATCTAAAAACATTTCACCTATTCTTGCAAAGTCTGGCGCATTTGAGTTGAAACAGCAGTATGATTTTTCTTTTCCGTTTTCATCATCTAAACTCCAAAAGGCTTTGTTTTTAGTACCAAGTGGAAGCCATAATTTTTCAGAAGCATAATCACTCAATTTTTTGTGGGTAGCTTTTTCTAAAACAAAACCAAGCAAAACGGTATTTCCGCTTAAGTATTTAAATACTTTTCCTGGCTCTTCTTTTACAGAGTACTTATCAGTTAATTCTTTTAAATCTTTTCCATAATAAGCAGCAGCAGGATATGCAAGAGGGCTTTTATAATTTTCGTCAAAATCAACACCAGACGACATTGTCAATAAATGTTTTATTGTAAGTTTTGCGTTTTCGCCCGTTTTATATTCTGGTAAAAAATCGCCAACGGGTTGATCAATACTTTTTATTTTCCCTTCATCAATTGCAATTCCAACCAAAATCGAAACAAACGTTTTTGCCATAGAAAAAGAGTTTGTGTAGGAGTCTTCCCCATATCCATCCCAGTATTGCTCATGAATCATCGAATCGTTTTTGATGATAACGTATGCAACAGATTGCATTTCTTCAAATTCTTTTTCTGCTTCAGCGGAAATTTTTTTACTGTTGTATTGTTTTGAATGATACCAAGCTACATGAGTTCCGTTGGCCACTTCTCTGTTTTCAAAAATTTGGTATTCGTCAATGCTCGGCCCCGAGCGCCCTTTTAAATAAGTGTTACCAACGGCTTTGTATATATAGGTTCTACCAGAAATAAGGATGGCCAAGTTGAGGATTACCAAAATAATCAACAACCATCTCCCGATTTGTTTTAACACTTTCATTATAGTCTGATTTAATATTGATTTTCAAAATTACACCATTCTTAGGAATTATAGTCATAGGATTTAACTAAATTTTTATCTCATTAAAATCTGTTTAGCTTTGTACAACGTATATCTAACAAATGAAAAGCAAAGGTTTCATATTCTTTATGTTCTCCTGTTTGTTTGCTCTTGAGTCGGCATCTCAAGTGGATAGCCTGAAAAAACAAGATCGTTACTATAGACATAATTATGAGAACGATTTTTTTACAGCTACTGACCGCTATTATACGCAAGGTGTTTATCTAGAGTTTTTTTTGTCAGGATTTAAAAAAACGCTTCTTGCCAAAACGCTTATTCCTCTTGGCAGGAAATCCCAAAGTAATATCTTGAACTATTACGGAATGAGTTTGGAACGACAAGGGTTTACACCAAAAACAATCCGCCATGAAGGAATATTCTACGGAGAACGGCCTTTTGCTGCTTTGGTTTATCTAACCCACTCTTTAATATCAATTGCTCCAGAAAAGCGACTTCGACTTACAACTAGAATTAATCTTGGTTTGATGGGACCAAATTTAAGAGGAGCACAGGAGCAAAAGGGAATTCATTATGCGCTTGGAAACATTCAACCATTGGGTTGGGAAAATCAAATTGAAAACGACTATGTTTTAAATTATGATTTGTTTTTAGAAAAAGGATTGTTGAATACAAAATATTTTGAAATAACCGGAATCGGAGAATTGCGTGCTGGAACATTGTATAGCGATTTTGCATTGGGCTCTATGATTCGTGCTGGTTGGATGCAACCTTATTTTAATAATTTGGGAATAACCCGACAAAAAGGTGTAAGGAAGGTTCAGTTCTATTTATATGCGAGAGGGAAAATAAAAGCCGTTGCTTATAATGCAACAATGCAAGGTGGAGTGATTAATAGAAACAGCATTTACACTATTCCTGCGGATGATATTGAAAGGCTGGTTGGTCAAGCATACTATGGGATTGTATTTACATATAAGCGATTAGGTTTAGAATATTCCAGAGCAATTGTTAGTCCCGAATTCAAAAATGGTTTAGTTCACGAATGGGGAAGAATTGGAATTAATGTTTGTTTTTAGACTTAATATAGAAAGATTATTATGAAATAATTTTTAACCAAATAAAAAAAGGTGTCGCTTGCGGCAACACCTTTAAATCTGGATCATAAATTCATTAAACTAAATAAACTTTGATTTTCCGCTAATGCGTTTACCAAATGCGCTAGGAGAGATAAAGCGCAATGAAATCTCGAATCCGCCACGAGCTTTACTAACTGTTTTTAGTTTAGACAAATTTACATCGTAACTAAATCCAATTGAGTAGTTGGAATATTCGAATTTTGCAACAGCAATAAAGGCATCTTGCATACGATAATATCCGCCCAAAGAGAAAGCAGCTGGCTTTTTATTCTTAGTGTATTTCGATCCTTCTTGTAAAATATACTGTAAGGTTAATCCTGGTGTAATTTCTTTTGTTGCGCCTTGTAGAATTACAATGTAAGATGGCTTTAAAACTAAGTTTGTATTTTTAACCCCTATTGCAGCATTTCCATGCAAAACATATTTGGCATGCAAAATTTCTTTGCTGTCGCCGTAAAAAGTATAAGTAGGATTGTGTGGGTGAAAAACAGAAACACCGATATTGATTCTGCGTGCATCGTTTGCAGAAATATACATTTCACTATTCCCATAACTGTATTGAATACCTGCACCTAAATCAACAAAATTAAAGTCACTTGCAGTTGCAGTTTCTCCTGTTGGAAGTGCAGCATTGTAATTCATTCCATCGTATTGACTTCCCCATTGTAAATTATCCACTGTGATACTGCGTTGAGAGTAGCCTGTCATTAATCCCGCTGAAATTTTGCTAAACTCACTAACATTAATAATTCCAGAAAGGGATAAATTTACTTGAGTAGATTTTAAATTCGCATCTCCAGCATTATCAGAGAAGAAGTCTAGACCAAGACCAAGGTGGTGCTTTTTGTCTCTCAACAAACGCACATCTCCTGCAAGTGCAAATGTTTTGTAGGGAGAACCAACTGTTTGCCACTGATTTTTATAGTTTGTAACAATTCGTACATCGTGCTGCACTCCAGCATCAGCAGGATCCAGCTGCAATTGTGTTTCATCAAATTGCGAAAAGTGGATGTCTTGTGCAAAAGAGGAAATGCTTACCAAAGCTCCAAACAAAACACATAGTAGTGCTTTTTGGTAGATCGATAGTTGGATTATTTTTTTAGTAGTATTCATGTTACATTATTTTTTTAGTGTTCACGTAATTTGCTAAATGCAATATTTTTTTGTTTAAATTTATTTTACTAGAGTAATATTTCCGTGTTTTTTAATTGCCACACCTTTTACTGTCGCGTTTAAATAATATACAAAAACAGCAGCATCAAGAAGTTTACCATTTAAAGTGCCAGGCCATGCAATTGTTGGGTCGGTAGTTTGAAAAACAACTTCTCCCCAACGATCATAAATCACAAATTCTAAATCTTTAATACAACCACCATAAATTTTTAAGGAATCATTTGCGCCATCACCATTCGGTGAAAAAACATTTGGAACAAATAATTCGCCACACTCTTCTTCAACAAAAACGGTAACTGTATCAGTTGATGTACAACCATTAATTGTGATTGTTAAAGTATAAGTTGTTGTAGAAGATGGAGAAGCTGTTGTTGTAGCACAAGTATCACAACTTAAACTTCCAGGAGGATTCCAACTATAAGTTGCCCCAGCTCCTGCTGTTCCTGTTAAAACCGTGCTTCCGCCTGAAGGGATTGAAGTGAATAATCCTGCATCAACTAGAGGGCTACCAGCTGTTCCAACAGTTCCAGTTGCCGTTTGTGAACAACCAAGTGAATCCGTAATAGTAACAGTATATGTTCCAGCGGCAACACCTGTAATAGTTGATGTTGTTGCTCCTCCAGGTAACCAAGAATAAGTATAAGTACTTCCAGTTCCACCAGCTCCAGTTGCAGTAGCCGTTCCGTCAGATAATCCACAAGTTGCTGTTGTAGTATTAACAACACCAGCAACAACTGTTGGTTCAGTAATTGTCGCAGTTGAAGTACTTGTACAACCAGCGCCATCAGTAACTGTTACAGTATATGTTCCAGCTGATAATCCACTAGCCGTAGCAGAAGTTCCAGCACCTCCACTCCAGAAATATGTAAGCGTTCCTGTTCCACCAGCCCCAATAGCAGTTGCCGCTCCATTGTTTGCTCCATTGCAATTAACATCGGACTGTGAAGCAATGCTTGCTGTTGGTCCGCCTGCAGTGCTAATAAGAACAGTTGATGTAGAAGTACAACCATTGCCATCGGTCACTGTTACCGTATATGTGCCTGCCCCCAAACCTGTTGCAATTGCTGCGGTTCCACCACTTGGTGCCCAGCTATAAGTATAACCTGGTCCTGGCGTTCCTCCCGAACCGCTTACTGTAGCCGTTCCCGTACTTGTTGAACAACCAGAAGGAGCAGAGCTTACTAGTGATAAAGAAACAGCGTTTGCAGGCTCTGAAATAGTAACGATTGATGAAGTAGTACAACCGCCATTATCTGTAATCGTAATCGTATAAGTTCCTGCTGCAAGTCCAGTTACAGAATCAGGAAGCGAACTATTTAATGTTGTTTGAATGGTTCCTGCACCACTTGTCCAAACGTAATCATAAGGACCACTTCCGCTACTTGCGTTTGCAGATGCAGTTCCTGAAGCACCACCAAAACATAGTGCATTTATTTGAGATGTTATTGCAACAGCTGGACCACCAGTGTTTGTAATAGTTACTGTGCTAGTAGATGCTGAGCAAGGCGCATTATCAATTGTCCACATGAACACGTTTGCACCAACTCCCAATCCTGTTACAGTTGATGTAGGAGAACCAGGGGTTGTAATTGTTCCAGCTCCGCTAACAAGCGTCCATGTTCCTGTTCCAGATGTTGCAGCGTTTCCGGCAAGTGTTGTTCCTGTGCTACAAATTGTTTGGTTTGGTCCGGCAGCAGCTGTTGTTGGCGAAGAAACTCCAGTAATTGTTACTGTAGATGTAGATGCTGCGCAAGGCGCATTAGTAATGCTCCATTGAAAAACGTTTGCTCCAACCCCTAGTCCTGTAATTCCAGAAGCAGGTGAAGCAGGTGTAGTAATAGTTCCTGCTCCACTAACTAATGTCCATGTCCCCGTTCCTGCAGTAGCAGTATTTCCGGCTAATGTAGCAGTTGTTCCGCAAACGGTTTGGTTTGGTCCAGCGTTAGATGTTGTTGGTGTTGCAACTCCGGTAATAGTTACGCTAGATGATGATGAAGCACAAGGTGCATTTGCAATTGTCCATTGAAAAACATTTGCTCCAACTCCTAATCCTGTTATTCCAGATGTAGGTGAAGAAGGCGTAGTAATTGTTCCTGCCCCGCTAACCATTGTCCATATTCCCGTTCCAGATGTTGGTGTATTTCCTGCAAGTGTTGCAGTAGTTCCACAAACTGTTTGATTTGATCCAGCAGTAGCTGTTGTAGGAGTTGTAACTCCGGTAATTGTTACTGTAGATGTTGATGCTGCGCAAGGCGCATTAGTAATGCTCCATTGAAAAACGTTTGCTCCAACTCCTAGTCCAGTAATTCCAGAAGTAGGTGAAGAAGGTGTAGTAATAGTTCCTGCTCCACTAACTAATGTCCATGTTCCAGTTCCTGCAGTAGCAGTATTTCCAGCTAATGTAGTTGTTGTCCCACAAACTGTTTGATTTGGTCCAGCATTAGATGTTGTTGGTGTCGCAACGCCAGTAATAGTTACAGAGGATGTTGATGCAGCACAAGGTGCGTTTGAAATTGTCCACATAAAAACATTTGCTCCAACTCCTAATCCTGTAATTCCAGATGTAGGCGAGGAAGGTGTAGTAATAGTTCCTGCCCCGCTAATCAGCGTCCATGTTCCTGTTCCAGATGTTGGAGTGTTTCCTGCAAGGGTTGCTGTAGTTCCACAAACGGTTTGATTTGATCCAGCAGCTGATGCTGTTGGTGCTGTAACGCCTGTAATTGTTACAGTTGAAGTTGATGGAGGACAAGGGGCATTTGCTATGCTCCATTGAAAAACATTTGCACCAACACCCAATCCAGTTACTCCAGATGATGGTGATGATGGTGTAGTAATTGTTCCTGCTCCACTAACTAATGTCCAAGTTCCAGTTCCTGTAGTTGGTGTGTTTCCTAAAAGTGAAGCGGTTGTCCCACAAATACTTTGATTCGCTCCTGCAGCAGAAGTTGTTGGTGGCGTAACACCAGTTAAGGTAACAGTTGATGAAGACGAAGCGCAAGGTGCGTTTGAAATTGTCCATTGAAAAACATTTGCTCCAACTCCTAATCCAGTAATTCCTGATGTTGGTGAAGAAGGAGTAGTAATAGTTCCTGTACCACTAACCAATGTCCAGGTTCCTGTACCAGAAGTTGGCGTGTTTCCTAACATTGCTGTGCTTGTTCCACAAACCGTTTGATTGGATCCGGCATTTGATGCCGTTGGGTTTGCGACACCTGTTATTGTTACTGTTGAAGAGGATGAAGGACAAGGTGCATTTGCAATCGTCCATTGAAAAACATTTGCTCCAACACCTAATCCAGTAATTCCTGATGTAGGTGAAGTAGGTGTAGTAATTGTTCCGGCACCACTAACCAATGTCCAGGTCCCTGTTCCTGTAGTTGGAGTGTTTCCCAAAAGTGAAGCGGTTGTTCCACATACAGTTTGATTCGAACCAGCATTGGATGTAGTAGGGGGAACACAAGCAATATTTAAACAATGTGTTACAAGTGTTGGTACAATGTTATTTACAACTGGCACCCAAGTGCTTTCTGTCAAAGAAGTATAAACCGCCGTTGCAGGCGTAGAAAAAGTAATTGATTCGGTTCCCAAAGCGGGAGTTAAACTGGTAGAAGCGCAACCTGCTGCCCCCGCACCTAGCTGACCTGCCGCATCTGTTCGAATCATGTTTGCATTAAATCCGGTCATTTGTTGGTCGGTCATTACAATATGGTAGCCTTGATCGGCACACAATCCGCCTTCTGGTAAAATTGCTGAAAGTCCAATCGGAGCGTACGACCTACCAAACATAAGTGCGTTTGTTGAGCTATTAACTTTAAGAATCATGGTATTCAATGCAACAGAAAGGAAAGCAAATTGAGTTCCGATGAGAGAATAATTTCCATCGGAATTTTCCATAATGTCTTGAACCAGATAAATGTTTCCGAAAATAGAACCATTAAATCTTCTGTTAAAAATAACTGCTGGAGTTCCGGCACCGACTCCGCTGATACTAACTAAAAACCCATGTAAATCGTCATACCCGCCAATTAATATATTTCCAGTTGAAAGTGTTTTCGCAGAATTAATTCCTTGCGAAGTAGTTCCTCCTGCGCCCCATCGTCTTATATAGGTGAGAGCCCCTGTTGCTTTATCTGTTTTTATGATAAGTGCATTTCTTGGAAGATCTCCATCAGAATCATACGCTTGTGTTTCGTCAGCTGATTCGCCAACAAAAAAATATCCGTCAGCTGATTCAGCTACATCATTAATGTAATGTTCATCTGCTTGAGTTGGATTGGTAATCGTCCACGTTCTGTTCCAAATTAATGTTCCAGCTGAATTTACTTTAAAAGCCATTGCACTTGTAGTATCAACAGTTGAAGCACTTGCGCCATCCCAAAAATAATCTACACCTCCACCAACTAAAAATCCACCATCAGAAGTTTCTATTACAGAAGAACCAAATTCGTTGGAAGAGTTTCCAACAGGAATGTTTGGAAGCTGATATCTTTTTGCCCAAATAATTCCACCTAAAGCATCTAAACGAACCAAAATTGCTCCGCCACCAGAGCTAGTAGAAGAACCAGTTACAATATAGCCACCTGTACTTACGTTTTTTAAATCAGAAAAATTTGTTGCAAATCCTCCAGTGTATGTTTTCGCCCAAACAACTGTTCCGTTTGCATCTGTTTTAACAACATCACCATAGTAAGGGCCAAAAGAATTATTTAATCCAGCGAAAACAAATTCCCCAGCTGGGTTTTCCACCATTCCGCCTGAAATGTCAAACGCCCCGATATCATAAGATAATCTGAAAGTTGTAGGTTGTGCAGAAATTGTAAGCGAAGCAAGGCCTATAAAAAGCAATAGCAACGACTTGAAAATAGTAGTTTTCATTGTCATGAGATCAGTAATTTAAAATTTATCCGAAGATAAAAGTAATCTAAAAGGACTGATGAACAAAGCGAAAACTGCTCAATTCTTGGAAATCTGATAGTATGTTTTTTTATATAAAAAGCTAATTTTTCGGTCATTTCATGGATGTTTTTTTCTCTCATTATTAATAGTCAGATGCTTTGATGAATTTAGTCGACAAAGCTCTCTGTGTTTATTTTATTAATGTGATATTTCCATGCTTTTCAACGTTTATGCCATTTACTGACCCCTTAAGATAGTAAACAAATACTGCTGCATCCATCATTTTTCCATTAAATCGTCCATCCCAAAAAATTGCTGGGTCAGTAATTTCGAATACTTTTTGTCCCCAGCGATCAAAAATTACAAACTCAAAATTGAGAATACAGTTTCCATAAACCTTTAATTCATCGTTGTTTCCATCACCATTTGGAGAGAATACATTTGGAACAAACAATTCACCACATTCTATTTCTACAAATATTGTTACGGTATCGTAAGAAGAGCAACCGTTTATTGTTACAGTCAAAATATAAGTTGTTGTTTGAGTTGGTGAAGCAGTAGTTGTTGCACAGGTTGGACAACCAAGAGTTCCAGAAGGCGACCAACTATAACTTACACCTGGACTTCCTGATCCAGATAATATTGCAGTTCCTCCAGAAGTAATCGTACTTCCGGCTCCGGCATTAACTACAGGCCCCCCAACAGAACCAACAGTGCCGGAAGCCGAACTTACGCATCCTAAAGAATCAGTAATTGTAACAGAATATAATCCAGATGGAATTCCCGTTATTGAAGAAGTTGTTGCTCCACCCGGAGACCACAAATATGTTAAAGAGCCAGTTCCGCCAGAAGCAGTTACACTTGCAGCACCATCACTTAATCCGCACGTAGCCGCTGTGGTATTTACTAGTCCTGCTATTGCAGAAGGTTGTGTGATTGTAATTATTGAAGTGCTTGAGCATCCTGAACCATCCGTTACTGTTACGGTATAGCTTCCTGCCGATAATCCAGTAGCACTTGCACTAGTTCCTGCTCCACCTGTCCAAGAATAAGTATATGAACCAGAACCTCCAGAACCCGCAACAGTTGCAGCCCCCGAGCTTGTTCCGTTGCAATTCACATTTGTTTGTGAGGTGGTGCTTATGCCTGGACCGCCAGTGTTTGTTATAGTTACAGTACTTGTTGAGTTCGGACAAGGAGGATTTGAAATCGTCCACATAAACACATTCGCTCCAACCCCAAGTCCTGTAACGCCTGTTGTTGCTGAGCCAAGAGTTGTAATTGTTCCTGCACCGCTAACCAGTGTCCAAGTTCCAGTTCCAATAGTTGGTGTATTTCCTGCAAGTGTAGCGCTGTTGCTACAAATACTTTGGTTAGGTCCCGCTGCAGCTGTTGTAGGAGCAGCGACACCTGTAATTGTTACAGTTGATGTAGAAGGAGTACAAGGAGGAAAATCTATTGTCCACATAAACACATTTGGTCCAACAGCAAGTCCCGTAACACCTGATGTTGGTGAGCTAGGCGTTGTAATTGTTCCTGCACCGCTAACAAGTGTCCACGCTCCTGTTCCTACAATAGCTGTGTTTCCAGCTAATGTAGCAGTTGTTGAACAAACAGTTTGGTTTGGACCAGCAATTGAAGTTGTTGGACCGCCTGTTGTTCCAACAATGCCAGTAGCAGTTTGAGTACATCCCAGTCCATCCGTTATCGTTACAGTATAAGTTCCTGCTGCCAATCCTGTAATTCCTGAGGTTGTTGCACCACCTGGAGACCATAAATATGTGTATGAGCTTCCGCTTCCTCCAGAAGGGGAGGAAGAAGCTGTTCCTGTAGAAAGCCCGCATCCAGTAGAAGTTGTTGTAACGCCACCAGCAATAGCGCTATTTTGAGTAATAACAACTGTTGATGCACTCGTGCAACCAACACTGTCAGTTACGGTTACCGTATAAGAACCTGCAACTAAACCTGTTGCGGTTGCTGCAGTTCCAGCGCCACCACTCCAAGAGTAAGCATATCCAGGAATTCCTCCTGCGCCAGCTGCTGTTGCAGCTCCAGTTGCTCCACCATTACAATTGACATTTGTTTGTGATGTAATACTTGAAGTTGGACCACCTGACAATCCAATAAAAACAGATAATGTAGAGGTGCATCCGTTTCCATCAGTTGCTGTTACAGTGTAAGTGCCCGATACCGCGAATGAACCACTCGCAGTTGATCCACCCAATGGAGTCCAATTATATGTATATCCAGAGCCCACGGTTCCTCCTGAAGCGATTACCGTTGCTGCTCCAGGAGCAGTTGAGCAACCAGTAGGAATCGAAGAAACTAAAGTAATAGTTAAAGGGCTTGATGGCTGTGTAATAGTAACGGTAATCGTTCCAGGGCATCCTGCATTATCTAAAATATTTAAAGTATAAGTTCCAGCAGCAAGTCCCGTGAAACTTTGAGTTCCTGCTACGTTTGTAAATGTAGCTATTGTGGTAGCTCCTAACATTAAAGTATAATCCCAAGGTGTTGCACCTCCAGTTGTAGATGCATTAAAACTTCCTGTAGAAGCACCATAACAAGCAACGTTAACTTGACCTGTAATGTTTGCAGTTAAAGCAGGACAACCTGAACAAGCCGCTAATGCAGCATAAGCAGCAGCATTTGGAATTGTTATGATTGTACCACTTCCATCAACAATCTGAATCGGATATGTTCCAGGTAATGTAACAGTTGTTCCCGTTGCAAAAGTTGTCCACGTTGTTACTGGAGGACCAACAACTGTAAATGCTCCAGCACAAAAGCCGATACCCGCAACACAAGGGGTAGTAGTTGAAGAGGTTTGCCACGAGTAAATTGCTGTTCCTCCAGAAACCGTAGCAGATAATGCTCCAGGGCCTTGACATAAGTTTAATGCAGTACAAGGAGAAACAACAATAGTTACAGCATCAGTGCCACAAGTTAGTGTATATGTAATAACAAATGAACCAACGCCAGAAATTGCAGGATTAAAAACTCCAGCAGCATTTACACCTGTTCCACTCCATGTTCCACCTGGTGTAGCAGCTTGTAATGTAACAGCAGATGCAGTTACACACATTGTTGCTGGAGCACAAATAGTTGCATCACAACAAGTGAGAGCCAATGTTGCACATGCTCCTGCAGTTATTTGTTGTATGTATCCAGTTCTTACTGCAGTTCCAGAATTGCCCGTAGAACCACATGCGATAATTTCACCTGCATTAGAAACATGAACATCGTAAACATTAAATGATGTTGGATAAGTAGCCAAAACAACAAGGTTGGCATCATACTTAACAACCGAACTTTGAGAGCCCACATATACATTCCCGCAAGCATCAATATCGATACCGCTGTTTCTTACTTGTCCTCCTGAAAATGTTCCACCAGCAATTGCTACGGAAGTTACAACGTTTGCTGTTGTTAATGAACGCTTCTCAACAATGCTTCCTCTGTGAGTATAAACAAAATTTGTATTCGCTCTTATTGCATTTATTCCTGTATTATTTTTTCTCCAGTTTTCACATTTGTATCCAAAACTATAACCATTGGTTTTATGATATCTTGCAGATGCACTTCCTGTTGGACAGAAAGAAAAATTCTGATTGAAAAAGCCAATGGAGTCGTGCGAAAGCCAATAAAATTTTCCATTTCCGCAGGCCGTAATAGCTCTTACTTCCTGAGTCGGGAAAAGTGCTCCACCCGTAACTTGTAAGCTGGCTGTCATGTTTCCTGTTAATACATCCACGTTATAAACGTACGGAAGTGGGGGCAAGAATCCGCCCGTTCCGCCAATTACCAATTGCGTTTGATCGCAGTTAAATGCAATGTTCCAAAATTCAGTACTTGCAAAAAGCCCCCCTGGACTAGGGTTGTCCCAAATCATAGCCCCTGCTGTACTTATTTTTTGTATCGCGGCAACCGACCCTTCAGTAACATAAGAGTTTCCGGCATTATCTGTTGCAAATGTCCCTAACCATGCTGATGTATCATAGGGAGTGTTGTAGGTCCACTGAAGAACTCCTGTGGAGTTATATTTCAATAATTGCAATGGAGTTACACCACCAATAATGTAAACATTTCCTGCTCCGTCTTTTTCACATTCCCAAACACAATCCCAGTTAGTAGCAAACGCAGGGGTAACAGTCCATGGATCGATAATTACTGTTTTAGTATTATCGTATGCATCTAATTGAAATGAAATTTTATTTCCTGTTTTTACAAAATTTGATTTGATTACAGTTGGCATGTTGCCACCATAAAAAGTGATTGGAGCATGGTCAATAATTTCTCCTAGCTCAGTACCAATAATTAAATTTCCATTTTTAATAGACAGTTTTTTGTTGCCATCATATTTCATTTTTATTACAGATGGATCTGCCCCTGGATGAAGAGTGATAGAGTATTTTATTCCTTCTGATGCATGAAAAACATATTCAACATCGATGTTTGGATAAAGATTTTTGTAAGTTATCTTTTCATAACCTGCCAAAAAATTCTCATTTACTTTTTTGCCTGTTTCATCTTTAAATGTATAACTGAAATAACTAGAAATTTTTTGTTCGGCAACTATTTCAACATTGGGATTTGAGTTTTCCCATTCTATATTAACATAGTCGGCAATAAACTTTGCCTTGTGCTCTTCTTCTTCTTTCTTTTTCCACTCTTCAACAGTTCTTACATTTTGAAAGTTTACCTTTTTAATGTCTTTTTCTCTTTCTCCTTCGTCTTCTTGGTCTTTCCATACTTTAAGAAAGCTATATGTAACACCCTTTTTAGTAAAATAAATTCTAGTTGAACTATTGTCGTATGCAAACTTTACGGGCTCACTTCCGCTTGGAAGGTGGAATTGACCTTTATTTTCTATAAAACATTTTGAGTGTTCATACTTGGTTGACCAGGAAACGCTGTTTTGTGCCTTGGCAGAAATTATAAATAAAAAAAGGAGAGCAGTAAAAAGTTTTAAATGTTTCATGTTGGGAGTGATTTTTATTTTCAACGATGCTTTGTAAAAGAAAAATTAAATTAAAAAAACGTGAAAGAGCAAAAGTTTCCAAGTCATCGAAAATCCTTGCCCCTTTTAAAAACAGGCTAAATCAGAGGGGATTAAAAAATAACGATGCAAATTAGTTCAGTAGTTTTCATAGTAGCTTTTAGTTTTTTGATTATTAATAAATCAAATTTAGTTGACAATGAAACCTAAAACAAGTCTAAAACAAAACATTATTGGAAGTCTGATTTGCCACATTTAAAATTAAATTGTATATTTATCAATACATTTAGAGATTTGTTTTAACAGTATTATTGAAATTCAGAAGCGATGAAACCATCTGGCGAACTCCACCAATTGATTAAAAACTTAAGCATGTCTGAGAAAAGATATTTTAAAATCTTTTCCGCTCGCCATGTTATCGCAGGAGAGAACAACTATATCCGACTGTTTGATGCCATTGAAAAGCAAGAAGAATACAATGAACAAAAGATAAAAACAACATTTAATAAAGAAGCTTTTATTTCACATTTACCTTCCGAAAAGCACTATTTATATAACCATGTTTTAGACAGTTTAAATGCTTTTCATAAAGATCGTACATTTTTGACGCGCTATTGCAATATTCTTATGACTATTGAAATATTGTATCAGAAAGGCTTGTTTGATCAATGTAAAAAAGTAATTAAGAAGGCTAAAGCTGAAGCATACTCACTTGAAAAGTTTTCAATTCTTAAGCTTATTGTTAGATGGGAAATTCTTGTATTTATAAAAGATGAAGATGTAAAAAAATTATATGAAAGTTTTGACGAAGAGCTGCGTATATTAGATGTAATTAGGCTTTCATCAGTTTTGATGAGGATTGCATTTAAAATTCAGATAGAGATGTATCGCGGAAAGGTTTCGCCTGCTTTTTTAAGAGAAAGTGAGGAAGAACTAAAATTACATTATCCACCTAAAAAAGAAGTAAACAGTTTTTGGGCAAAGTACTATTACCATTCAGCAAAGGGCTTAATTTATTCAATAGAAAACAAAGCTTTGTCACGATTAACGTGTTATAAAGAAATAAACGCTTTATTAGAAACCAACAAGCAGTTTATTGTCGACTTGCCACACATTTATAATAGTAACAACAACAACCTTGTAAACTTAATGTTTGCGATGGAGAAGTATGATGAGGTGAGGCCAATGCTTAATAAACAACGTAGTTTTATTCATACCTATAAAATAAAAAATGCGACACTTTCAAAAATGATATTTATTCACACACACGAAAGCGAGTTGTTTTTACTTTATAAACTCGGAGAAACTGTCGAAGGAGTTGTTCTAATTAAAAAAATTGAGCCAGAATTAAAAAAAATAAGTTTGTTATTCAGTCCTGCGCTTTTTGATTTGTTTTTTATGATGGCTGTAATAACCTTTTGTGAAGAAGACTATCGCTCCGCAATTAAGTGGTTAAATAAAATATTAAATACAGAGCGCGAAATGAACATTCGTATTGAGCAACGAATAAACACTCGCTTATTATATTTGATTGTGTTGTATGAAAAAGAAGATTTGTTTTTTGATAATCAATACCAATCCACAAAACGGTTTTTATTACAAGAGAAAAAACATCAAGGGACGTTAAAAATTTTAGATGCAATAAGATTAATTTCAGATGGCAAGCAAACGGCTCAGAAGAAAGAGAAGTTGAAGTTCATTTATAAAAAATTATTAATAGAGCGCAAGAAAGCTCAAGCTGATTCAATAGATAAACAATTTGACTACATTGAATGGATTGAAAGTAAAATGTAAAAAAATTGGCTAACTTTATTCTAACAAAAACTCCGACCTATGAAAAAATTATTTACTCTACTTGTTTTTTCTGGAATAATTTCTGTATTAATAGCACAAAAGGAAATCGATAAATGGTTCTTTGGTAGTGGCGCTGCACTTGATTTTAGTTCGGGGTCACCTGTTGTGATTAATCCGAATCCATTCTAATATCAGTTAAAATTATCAAAACAAAGTAATTCTATTGTGCTCCAAATGAGCAAGTTGTGTTTTTGTCGTTAAAAAAGGTTGCTAAATCGTAGGAATCTTATCTCTTGTCGATTACTTTTGCACAAAATTTAAAACAAAAAACATGAAAACTCTTCAGAAATTCGCTAAACTTATTGTTATTGCAGTTGTTTTATTATTATCAGGACTTAGCTTAGGATTTAATTCAAAGGCTGCTCCAGCTAAAATAACTGTTTGCCACACACCTCCAGGAAATGTTGAAAATTGCCACGAGATATCTGTTTCATTGAATGCACTTCAAGCTCATTTAAATCACGGTGATGATATGGTTTGTCATAATGCAAGCGAATTAGATGAGTATATTAAAATTTATACTGCGTTTATTGTTGCTCAGCAGTTTGCACCTAATGCTCTTATTTCATCATTCTAAATAGGCAAGATTCTTTCGAATTTTTTAAACAAAGCCAGATAAGGTTAAACTTTTATCTGGCTTTTATTTTATTGAGGTCCCGTGCGGATTAACTTTGTTGATCCTGAAAAGGTCGCTTAACAAGCATAATTCCCTTGGCCCCTGGCCTTCGTTAATTTTTATTTTTCTGTGCTTTCAAGTTAAAAAACTTGAGCACCCAAAAACAAAAATTCCCGACTTGCTTTCAGCAAGAAGGGAATCTTTTGAGGTCCCGTGCGGATTCGAACCGCAGTAGGAGCTTTTGCAGAGCTCAGCCTAGCCACTCGGCCACAGGACCTTAATTTGATTGCAAAAGTACTAAAAATCAGATTAAGAACACTAATTTATTGCCTCTTTCAGCGAATATTCCCTTAAACAGATAAGGCACAAGCAATTGTCGTATTTCGATTTTAACTCATTTAGGGTTGCTAAATCAATGTTTAAATCTTCGCACCAGCAACCCATTTTTTCGTTGCAACATTCAAAAGGCGTTTCGCATTTAGAACATTTTTTAGTTGACATTACTCCGAAATTACTATAGATACTCGTTCAACATTCCCATTCATGGGAGGATTCAACTTCGTTACTTTTACTTCTACTTTTTTTAGAGTAGTAAATTGCTTTTTCAATTCGTCAACAATACGCTGTCCAACTTGTTCAATTAATTTTGAACGGATTGCCATTTGTGCTTTTACAATATCGTATACAGCTACATAATCAATAGTTTTACTTAGGTCGTCTTCTTTTGCTGCATCAGTAAAATCGGTTTCCATTGTAACATCCACAATGTAGTTTGTACCAATTTTACTTTCTTCTACCAAGCAACCGTGGTAGGCGTATATTTTTATTCCTTCTACTAGTATTTTGTGCATTATACCTACTTGATATTATTTGTTGCTGTTTCCAAGCGATTTACTACTACTTCTTTTCCTAACAATTCTACCATTTCAAACAACATTGGTCCGCCACCAACTCCACTTAAACAAACGCGAAACAATTGCATTACTTGTCCTGGCCCCATTCCTAATTTTTCTGCTGTTGCTTTAAATGTTGCTTCTGTTTCTGCTGCGGTAAATGAAGACAAGCTTTTAAATGCTTCAGTAACTTCTTTTATAAATGTTGCACTTTGTTCGTTCCAACGTTTTTTAATTACATCGGCATCGTAAGTAGTTGGTGTAATAAAAAAATAATTCCCATTCGCCCAAAATTCAGAAACAAAATGCGCTTTCTCTTTTACTAATTTACAAACGCCCTCTACAAAGGCTTGATTCTTGTGTCTTGATTCTTGTGTCCCTTTTAGATTTTCTGCTAACAAAGGAGAAAACAATGTTGCTAATTCCGAATCCGATTTAGCCCTCAAATACTGTTGATTAAACCATTTAGTTTTTTCAGGATCAAATTTTGCTCCCGATTTATTTACACGTTCAAATGAAAACGCTTCAACCAATTCATCCAATGAAAATATTTCTTGTGTCGTTCCTGGATTCCATCCCAACATCGCTAACATGTTTACAAATGCTTCGGGAAAAAATCCGCTTTCGCGATAACCAACATAACTTTCATTTGTGCGCTCATCAAACCAATCTAATGGAAACATTGGTATTCCAGACTTATCACGCTTGGATAGTTTTCCATTCCCGTCCGTTTTTAAAATCAAAGGCAAGTGAGCAAACTGAGGCATCTTGTCTTCCATCCCCAAATAACGATAAATCAAAACATGTGAGGGAGCAGAAGGAAGCCATTCTTCACCACGAACGGCATGTGAAACTTCCATTTCAATATCGTCTACAATATGCGCCAAATGGTAGGTTGGCATTCCATCGCTTTTTAATAAAACTTTATCATCTACTTGTGTTGAATTCACAACGACCCATCCACGAATGATATCGTGAAAACGAATTTCTTCATTGCGTGGCACTTTTAATCTTACAACGTGCGGTGTTCCTGCATCCAACAATTTTTTCACGTCATCTTCAGAAAGGGTTAATGAGTTACGCATATTTTGACGACTCACCGAATTGTATTGTGGAGCTACCACTTTAGCAGCTTCCAATCGTTTACGCATCGCATCCAATTCTTCAGAAGTATCAAAAGCATAATATGCATTTCCACTATCAATTAATTGTTTCGCATACTTAGCATAAATCCCAAGTTCTTTTCTTTCGCTTTGGCGATAAGGTGCAAATTTGCCATCACCAAATCCAACCCCTTCATTGGGTTCAATGCCACACCATTTTAATGCTGCAATAATATATTCTTCTGCGCCCTTAACGTAGCGGGTTTGGTCGGTATCTTCAATCCGTAGAATAAAATCTCCTCCGTGTTTTTTTGCATACAAATAACTGAACAATGCTGTTCGAACTCCACCCATATGCAAACCGCCTGTCGGACTTGGTGCAAATCGTAATCGTACTCGCTTTTCCATTATCATTTAAATTGAGGTGCAAATATAATTTAATTTGAAGATGTATCAATTTGAAAGTTTGAAAATTAGGGTGGTAGAATACAAATCCAAAATCAACCCAAAGCACGAATCTGGCAACAATAATTTAATACCTTTGTCATCATTAATTTCCAAATTGACCGATGCAATTACTTACACCACAAAATTTTACGGATTACGAATTAATTGATGTTGGCAATTTTGAAAAGCTTGAACGTTTTGGTCAATATGTTACAATTCGTCCAGAGCCGCAAGCTGTGTGGGATAAAACATTAAGCAATGCTGAGTGGGAAAGGCTTGCGCATATAAAATTTATGCCTCGATCGAGTTCATCTGGAGAATGGAAGAAATTCAAGCAAATGCCCGATCAATGGCAGATTAAGTATGATATTAATAATTCTGATTCAGCTATAAAATTCCGCTTAGGATTAACATCCTTTAAACATGTTGGCATTTTTCCGGAGCAAGCTTCTAATTGGGATTTTATTTACGAGACAATAAAAAAGATGAGTGTTCCTCAACCGAAAGTATTGAATTTATTCGCGTACACAGGTGGAGCATCATTAGCAGCAAAAGCAGCAGGAGCAGATATTACACATGTTGATTCGATAAAACAAGTTGTTACTTGGAGCAAAGAAAACATGGAGCTTTCTGGATTAAATAATATTCGTTGGGTAGTAGAAGATGCTTTGAAATTTGTGAAGCGTGAAGAAAAAAGAGGAAATAAATATAACGGAATTATTTTAGATCCTCCTGCATTTGGCCATGGACCGAATGGAGAGAAGTGGAAGCT
>CAMCUO010000024.1 GCA_945879015.1 Chitinophaga pinensis | reverse complement strand
ACAAAGTGTTTCAAAGTTGGTTATTATAAAATAATCCATTAACTCTGATGGAAATAGTTCTTGTAATAATTTGTGGTCGGTTGCTTCGATAACTTTTTTTTCAAAAGTATCGCTTTTTATCCTGCTCCCCAACTTTTATACCTGACCCTATTCTAATAGCAATTAAACAAATTAGAGAATTAAATAAGTACATTTGTTGACAATTATTGACCCATTGACCCATTGGCAAATTTTCAAATTTTCAAATTAAAATGATAGCAATAGACAATACAATAGTATCAGAACATTTATTAGAGAAAAAATTTGTTTGTGATTTAAATGCATGCAAGGGAGAATGCTGTGTAGCAGGCGAATCAGGGGCACCATTGGAGGAAGAAGAAATTGCTATTTTGAAAGATATATGGGAAGAGGTGAAACCTTATTTGCCAAAAGATGGCGTGAAGGCTATTGAGAAACAAGGCGTTTTTGTGATTGATAGCGATGGCGATTATACTACAACATTAGTAAAAGGAAAACATTGCGCATTTACTGTTTTTGATAAAGGCACTGCCAAATGCGGCATTGAGCAAGCTTACTATGATAAAAAAATTACTTGGAAAAAACCAATCTCTTGTCATTTATATCCTGTACGCATTACAAAATATAAAGATTACGATGCAGTAAATTACCACAAATGGGATATTTGTAAACCTGCGTGTGAGTGCGGAGCTAAGCTAGATGTGCCTGTTTACAAGTTCTTGAAAGAACCATTAATCCGTAAATTTGGTAAGGATTGGTATAAACAATTGGAGTTAGCAGATAAGTTGAGAAAATAAGATATCGCCCTTACACTTCGATGGAGTTTATGCAGAGCGTAGTCGAATTGCTCAGTGTGACGTCAAGCGGAAATCTCTTTAACAAACGTCAGGCTGCGTGGATTCGACTACGCTCACCATAAACTAACTCTAAGACTTTTCTACGGGGACAAAAAATTCAAATTAGAACTAAGCACATCGCTAAAACCATTAATTCTAGATACCTTTCAGCCAATACGTCCCGAAACACCAGTATTTCTAATCGTGATTTTTTTTTGAATACCGCAAATTTTTTTTGCTTTAATTTTCAGTTTTTTTCACTTTAAACTTAAACGGCTGTTTTTTAATACATTGGTTATTTCTTAACATTCGTCTGTTAATTTGCCGTGTTTATAACTTCGGTCAAATGTTAATTCAATGCACTTGACACATCCCTTTTTTTTACCAAAATTTGTACACCTTTAATTCAATAAGCAATACTTTACAATGTAGCTCAAAAAGAAAGCAAAAGCTTTCAGGGGGATTTTACCCTATAAACGAAAGCGCTAAGGAATACAAAGGGGTGGAAATCAAACAATTAGGCATAATTTTAATTTAAATACATTTATGAACGAAGAACCAATACTAAAAGAGAATAAAGACCGATTCGTTCTATTCCCAATCAAGCATAACAACATTTGGGAGATGTATAAAAAAGCTGAAGCAAGCTTTTGGACTGCCGAAGAAATTGATTTAAATCCAGACTTACAAGATTGGGATAATAAATTAAATGATGATGAAAAACATTTCATCAAACATGTATTAGCGTTCTTCGCTGCCAGCGATGGTATCGTAAACGAAAACTTGGCTGTGAACTTTATGAATGAAGTTCAATATCCAGAAGCACGTTGCTTCTATGGTTTTCAAATTATGATGGAGAACATTCACTCTGAAACATATTCTTTATTAATCGACTCCTATATTAAAGATCCACAAGAAAAAGATCGCTTATTTCATTCTATCGATACATTGCCATGTGTTGGAAAAAAAGCTGAATGGGCTATTAAATGGATCGGTAACGGAACTTTCGCAGAACGACTTATTGCTTTTGCTGCAGTAGAAGGTATTTTCTTCAGCGGAAGTTTCTGCTCCATTTTCTGGTTAAAAAAACGCGGATTAATGCCTGGACTTACTTTCTCTAACGAACTCATTTCGCGTGATGAAGGACTGCACTGCGATTTCGCTTGTCTGTTGTATTCTGAATTAACGAATCAATTGCCAAAGGAAAGGGTAACTGCTATCATTAAAAATGCTGTTGAAATTGAAAAAGAATTTGTGTCTGATGCTTTACCTGTACGTTTAATTGGTATGAATGCTGATTTGATGTGTCAATACATCGAGTTTGTTGCCGACCGATTGCTAGTTGCTCTTGGTTGTGAAAAAACATACAACGCAACTTGCCCATTCGACTTTATGGAATTAATTTCTTTACAAGGAAAAACAAATTTCTTCGAAAAACGTGTCGCTGAATATCAGAAAGCTGGTGTGATGGGCAAAAAAGAAGACAATGTGTTTAAACTAGACGAAGATTTTTAAAAGCCTTCGACTACGCTCAGTCTGACGGAGCGTGTCCCCCTTTGAAGAGGGTAGGGGGATTAACACGAATGCCGATTAAAAGAACAAATTGTAATTATTTAACGAATACCGAAGACAAAAGAATACCATTAAAACGTTATATATTAAGTGCGTAAACGAGATATATAATTATTACGCATACCACAGTACAATTAAACTATAAACTAACTACTCAATACTCTCATTTATGTACGTAATCAAAAGAGATGGCAATCGCGAATCAGTAAAATTTGACAAAGTAACAGCTCGTATCCAAAAACTTTGCTACGGCTTGGACCCTATTCACGTAACTCCAATCAATGTTGCCATGAAGGTAATTGAAGGAATTTACGAAGGTGTTACAACCAGCGAATTGGACAACTTGGCTGCTGAAACTGCTGCTTCGCTTACCACAAAACATCCCGACTATGCGCTATTGGCGTCTCGCATAGCAGTTTCTAACTTGCACAAGAACACGAACAAATCGTTTTCGAAAACGATAGAAGCACTATATAACTACGTTGATCCCAAAACTGGAAAAAAAGCTCCTTTAATTGCTGATGACGTTCACGAAATAATTCAGAAAAATGCACAGGAGTTGGATTCAACAATTATCTACGACCGTGATTTCGGTTACGATTATTTTGGTTTCAAAACATTGGAACGTTCGTATTTATTAAAATTAAACGGACAAGTTGCTGAACGCCCTCAACACATGGTAATGCGTGTAGCTGTTGGAATTCACAAAGACGATATTGCTTCTGCAATTGAAACGTATAACTTAATGTCGGAGCGCTGGTTCACACACGCAACTCCAACATTGTTTAATGCAGGAACACCTAAGCCTCAAATGTCCTCTTGTTTTTTACTTACAGTAAAAGACGATAGCATTGATGGAATTTATGATACATTAAAATCATGCGCTAAAATTTCACAGAGCGCTGGTGGAATTGGATTGAGCATTCACAATATCCGCGCTACGGGTTCATATATCCGCGGAACAAATGGTACTTCAAATGGTATCATCCCAATGTTGCGCGTATTCAACGATACTGCTCGTTATGTTGATCAAGGTGGTGGAAAACGTAAAGGTTCTTTCGCAATTTATTTAGAGCCTTGGCATGCTGATATTTATGAATTCTTAGACCTTCGTAAAAATACTGGAAAAGAAGAAGCGCGTGCTCGTGATTTGTTCACAGCAATGTGGACTCCTGATTTATTTATGAAACGTGTAGAAGAAAACAGCACATGGAGTTTATTTTGTCCGAACGAAGCACCAGGATTGGCTGATTGTTGGGGAGCAGAGTTTGATGCACTTTATACTCGCTACGAACAAGAAGGAAAAGCACGTAAAACAATTCAAGCACGTGAACTTTGGACTGCCATCATCGATTCACAAATTGAAACAGGTAATCCATACATGTTGTATAAAGATGCTTGTAACTCAAAAAGCAATCAACAAAATTTGGGAACTATCAAGTCGTCAAACTTGTGCACCGAAATTATTGAATACACGGCACCTGATGAAATTGCAGTTTGTAATCTTGCATCAATAGCATTGCCTCGCTTTGTGGAAGATGGAAAATTTGATCACCAAAAATTATTTGATATCACTTATGTGATTACAAAAAATTTAAATAAAATTATCGACCGCAATTATTATCCGGTTGCTGAAGCACGTAATTCCAACATGCGCCACCGCCCTATCGGCATTGGTGTGCAAGGATTAGCAGATGCATTCATCTTAATGCGTTTCCCTTTCGATTCTCCTGAAGCAGTTCAGTTGAATAAAGAAATTCACGAAACAATTTATTATGCGTCTATGACGGCATCTAAAGATCTTTCGAAAAAAGATGGTCCATATGAATCATATGCTGGCTCACCAGTATCAAAAGGAATTTTCCAATTTGATATGTGGAACGTAACTCCATCTCCACGTTGGGAATGGGATATTTTGAAAGAAGAAGTAAAAACACACGGTGTACGCAACTCCTTATTGTTAGCCCCAATGCCAACTGCAAGTACTTCTCAGATTTTAGGAAACAACGAATGTTTTGAACCATACACTTCTAACATTTATGCAAGAAGAGTATTGTCTGGAGAGTTTGTAATTGTAAACAAACACTTATTGAAAGACTTAGTGAAACTTGGAATCTGGAACGATGGTTTGAAAAATAAAATCATTGTTGCAAATGGTTCGGTGCAAGGAATAAACGAAATTCCTGATAACGTAAAAGCATTGTACAAAACTGTTTGGGAAATTTCTCAAAAAGTAATCATCAACATGGCGGCTGACCGTGGAGCATATATTTGTCAGTCACAATCCTTGAACTTGTTTGTACAAGATGCAAACTTCGCGAAACTTTCTTCTATGCATTTCTATGGATGGAAAGCAGGATTAAAAACTGGAATGTATTACTTACGTACAAAAGCTGCAGCAGATGCAATTAAATTTACAGTTGATGCAATTGAAAAAGAAGCACCAGAAGTTTTAGGTAACGAAGATGTTTTAATTATGGAGCGCCAACAACAAATAAGCGCAGAACGTCAAGCATTGTTAGAAGCAGAAGCAATTAAAGCAGCACAAATCACTTGTTCAATTGATAACAAGGATGATTGTGAAGCGTGTGGAAGTTAAGCGAATTATAAATTATAAATGCTGAATTATAAATGGAACCCTCGCTTTGGCGGGGGTTTTTTATTTACAAACCCTAATTTTGGCAGCGAGAACTTTTACTTTTGCAAAAAAATCAATAATGGCGAAAAGTAAAACAGTTGCAAAAGTTCCTGATGAAATAATAATGAACCAAATTTATTATATGAGGGGGCAAAAAGTAATGTTGGATAGAGATTTGGCTGAGCTTTATGATTTCTACTGTTGATTCTGAAAAGATGACAGCAGGAACTCACACAATTAAAATTGCTAATCCCGGAGCAAAAATGTTAATATACTTGTCAATAAAAATTTATTTACAAAACAGAGTAATCATAGAATAGAATATCTTTACATTACAAACCAACTAAAATAAACCACATGAAAAAAATCTACACATTATTTACCTTTTCCACAATGTTACTTTCTGTAACTTTATTTGGACAGAGCGACAAAGCATTATCAACACAAACATTTACAGCTCAACAAAGACAAGAAATTCTTGCAGACGTACAAGATCGTCCAGCAGTGGTTGATGCACAATTTAAATTACCAACAGTTTGTGATTCAATAACTGCAATGACTGCAGCAGGAAACAGTTATCATGGAAACATGTTTGATGTTTTGGTGGCAGCAAATTGCACTTTAGAAACATTTAGTGTAAGTGTTGATGCAGGAACTTGGAACATCGCTATGTTTTACAAAACGGGGACCTTTGTAGGAAGCGAAACTTCTTCAGCTGCATGGACTTTTATAGATTCAGCTACTGTTACTTCTTCCACAACAGGAGCTGGTGTATTTTATAAAGTACCAGTAAATGCAAATTTAAATTTAACTCCAGGAACGTATGCGTTTTATGTAACTGCTACAAATACTGGAGTAACATTTAATTACACGAATGGTACTTCTGTAGGAACAGTTGTTTCAACTGACGCATACATGACTGTTTATGAAGGAAATGGTGGAGAATGGCCATTCAACGTAACATTTACTCCACGCGTATTCAATGGAATGGTTCACTATTGCGTAACTACTTCAGCAGGAGTTGAGGATAACACATTGGCTTCATTTGATATGTTTCCAAATCCTGCTACCCAATCAGTATCATTAGATTTAAGTGCATTTAATGGCAACGATGTTAAAGTAAGTGTTTTGAATACACTTGGTCAACTTTTACAATCAACAACAGTTGTTGCAAATGGAAGTAATACATTAAATATTGAAGGATATGCAGCTGGAATGTATTTTGTTCAAGTAGAAATGAATGGTAAAACTTCTACTTCAAAATTAAGCATTAAGTAATTATCTAAGCTATTATAAACTAAAAGAGGCACTTTTGAGTGCCTCTTTTAGTTTATAAATATTTGGTTTTTGTGTTTTTAATTCTACATTTGAAATCAACCTTTTTACAAAACAAATACTATGAAAGAACAAACAACACCTCGCAGATGGTTTATAGGAACTATACTTGGTGGTACAGCTGCATTTGGTCTATCCTCCCTGTTAGCGCCATTAAAAACACAAGCACAACCTACCATTCCGCTTGTTGGTTCAGAAGATGCTGAAAAGTGGTTTGCTCAAATGGATGGGAAAAAGCATAAAATGGTGTTTGATGTGACGAAACATAATAATGGCGGTGCATTAAATTGGGCGCTCACATTAATGGATAGCTACAATGAACTGGGCGTTCCTGACAAAGATCTTTTTATTGTGCTTGTTTTGCGTTATGCCGGAACTCCTCTTGCCTTAGCAGATCATTTGTGGGAGAAACATGAGTTTGGTAAGCTCATCGAATTAAAAGATCCTGAAACAAAAGAAAATGCTCTGCGAAATATCTTTTCAAAATGTCACAAAGAAGATGATACTTGTTTTGAAAAATTTCAAAAACGCGGAGGGTTGATCTGTGTTTGCAGTAAAGCCATTGAACACCGCGCAGAAAAAATTGCCGACAATCTTAAGCTGGATAAAGAAACGGTTAAAACAGAATTTTTTGCAAATGTCTTGCCCGGCATACAATTAATGCCATCTGGAATATGGGCTGTAAATCGTGCGCAAGAATTGGGATGCAAATTTTCTTTTGGCGGATAGAATAGATAGTCTCTTTGCAATAAATTTATCAGAGCTGTCAAAAACAAATGGAAAAAGAACAAAAAAATAATTTACAGGAAAAAGAAACCCTTCATCCTAGAAACAGACATCGCTTACGTTATGATTTCAAACAGCTCATCAATTGTTGTCCTGAACTTAAAAAATTTGTTTTTGTAAATAAATACAATAACGAAACAATTGATTTTGCAAAACCTGATGGAGTTAAAATACTTAATAAAGCTTTATTAAAACAATTCTATGGAATTTTAAATTGGGATATTCCTACAAATTATCTTTGTCCACCAATTCCAGGAAGGGCTGATTATATTCACTATATAGCGGATTTACTTAGCTCTTGCAATAATGGAATTATTCCAAAAGGAAAAACAATTCGCTGTTTAGATATTGGTGTTGGAGCAAATTGTATATATCCTATAATTGGGAATTATGAATATGGTTGGAGTTTTGTTGGTTCAGATATTGATGCAATAGCAATTGACTGCGCAAAAAACATTGTGGAATTAAATTCTGCTTTAAAAAAAATCGAGCTCCGAAAACAAAATTCTCCTTCGGCTATTTTTAAAGATATAATTAAATCAGATGAACTGTTTGATGTTACTATTTGCAATCCTCCATTTCATTCATCCTTAGCAGAAGCACAAGAAGGAACAATGCGTAAAGTAAAAAATTTGAGTTCTGGAAAAACAAAAAAACCTGTTTTAAATTTTGGGGGACAACATGCCGAACTTTGGTGTGACGGTGGAGAAAAACAATTTGTTTCTAAAATGATTACTGAAAGTTCGCAAGCAGCAAACTATTGCTTTTGGTTTTCTTCCCTTATTTCAAAAAGTGCAAATTTACCCAGTATCTATTATGAATTGGAAAAAGTAAATGCGGTTGATGTAAAAACCATAGAAATGAAACAAGGAAATAAAATTAGCAGAATTGTAGCATGGACTTTCTTAAGTCCTTCTGCACAAAAAAACTGGCAACAAAAATGGCTGAGTAATAAATAAATTAATTTTTCACTAGGGTTATAGAAATATCAGACATTGTTTTCTAGTGATTGTAACGCTTAATTATTTCTTGTACATACAAACAGGTTTCTAGTCATCTACAATAACCACATTTCACTATCGGATCATTATAAATGAGTGGATTTTATTTTTGTAAAATCATATTTTCAACATTTCCGTTCCAAATATTTTGTTTCTTCCCATATTTTCCTGCATGGTTAAGCGCATCAATCACCGTATTTCTATAATGATAAATAAGGAAAAAATTATTTTATTTCGGTTATATGCAAAAATCATATTACTTCCTTTTAATAAAGACCGATACCCTGTCTAAGTGAATAAAAGTGCTTTGTTTCTAAAAAGGGAGGTTTTTTAAAAAAATGCGCCATTCAGAACAAAGTATAAAATAAATTCTACCTTAGTAAAAAAATAACCAAATGGAAAACACTGCACACAACCAAAGAAATGCATCCTTTCAAACAGCAAAAGAGTTACCAGGCAACAGCCGTATTGGTACTCGGAATTTTATCACTTGTTTTTATTGGTCTAATCGGATTAATTTTAGCAATTATTGCCGTTTCGAAAGCAAAAGATTGCAAACATGCTTATTCACTTGATCCAGGCGCATACACTCTTTCATCCTATAAAAATATGAATGGTGGTAGAATTTGTGCTATCATCAGTATGAGCATTTTAGCTGAATTGATATTTATTATAATATTGGTAGCTATTATTGCAAATATTTAAAACATCAAAACGCTGATTAGCAATTCAATGTTAATAGGAGTTTTAGTTTATACTTACGTTTTTCTTACCTTTACTATTCATCACCAGGAATTCAACAACAATGCAATTATGAAAATAAACCTAGTGATATTATTTTCCCTTATTGCAACTCTTTCTTTTGCACAAAAAAATAAAATCTACAAATCATTTGAAGAAGCTCTCCGAAATCCCACTCAAGTTTATCAGATAAAGATTGCATTCAAAAATCTTGATTCTATCCCTGCAGACATTTGCAAACTTGTTAATCTGGAAAAACTGGAACTTAATAACAATGATTTAAAAATATTGCCTCCAGAGCTTTGTTCACTTCCTAATCTCAAAGTATTAAACCTTTTCAGAAATAAATTAATTTCTTTACCTGAAAATATTGGAGATTTAAAAAAACTTGAAAAATGTATTTTAAGCAGTAATAAATTAAAACAACTTCCTACAAGTATTGGAGAGTTAAAAAATTTAAATGAGTTATCAATAAAAGATAATTTACTTAAATCTTTACCAAATGAAATTTGCAACCTTAGAAAACTAGAACAATTTTATTTATCGTATAACGACATCAAATCACTTCCCGATAGCATTGGAAACATTGTTACTCTACAATACTTATACGTTGGGAATAATGATTTACAGACACTACCTTTTTCACTTTCGAAACTACTTAACATGAAATATTTTTATTTAGGAAGAAACGAATTAATAGAATTTCCTTCTGCTATTTGTAGTATGGTCAATTTAAAAGAACTGGATGTTGCTTATTGCGGTTCCATGGGGTTTTTACCTCAATGTTTAAAGAATATTAATCTGCTTGATATATTAATTATAGATAGCGGCCAATCGCTTCCTTTCCCTAAATCATTGTTTCATAATCCTTCACTTAAAGTAATTGAACAATAAATTTTATGCGTATTATTTCTACATCACGATTAGAGCTATTAGAAATTTGTGAAGCGGATGCAGCATTCATTCTTGAATTATTTAATACCCCTTCTTGGTTAAAATATATTGGTGATAGAAATTTGCGGACAGAAGAAGATGCAAAAAATTATATTATCAACCGATTAATGCCTAGTTACAAAACTTTTGGATTTGGGTTTTATCTTACAAGACTAAAAGAAGGGGATATCCCGATTGGAATTTGCGGAATAGTATAACGCGATTTTCTAGAAAATGTCGATATCGGATTTGCATATTTACCTCAATATGAAGGCAAGGGCTTTGGATATGAATCGGCTGCTGGAGTTATGAATTATGCCCAAACAACCTTGGGAATTAAAACCATTGCTGGTATTACCAACTCGGATAACAAAAGTTATAGAACTTTGCTGGAAAAACTCGGATTGCGATTCAAAAAAATGATTCTTCTTCCTAATGAAACAGAAGAAATTATGTTGTTTATAAATCAATAATACCTAACTTTATTTGAGCAAACAAATTGTATTCTCTCAGAAAACTAAATATGATGAATAAAAAAATTACTCTCGCATTCTTTCTCCTTTTAAATGTTTCTGCATTCGCTCAAAACATCGATTATACATATATAAAAGTAGATTATACTCGTTTACCACTTAAACCTGTGAGCAAAGACTGCGTCAACTATCAACCATTAATTATTGCCGACTACCTAGCAAAAATTGAACAACAAAAAGTTGAAAATCAAAATGCAGCTACAAAAGCGGAAGCCGATTATCAACAAGCCTTGAAACAATATTGGACAAAGCGAAACCAAGATTCTCTTTTGTATGAAAACAGTTTAAATGTTTGGTTCCGCTTAACACCGCAACAACAAGCAGCAACTCCCCGCCCGCAAATGCCTGCTTCTACTGTTCCTGTTAAAGCTATTGCTAACGAAACTGTAGTAGAAAAAACATTCAACACCGATTTACTTGCCTCAACAAATATTAAACTGTTAGGCTTTACTAAACTTCCGGAAAAAGCATTGATTATTCAAATGAATCTTTCTGGTTATGAAAAAGATGAAGCAAAAGGCACCACGCAAAAAAAGCAAATAAAAAGAGGAGATGGAAAGACTGTTGATTCAACAGTTTATGTTTATCAATTTAATTATCGTCACAACATAAAATTAAAAATTATTCAACCCGATGGAAAATTTTTAATGGATGAAGCTTATGGTCCATCATTAGGATTCACAACTTATACGTCTAAATTTTTTGCAAACCAAGCAGATTTAGACAACTATTGGAAATCAGTACAATCAAACGAAATAACAAATACTCAAGAAAAAATTGTAATGGATAATTTAAAGTCTATTAACGAAATGATTAATAATAATTATGGTTATGTTCTGCAATCTAGATCAGTTGTTGTTGGATATGTAAATGAAAAAAAATTATACGATGATTTTAAAGATGCCTTGAGCAATGCAAAAAATGCCTATGCAATAATTGGCAAAAAAGAAACAAACGCACAAGGAAAAGATTATTTACAAAAAGCAGTTACTACCTGGGAAGCCGCAATGAAAGAAAGTAATCCAAGTAATAAAAAAGCGAGAGTAGATGAAGATGTAACAGAATGTTTGTTGATAGATTTATCCGAATCTTATGTATGGCTAGAAGATTTTACAAAAGCGCAAGAATATTTAACTCAGCTGGATGGATTTAAATTATCTATGAAAGAAAAAAATATTAAGGCAGGAATAAAAGCATTTTTGGCCGATCAAAGTGTGAGAGTGGCTGCGAATAAGTAGACTTAAAAATAAGCTCTTACCTGCGCGCCACCTGTATGAATCACTTTGGTTCCTTCAGATTTACGTCCGTCATACGTTAAACTCAATTGTAAATTATTGGATAGCGTTCTCTGATACATTACTCCCCAAGTAATGTTTTGTCCGGTTTTTAAAGCATCCAACATTTCAAATGCTAAGGATGTATTTTGTGTACCATCAAATTTTATTCGAATAAAATTTGCTTTCAAATTCAAACTTCCTTTTTGCAAAACATTGTATTTTATTTCAGCGCCATAATCTTGCAACACTGCTTTTTGTCCGCCAAATTCCTCTTTATTTTTTTTCTCCGTATATCTAAATGAAACCGTTGCCCTAAAAGCTGTATTCGGCTGATAGTTCAGCTTTGGCTCTGCTTCATAATAAGTAATCGTATAATCACGCGAGGAAAAAAATTGCGAACTACTTTTTTTAATTCCGTCTTTGTATGCTGCGTTAAAACTAAATTCTTTACTCATGTTCCATCGCAAACGAGCTTCTTTGTATTGATTTAGACGAGTATCAAAACCATTCACTAATAAAACTTTATTTTGCGCATCCTGAAAAGACAAATCCAAACCAAATACTGGACTCAACTGATTAATGAATAATGTATTTCTAAAAGAGGAATTAATCGTAACCAATGTTTTAAAAGCATTATCACTAGTATCGTTCGGAATTATTAAAAATGGGTTATACGCTTTTGACAAATCACTATCCGTAGATTTTCTATCTATGCGATAAGAAGTTTGATTAGAAAAACGAGCTATAAATTTTTTTACCCCTTTTCCATTTGCCCACAAGGCTGCAGGTTTTAAAGTCAACGTCTGACTAAATTGATTGCTATAGACTTTTATATAATCGTTTGTTGGAGTATATACTTTTATATAATCAGCAGTATTGGGAAAGGCCGCAATCTCGAACTCCCCCAATTCCTTTATTCCGTTTTCATTGTAATCGTTCCAAACATAAACTCCTTGTCCAACTGCGACAAGTATATAAGAAAATTCTTTTTTTACTTCCAGACCAGAACCGATTTCATAAAATGTACTAGAATAAATAAACCCTTTCCACAACCTGAAGTTATATTCTGCTCTCGCTACTAATGAATTGTCGGGGTTTTGCGAGGTACGTACTGAATCTAAAATTTTAAGTTTTCGATACGATGCATTCAACTTTAACTGATTGTTAGCGTTTTTTATCAAATCTAAAAATCCCCCATAACTTTCAGCAAAAGTTGACGATACCAAAGACGGATCGCCTAAATTATTTCTCACTGCATAATCGGTTCGTTGTTTATAATTTATACCGTATCTGTTTTTTGTTGTGTCCGCATTTTGCATGTACGCTTGCCATTCCCAAAACTGATAACTGTTTCCTAAAAGAGAATCCTTTTTACTTAAAGCAAATTTATTTTGCTCAAATTCATCTTTCAATCCAATTGTTAACCATTTTATTTTTTGAGAAATTCCACTTTTATGTCTATAAAAATTTGTGTTAGTTGTGCTTGCCGAATTCAATAAACTTCCATCGTATTGAACAGCAAATCCTTTTTTTGTTGCTAAAAGATTTGCAACATGTTTGTTTGCATTGTATTTATCATCTTCAAAAAATGCATTAAAACGATAACCAATTGCGCCGGTTCCTTTTTTTGCTAAACCAATTGCAGCACCAACAATATGCTGGTCGGCAGTTTGCAAAACACTTCCTCTGTTCCAGTCACGCTCAAACTCAATACTTCGATAGCGCTCTATCGGAGAAAAATATTCTTGAACGTATTCATAATTTACATTAGTAAGTATAACAAGTGGCGCTATGCTATCTTTAGTTTTCTCAGGTGAAAAATTTCTGTGCCGAAAGGGTTTTGCATTATCAAAATTAATTTTTAATCCAAAACCAACATCATCCTTACTATCTGCTGCTGAAAAAGTATTAATATCGTTTTTACTAAGCGCGCCTTCGAAAGAAAGTTTAGTGTTTTTATTAAACGCATAATCAAATCCTGCTGTCACCATTTGTTTTTGTTTTGGTGTTACTAATTGAATCACAGGTTCATAATTCCCTTTTAGAGTATTCGTTAAAGTATCGGGCATCACCCATTGAAAAACTTTTCCATTTGCACTGGTAAGTATCTGAACATAATTTCCATTGCCTGCGCCTACGTTACTATAAGTTACACGAAAATGAGAACTGTCTACAGCACTATTTGTAACATATAAACGCGTTGGACTATAAACAAATACATTCGGAAAAATTTGCGTGCCTATTGCTGAATCTGTTTTATAATACAACACTTCATTTGAATTAAAAACAATACTATCAAAACTTGGAATCACTGCCAAGGATAAAGTATCCCCAATTTCGGATAATAATTTTTTTTGTAAAGGAGATAAGTCTTGCTGCAAAGGTTGGTTTTTACTATCCTGCTCCGAATAAAAATTCAAATGCAATTTCAATTTATTTTGTTCGAATTCATTCGCAAAATGTAAAATAGAACGAGCATAATTTTTATCAGAATATTGAAACTCAACAACAATACGTTTGTCTTTTGTAATTAGTTGCTTGGCAGTAAAAATAATTTCAGAAGTGTTATAATTGATAATATAATCATTCTCCTGCCCTCTATCCATTAACCTTCCATCGATATAAACTTTTTCTGTTCCTGATAAAATAATAATAAATGGTTCATTTTCTGCGCCTCGTAATCGGTACGGACCTTGATTGTTTTCAATTCCTTGAATTTGATTTCTTGCAAATTTTCCACGAGATACAGCAGCACTTAATCCTGTTTTATAAATACCTTGTTTTTTCAAATCTTTGTTTTCTAAATTCGTTTTTTGAATAGTAGAAAAACTTATTCCTTGTGCTTTTTTATTAAAATTCATAAAATATCCATAAGGGCGAGCCATCTGAAAATCTCCTGCAATTAATTTTGTTTTTTGATTAGACAATTGAATAAAAACTTTGTCGAACTCCTGCAATTGCTGAGTATTTCCATCGGGTTGAATAGGAATATTATTATCTGTTGCCGCTAAAAGTATGTCGACATTGTTATTTAAATGTCCGGATAATTGTAAATTCAAATTAGAATTCACAACCACATCCTGATTATTACCAAAAGAAATTCCTCGCGAAATACTTCCACTTTTATTTAATCCATCCATCTTAAAAATATCATCGTTTTTCGATTCGATGTTATAACTGAAAGGATTTAAATTTCCATTTAAATCAGGTTTGATCTTGTTTGCATCTTTGTGTTTTGTTTCTGAAGAAAATAAATAAGGAAATGTTTTATAATAGGATCGTACTCCTACTATAGGAATACTATCCGAAATTATTTTTTTTCGATTTAATATTAATTGACCATCTACATAATTTATTTTGTAGTAAGAAGTGTCTAATAATCTTCCATCAGCAATTGCAATTTTAATGGAACCGGGAATTAAACTCAAAGTATCAAGTTGAATCGTATCCGAATCCATCGTCAACTGTTTTATATGGTTGTTTCCTGTGTTTTGCGAATATGCACTAACACAGAAAAAAAACAAGATATAAAGCAATATGATTCTCAACACTATCACAAAATTAAAAGTACAAATTATGTCTGTATAAATGCATTTTATACATTTACTCAAAGATCATAACGCTAAATATTAAAACAAAACTAATTTCCACTCCGTCATCCTGAGTGCGACCAGAGGGAGGTCACCCCGAGCGGAGTCGAGGGGCGAAGGAAAGGAGAAGAGAGATTTTAAAAGTATTTTCATATTTTCGCATTCAATCTCATACATATATACGTTTTTAAATGGCAAAAATTATAACCTACAACCTAAATGGCATTCGTTCGGCAATGAGTAAAGGCTTAATGGAATGGCTGAAAGCTGCAAATCCTGATATTTTATGTGTTCAAGAACTAAAAGCGGAACCAGGACAATTAGATGTTTCCGTTTTTGAGGCTGCTGGTTATCATCATTTCTGGTATCCAGCACAAAAAAAGGGATACAGCGGAGTTGCCATTTTTACCAAACAAAAACCCGATCATGTAGAATATGGTTGTGGCATAGCCGAATACGATTTTGAAGGAAGAGTTATTCGTGCCGACTATGGTGATGTTTCTGTAATGAGTGTTTATCATCCAAGTGGCAGTAGTGGTGACGACCGACAAGCCTTTAAGATGAAATGGCTAGTTGACTTTCACCAGTACATTGAAAATTTGAAGAAAGTACGTCCAAATCTCATTATTTGTGGGGATTATAACATTTGTCACCAAGCAATTGATATCCACAATCCAAAGAGTAACGCCAATAGTAGCGGTTTTTTACCTGAAGAAAGAGATTGGATTGATTCCTTTATGAAAACAGGATTTGTGGATAGCTTCCGACATTTCAATAAAGAGCCTCACAACTACAGCTGGTGGAGCTTTAGGGCCAATTCCAGGGCCAAAAATCTGGGTTGGCGCATCGATTATAACTTGGTTAGCTATAGTTTAAAGTCAAAAATGAAAAGAGCGGCAATATTAGCAGATGCACGACACTCTGACCATTGCCCTGTTGTTTTAGAAATTGATTTATAGAAACAGGCCCTTCGTCAATTATAAATTGGCTTTTAGGCTAATACTTTGTCAATTCGTTTGAAATTTGCATAATATTTATATCTTTGTACCTTAGAAAAATAGACCCCTACTTATATCTTATATGAAAAAAGTTATTTGCATATTATTAATTGCAGCATTATTTGCTTCTTGTGGTGATGGAACAACTAATACCGGTGAATCTCGTGAAGCCAAAGGTGGCGTTTTTTATGGAAGTGTTTTTAAAATGAATGAAGTGGAAGATTTCCGAAATCTTTATCCATTAAATATTACTGAAGTTACCTCTCATCGTATTGCTAATCAAGTATACGAAGGTTTAGTAAAACTTTCTCAAAACGACTTAACGATTGTTCCTGGACTGGCTGAAAAATGGGAAAAAAATGCAGATGCAAGTCAGTGGACTTTTTATTTACGCAAAGGTGTAAAATTTCATGACGACCCTTCATTTGCGGATGGCAAAGGACGTGAAGTAACTGCAAAAGATTTTATTTACTGTTTCGAAAAACTTTGTTCATCTAGTCCAGAAAACCAACAATTTGGTGCTACTTTCAAAGATCGCGTCGTTGGATGTAATGAATATTTTCAATCAACAGTTGACAAAAAACCTTTAGCAGGTGGTGTTGCAGGAATTAAAGCAATTGACGATTATACTATACAAATTAATTTACTTCACCCATTTGCCGGATTCTTAAATATATTAAGTACTCCAGGATGTTGGGTTTATCCACAAGAAGCATTAGAAAAATACGGAGTGGATATGCGTGTTAAGTGTGTTGGTACTGGCCCATTCCAAGTAAAAAGCATAAAAGAAGGTGAAGCAGTAATTTTAGAACGTAATCCAAGCTACTGGAACGTAGATGAATTTGGTAATCAATTACCTTATTTAGATGCTGTGAAATATACTTTCATCAAAGAAAAAAAATCAGAATTATTAGAATTTAAAAGAGGTAACTTGGATATGATTTTCCGTTTACCAATTGAAATGATTCCAGATATTTTGGGTGAACTAGGAAGTGCAAAAGAAGGAAATGTTCCATTTGATATGCAAGTTGTTCCTGCTATGAGTACGTTCTTTTACGGATTCCAACACCAAACCAATATCTTTGATAAAAAAGAAGTTCGTTTAGCATTTAACTATGCAATTGACCGCGAAAAAATTGTGAACTACACTTTACAAGGCGAAGGCCTACCGGGAAATTATGGTATTGTTCCTCCAAGTTTTAAAGAGTATGATTCAAAATCATTAAAAGGATATACTTTCGATATTGATAAAGCTCGTAAATATCTTGCAACTGCTGGTTACCCTGATGGACGAGGATTTCCAAAATTAACTTTGCAAATCAATAGCGGTGGTGGTGATAGAAATATTCAAACTGCTGAGGTCATCCAAAAAATGTTGAAAGAGAATTTAAATATTGATGTTGAAATCAATGTAATGCCTTTCGCAGAACACTTAGAAAGTATAGAAACAGGAAAAGCAAATTTCTGGAGAGCAGGTTGGACAGCAGATTATCCAGATCCTGAAACATTTTTAACATTGTTATATAGCAAGCACATTCCTGAAAAATTATCAGATAGATCTTTCTTGAACACTGTTCGTTATAAGAGCGCAAGATTCGATTCATTGTTCTCGGCAGCTATGCAAGAAGTAGATGATAAAAAACGTTTTAGTTTATATCTTCAAGCTGATCAGCAAGCAACTGATGATGCTGCTATTATGCCAATCTTCTATGACGAAAATTATCGTTTAATTCAAACGAACGTTAGAAATTTCCCTGCAAATGCAATGGAATATCGTGATATGTCTAGTGTTTATATCGAGCCTAAAGTTGAAAAAGCAGACGCGAAGAAATAATATTTAATCCTTTTTTTTAGAAAGCCACGAAGTTGACACTCGCGGCTTTTTTTATACCCTTTATTAACAAATTCAACATATATTTATGTGAATAAACAATCCTCCCCCCAAGTATTAACTCAGCCTATTATCGATAATTTTGTATATAATTAAAAGATCCAAAAAAATGAAATACGAAGTATTCATAAATGCCTTAAAAAATAAAAGTGATATGCGTAAAAACACTTTAAAGTATAGTCTGATAATTGCACTCACCTGTGGAATGTTTTCTTGTGTTCCTCAAAGAAAACTAGAAGAAGAACAAGCAAAAAGAGAGAGCTCTGAAAAAGAACTTGCCACTTTAAAAACAAGTTCAATGGAATGTGATACCAAGTTGAAAGAAGCTACAAAACAAATGGCGGACGATTACAAAGCAATCACGGGTCTTCAAAAAGATACTTCAATTGTTGGAACTAGTTATAGAAGTCTTACTTCAAAATACGACAAGCTAAATCAAATCAATGAACAATTACTTGATAAATACAATCGTTTATTAGAAGGCAATTTAGCAGATACTAAAAAACTTTCTGGCGAATTGCAGATGACTCAAGAACAGCTTTTGAAAAAACAAGATGAGTTGAAATTGTTGGAAGCGCAATTAAATGCTCAAAAGAAAAGCTTGGATGAATTAACAGCTGAATTAAAAAAACGTGAAGCACGTGTTGCTGAGTTAGAAGACATCTTGAAAAAGAAAGATGAAGCTGCAAATGAATTGAGAAAAAAATTATCTGATGCTTTGTTAGGATTTGAAGGCAAAGGACTAACCATCACTCAAAAAAATGGTAAAGTATATGTTTCTATGGATGAAAGTTTATTGTTCGCATCAGGAAGTACAACTGTTGAAACAAAAGGGGTAGATGCTTTAAAAAAGGTAGCAAAGGTATTGGAACAAAATACGGACATCAATGTAATGATTGAAGGACATACCGATGATGTTCCAATGGCTGGTAAAGGTGAAATCAAAGACAATTGGGATTTGAGTGTTATCCGTGCTACATCTATTGTAAAGATTATTACAAAAAACAGTTCTGTTGATCCAAAACGTTTAACTGCTAGTGGACGAGGAGAGTATTTTCCAATTGATCCAGCAAAGACAAGTGATGCACGCAAAAAAAATCGCAGAACTGAAATTATTTTAACTCCTAAATTAGATGAGTTATTAAAAGTTTTAGAATCAAATTAATTTTATTGCATTCCTGCCGGTGGGCAGGGATGAAAAGAAAAAAAGAAAATTGATGCCCTCGATTTTCTTTTTTTCTTTTAAATGAATGTAACATTTACAAAATTCTGCGTTATTATATAACTATTACTATTGATTATGAAAAAAATATTAACAGTTTCCATACTTCTGCTTATCGCAAATTTTTCGCTTGCTCAACTAATTACGGAGTTCTGGGATGTTGCTCAAACTAAGAAAAAAAGTGAGCAACTAATTAAAGACGGAATGCAGGATGGAAAATTTATGGCTTGGTACGAAAACGGAGAAATAGCAAAAGAAGGCATGTTTCTGAAAGGAAAAGAAAACGGAAAATTTATTGCTTACTATCCAGGAAAAAAAGTAAAATCAGAAGAAACATATTTGGCAGGAAAAAAATATGGCGTTTGGAAATATTGGTACATCAGCGGAAACAAAGCACAAGAAACATTTTTTAAAGATGATAAACCAGACAGCACTTGGACAGGATGGCATGAATCAGGTAAAATAAAAAGCACTGAAATTTATATTGCTGGAAAAAAAGAAGGCGCTTGGATTTATTATTATGAAAACGGACAAAAAGAAAGCGAAGGAAATTTCAAAAATAATTTCGCTAACGGAGCATATACCGGTTGGTATTCCAATGGAACAAAACAAAAAGAAGGACAATATAAAAATGATAAAGAAACTGGGCTTGGGAAAGAATATTACAGAAGCGGAAAACCAAAACAAGAATTACAACATGAAAAAGATGAAGTGCTGTTGATGAATCTTTGGTTTGAAAACGGAGAGCAACCCATTAAAAACGGCAACGGAAAATTTACCCTCGTATTTGACAATGGCAAAAAGAAAGGCGAAGGAAGTTATAAAGATGGAAGAATGGATGGAGAGTGGATGTTTTTTATGACTGGAGGAGAAAAAGATTTTGTAGTAAATTATCTAAAAGGCAAAAAAAATGGGAAATGCACCAACTGGTTTATTAATGGAACTATAAAAAGTGAAGGTCAATTTGTAAACGATAAAAAAAACGGATACTGGAAGTTTTACAATGTAAATGGCAAGATGCAGATTGAAGGAACGTTGGCAGATAATCTCCGAACAGGAAAATGGATGTATTGGTATAACAACGGAACAAGAGAAACCGAAGGCTATTATAAGAACGATCAAATGGACAGCCTTTGGACCTATTTTTATAATGATGGCAACAAATGGAAAGAAGGGCATTACAAAGAAAACGCAAAAACCAATTTATGGACAACATGGTATGAAAGCGGACAAAAGTTAGAAGAAGGAAACTTTGTAAACGGAAAAGAAAATGGAACATGGTATTCATGGTTTGACAATGGAGCTATGAAAAATGAAGGGAATTTCAAAATGGCTGTCATGGAAGGAAGCTGGAAGGCTTGGTTTCCAAATAAAAGTCCGAATTACGAAGGGTTTTTTAAGGGCGACTTAAAAGATGGAGCATGGAAATACTATTTTGATAATGGTAAAATAAAAGAAGAAGGGTCTTATACAAAAGGGAATAAAGAAGGTCATTGGATTACATGGACACCTTATGGCTTTAAAGAAAGCGAAGGTGACTATACTTATGACAAACCAAATGGATTATGGACAAATTATTACGAAACAGGAGTAAAATCAATGGAACAGACCTTTAAGGATGGAAAATTGAGTGGGGATTGTAAAGCTTGGTATGAGGATGCAAAATTAAAAAGTACTACATCTTACACTCTGGTTACAAAAACAGCTAAAGACAAAAAGAGAACTTACAGCGAAAGCAAGCCACATGGCAAATGGACCTATTATGAAAAGAATGGGAATATTATGATGGAAACCACCTATAAAAAAGGCGAAAAAGTGAATTAATTACCTTCTTGGGTGATGTGTTTTGTGCTTCATGTGTTGCATTCTGATAGCACGAACTTCATTATCTTTCTTTTTGCGTTTTTTTGCCAGAACTGTTGTAAACCAAGCAATTCCAATTACAACCGAAAAGCCCAAGACCATATAAATATAGCTCATGATTTCCTCTTTGCGGATTTTTTCAAGCTCAGCATTAGTATTTGCTAAGTTTTTAGTAATATTTTCCAAAGATGGACCCGCAGATTCAGAAGAAATAGTAGCAGCGGTATCAGCTGGAAGTGAATCAGCCGCTTGCGAAAATGAAAAATTAAGAGTTGAAAAGAAGAAAATGAATAGTAAACCAAATCCCTTGAAAGTGCCGCCAAAACTCATTTTTATGGCCTTTGTGTGTGTGATTTCCATAACATTATTTTTTATATTCATTTGTGCGAAATATTTAATTTTGGAGTAGCCTTAAGCAAAAATAGATAAAAAACAAGTCATATTTATCAATTAGACGCAAATTTATCAAGAAAGGTTACTGTAAAAAACCTATTAAACAAAATTTTGTTAGCATAGGCTACTTGAAAAAAATTTGCAAATAAGAAAGAATGATGTATCTTTGCATCGCTAAAATAGATTAACAATAGAAAAAGAGGGGACAGAAGTCCCCTCTTTTTATTCATATAATTGACATGATTACGGTAGATAGAATACAAAAAATTGCTGAAGAGAAACTTGCTGAAAGCACTAATTTTATTGTAGATATAGCCGTAAAGTCAGGAAACAAGATTATCGTTCTTTTAGATAATGACAAAGGAGTTTCTATCAGCGATTGTGTGGCAATGAGTCGCCATATTGAGGCTAGCTTAGATAGAGAATCAGAAGATTTTGAGCTGAATGTTATGTCCCCAGGACTTTCGGAACCTTTTAAAATTCTTCGTCAATATCAAAAAAATATTGGCAAACAGGTAGATATAGTTACCAAAGAAGGCAAAAAATTAAGTGGCAAATTATTGAAAGCCAGTAATTTAGGAATAGAACTCGAAAGCAAATCGAAAGAACGTTTAGCGGGTAAAAAAGGAAAACAATTAATTATCAATAATATCAATTTAACATTTAATCAAATCAAAGAAACTAAAATTGTAATATCATTTTAATCATTAAAAAAATGGAAAGTATTAATCTAATTGAATCGTTCTCAGAATTCAAAGAAGTAAAAAACATCGACAGAGCAACATTAATGAGCATCATTGAAGATGTATTTCGTAGTATGTTGTTAAAAAAATATGGCTCCGATGAAAATTTCGATATTATCGTAAATCCAGATCGTGGCGATATCGAAATTTGGCATAACCGTGAAGTAGTAGATGATGAATTCGCAGATGATAGTTTTGATTATGATGAAGCGAAGCATATTTCTTTAGCTGAAGCAAAGAAAATTGATGCTGATCTTGATCTAGGAGAAGAGGTTGTTACTCCAGTTAAATTAGAACATTTTGGAAGACGCGCTGTATTGGCTGTTCGTCAAAACTTAGTTTCTAAAATTTTAGAATTAGAAAAAGATAGTTTATATAAAAAATATAAAGAAAAAGTAGGCGAGATTATGACCGGAGAAGTTTATCAAATCTGGAAAAAAGAATTGCTTATATTAGATGAGGATGGAAATGAATTGTTGTTGCCTAAAACAGAACAAATTCCTTCCGATTTCTTCAAAAAAGGAGATACATTAAAAGCAGTTGTTCAACGTGTGGATATGAAAAACAATTCACCAGTAATTGTTCTTTCTCGCACATCACCTGCTTTCCTTGAGCGTTTATTTGAAATGGAAGTTCCGGAAGTTTTTGACGGATTAATCACTATCAAAAAGATTGTTCGTGAACCAGGAGAAAGAGCAAAAGTTGCTGTAGAATCTTACGACGACAGAATTGACCCAGTTGGTGCATGTGTTGGTATGAAAGGTTCTCGTATCCATGGAATCGTTCGTGAATTGCGTAACGAAAATATTGACGTAATTAATTACACAAGTAATTCTTCTTTATTTATTACTCGTGCTTTGAGTCCGGCTAAAATTACTTCTGTTAAAATTGACGAAGATACTAAACGTGCTGAGGTGTTTTTAAAACCTGATCAAGTTTCATTAGCAATTGGAAAAGGCGGGCACAATATTAAACTTGCTGGAAAATTAACAGGGTATGAAATTGACGTTTATCGTGATACAGATATCGATTTAGAGGATGTGGATTTAGAAGAATTTTCAGATGAAATTGAAAGCTGGATTATTGATGAATTAAAAAATATTGGTTGCGATACAGCGAAAAGTGTATTGGAATTATCTACTGAAGAATTGGTTAAACGTACCGATTTAGAAGAAGTAACTGTAACAGAAGTAAAAGCAATTTTACAATCTGAATTTGAATAACCTACGAAATACGAATAGCGAATTACGAATGAAATACATCTTATTCGTATTTCGTTAAGATTCGTATTTCGTAGTAAACTTTTTAGAAAAGTATATGTCAGAAAACAAAGAACAACGATTAAGTAAGGTTGCTAAAGAGCTCAATGTTAGTATTGGGACAATTACCGAATTCCTTAAAGGGAAAGGCCACACAGTTGATAATAATCCTATGGCCAAAATTTCCGAGGAACATTATTCGTTGTTGGCAAAAGAATATCAATCTGAAAAAGCTGCAAAAGAAGATGCTCAAAAAGTAACTTCTAGCACTCGTGCTAAAAAAGAAAGTATAACGTTAGACGAGAGTAAAAAACCTGAATCAAGAAAGAAAGAAGAAGAAGAAGACATCATCATTAAAAATATTCCAAACATTCCTGCTCCTAAAGAAAAAGTTTTTGAAAAACCGAAGGAAGTTGAGAAGGAAGTTATTAAGTCGGATGTTAAACTTACTGTTGTTTCTAAAATTGATTTAGATTCTATTAATAGCAAAACAAAACCTGCTAAAAAATCAAAAGCTACAAAAGAAGAAGAAGCAAAAGAAGAGAAAAAATCTAAAACTGCAGCTAAAGGAAAAGGGAAATCTAAAAAAGATGCTGCTGACACTTCTACTCCACTCGATGTTGTAGAAGAAACAACTACAATTCCAGAAACGGAACAACCTACAAAAGTAGATTTTTACGAAACAAAAGTAGAGAAGCTAGAAGGTCCTAAAATTATGGGGAAAATCGATCTTCCTATTAAAGAAGAACGTAAAAAAAATCCAGTTGCATCCTCCTCGGCTACTAATGCGGATAACAAAAAGAAACGTAAACGTATTAAGAAAAGTTTTGGTGGTGCGACACTTGGCGACACTTGGGATCCTAATAAAAAACCAGGAACCGAAGGAGCAGCAAAAACAAATGATACTCCAAGAAAACAATACCCTATTACTGCACAAAATTCGGGCGGACCGAGAGGAAAATTTAATCCTCGCGCTCCGAAAGTTGAATTAACCCCAGATCAAGTTGCAGCACAAGTAAAAGAAACACTTGCAAGATTAAGTGGTGCAGGAAAATCAAAAGCTTCGAAATACCGTAAATCAAAGCGTGATATCGCTAGTGAACGAATTCAAGAAGCAGCTGACCAAGTAGAAGCAGAAAAAAAGATTATCAAAGTAACTGAATTTGTTTCGGCAAATCAGTTAGCACAGATGATGGATATTTCGGTAAACGAAATTATTTCTACTTGTATGAGTTTAGGAATGTTTGTTTCCATCAATCAACGATTGGATGCTGAAACCATTGCTATTGTTGCCGAAGAATTTGGATACCAATTGGAATTTGTTTCTGTTGAAGTACAAGAAGCTATTAAAGAAGTAGAAGATACTGAAGACCAATTATTAGATCGTTCACCAATTGTAACCGTAATGGGTCACGTTGATCATGGTAAAACATCTTTGCTGGATTATATCCGTAAAGCAAACGTAATTGCAGGTGAAGCGGGTGGTATCACTCAGCACATTGGTGCTTACAATGTAACTTTAGATTCAGGAAAAACTATTACGTTCCTTGATACCCCAGGACACGAAGCCTTTACAGCGATGCGTGCTCGTGGTGCTCAAGTAACAGATGTTGCAATTATTGTAGTTGCTGCTGATGACAGTGTAATGCCTCAAACAACAGAAGCTATCAATCACGCACAAGCAGCAGGTGTTCCAATTATTATTGCGATAAATAAAATTGATAAGCCAGGAGCAAATCCTGATAAAATACGTGAAGCATTATCACAAATGAATATTCTTGTAGAAGAATGGGGTGGAAAAGTTCAGTGCCAAGAAATCTCTGCTAAGAAAGGATTAAACATTGATGAGCTTTTGGAAAAAGTTTTATTGGAAGCAGAAATGTTAAACCTAAAAGCTAATCCAAATAAAAATGCAAGCGGAACTGTTATTGAATCTGAATTAGATAAAGGACGTGGATATGTAAGTACAATTTTAGTAGAAGCAGGAACATTGAAAGTTGGAGATATTGTATTGGCAGGATGTTTCAGTGGAAAAGTAAAAGCATTACATAATGAGCGCGGACAAGTTGTAAAAGAAGCAGGACCGGCAATGCCAGTATCTTTGCTTGGTTTAAGCGGTGCACCACAAGCGGGTGATAAATTTCACATCATGAACGATGAACGTGAAGCACGAGAAATTGCTGCAAAACGTTTACAGTTACAACGCGAACAAGGTATCCGTACCAACAAACACATTACATTGGATGAAATTGGAAGACGTTTAGCAATAGGCGATTTCAAGGAATTAAACGTAATTGTGAAAGGTGACGTGGATGGTTCGGTAGAAGCTCTTGCAGATTCATTGCAAAAATTATCTACTGAAAAAGTTCAGGTAAAAATTATTCATAAATCGGTTGGAGCAATTTCTGAATCCGATGTATTATTAGCTTCTGCATCCAATGCAATTATTATTGGATTCCAGGTGCGACCATCAGCTACTGCACGTAAGATTGCAGATGTTGAACAAATTGATATTCGTTTATATTCTATTATCTACAAAGCGATTGAAGAAATTCAAGCAGCAATGGAAGGAATGTTAGCTCCTGAATTCCAAGAAAAAGTTGTTTGTAATATCGAAATTCGCGAAGTATTTAACATCACCAAAGTGGGAACGATTGCAGGATGTTTTGTGTTAGACGGAAAAGTAAATAGAAATACTAAAGTGAGAATTATCCGCGATGGAATTGTTGTACACGATGGAGAACTTGGTTCATTAAAACGTTTCAAAGATGATGTGAAAGAAGTAAACAAAGGTTTTGAATGCGGATTAAACATCAACGGATTTAACGATATTAAAGTGGGTGATATTATTGAAGGATACGAAATGGTGGAAGTAAAAGCGAAGTTGTAAAACAGAATCAAGATACAAGACGCAAGAATCAAGACAAAAAATTATTATGAACGTCATTGCGAGTCACGCATTTTCGCGTGATGTGGCAATCTCAAAAAAAATCCCGCTCCGTAAATTACGGAGCGGGATTTTTATTTACACTAAGTCCTGATACTTGATACTTGATACTATTTCAACTTCGTAATATTACTTATCTCAGCAGGAATACCGGCCGTACAACCTTCTGGTTGAGGCATTTTTAATGGATGATAATCAAATGTGATATTTTGTCCGTCTACATCAATATCCTTATTTAATTTATCTTTTGGAATAAGAGTGATCTCCGCAACATCATCGTGTGCATTAATTATAATTACAGTTTCACAACCACCAGCACGGTATTTATGAGAAACTTTTCCAGCATGTGCGCCTTGGTTGTTGTTTGAAGCAGTTGTATTGGTTGTTTCCATTGTTGTTGTATTGGTTGTTCCTGACACTCCAGGAGTGGATGAGGAAGAGGTTGTTGCAGTTGCTGAAGCAGTTGCTCCTTTTTTTGATTTACAACTTGTTGCTGTGCTAACTGAAACAGTTAATGCTAAAATGAATAGTGTGGTTTTCATATGGATGTTTTTTAGTTCTAAATTTTTTAAACACCCTTCGACTTCGCTCTGGGTAAACTCCGACACATAGTTTTTTTATTTAAAAATTTCGGTGTAGCTAAATTTGATAGAGAGACATAGTCCAAACTTCGCTAAAGCGAAGTTTACTATGTATTCTATCCCTTTCAAGTGCTACCATTTTCTTTTTTCTATGTTCCTATGTGTTTAATTTTTTTTAACGAAGGATGATGTTTCATAATAAAAACACTCGTGCAAATCGCATTCCAAAACTGGAATAACGCTGCACGAGTGCTTTATAGGATAATTAAATTCTTATTTTACAAATACTTTAACTACTCTTTGGAAGTTTGGGTTACCAACTCTTACCAAATAAGTTCCTGAAGCTAAACCAGCAACATTAACAGTAGTTTCAAAAGAATTTCCAGAAGGAGTTACTTTTTTACCATTGATTTTTTTACCAGTAATATCAAACAAGTCAACAACCATTTCTTCGTCAGAAGGCAATTTAGAAGCAGATACGTTTAACATGCTTTCTGATTGGAAAGTATTGAATGAAGGCTCAAGAGTAGCGTTATCAACTCCTGTTACCAAAGGTAATTGGAATGAATAAACACGTGTTCTAATTGCACTTACAGTATAACATCCAGTATACCAGAAAGTCAAACCATCCGGATCCATTGACATCTGAGCATAATCACCAAAACGGTTGCCACATCCTGTTGATGCACCTGAACCAGCAATAGCTGTTGATTCAGTAAATGACATTGTTCCTAATGGGTCAGTAGCTAAACGACCAGTATAACGCAAACTAGGAGAAATATTAGCCAAAGCACCTTGTGTAGGCGAAGCAGTAGTAGAAGCAGAAACACAATATGCTAATGCAATACTTCCATTATCATCCATTGAAATACTTTGCATCCAACGATTAGCACCGCCAGCAGGAGCATAGGTTCCTTCTTGATATAGTGACCAAACACCAGTTGTTTGATTTTGACGTAATTCAACCCATTTAATACTACGTAATTTACTTGTTGCATTCATTTTAACACCCCAAGTAACTAGAGCTGTATTATATCCTGTCCAAGCTCTCCATTGCACTCTATATTGAGCAACTCCACCAATACCATCTAATTTTTGAGTTGTTCCCGGCTGCCAAATATCATCCCAGCCAGCATCGTAAGAAGCATCAAAAGCAGCAGTAGGAACTGTTACAGTAGTTCCAACAGTAGCTGTAGGAGTTGAAGGTACCCAATTTACTGTAAAAGGATAAATTTTAACAGCATCTGTTGCTCCTCCACCCCATGCGTTATCCGTGTATTGGAAAACTGGGAATGGTGTTCCTACAGCTGGTAACCCACCATCTGCATCAGCAGGCATCGGACAAAAGAAACCAGAAGGTAGCGTTGGAGAATATGTTTTTTCAAACGCTCTTGCTGCTAATCCCAACAACATTTTATCTCTTTCAAAAATCATGATTTTGCTACCATAGTTAGCCGTCATATAATAACCATTCCACCAAACTGAAAACTTCAAATAGTCAGGAAAAGATCCTGCTGTAAAAGTATAAGTATACCAAGTTCCTAAGGGATTTGGTGATGTAGAAATAGCGATATACACTTTGTTTCCTGAACCAAATTGGCTCAAGAACCAACGATCTGCATAAGCATCATACATAACAATAGGATCTCCCATATTTGCAACGGCAGGACTCCAAAGGTTACCCATATTTGTAATTGTAAGCATGGTTGTTCCTGTTTTACTATAAACCTTTACAGGAGTTGCATTTACAGATTGAATGTAGTGGTTTGGTCCTGCAGCTCCAGATGGATCAGGAGGACACCCACCACCACTTTGTGCTATCCAGTTTGCAATAGGAGGCATAGGTGTTCTGGTTCCTTGTGTTTTTTGTGTAGTTAATGCATCTGTTCCATAAGCAGCACCATCTTTTTCCTCAGAAAACTGAAATACTTGAGGTTGTCTTTTCTCACGATCTTTTGAATGTTCTTTTTCTGAATCTACCATATTTTCATCAACAGCAGGTAAAATATCCGCGATTTCAGTCAATGGTTTAGAAATACCAAAACTTTCCAGTTTTATCATTTCTACTTTGTCATCACCTGCTACATTTTGAGCACATGCAGCACTCACAACAAACAAACTAGACAGAATTAATGTAGCTTTTTTCATGGGGGTTAATTTTATTTACTTTTAGTTTAGAGAAAATTTCATGGCGCTAAATTAACAAAGCAAAAATTAATTTCCAAATAAAAAAAAGGTAATTTAAGGAGTCTGTCAATATAATTTTACAGAAAGAATAGTAGCCTATTGAACAATTAACAACTTTGGCATTTCTATTTCATCTTGAACCAGAAATGAGGAGGGGAATTCGGGCTGAATTTCTTTTAAAGCTTTATACGCTTCTAATTTTGTTCTGAAATCCCCTACTCGAATATTAAAGTTAGGTTGATCGTATTTTTCATAAGCAGAAATATCCGGAAATTTTGAAATAAATTTTGCTTTTACTTCTTTCGCTTTATTTTTATCAGAACCAAAATGTATTTTAATTCTATACCCTTTTATTGGAGCCTTAGAATTTATTTCAATGTGTTTATTTACTAATTCTTTTACCTTGTATTCTTGAACTATATCTACCTGTCCCGTATCAGAAATGAGGGTTTGTGCAAAAACAAATTGGCTTAAAAAAACAAAAATAATTGAACAAAAAAATGTCCTAATAATATTCATAGTACAAAGATAAATTATTAATCTGTGTTTATCTAAAATCAGACCAAAAATTTGAAAAAATCACCTCGACTAACTTGAAAGTTTCATTGACCAATTACTCTTTTTAATGGATGATTTTCAGTCAAAAAACAAAACGAACCATCTCGCTATTTAGAATGAATATAAATTGTCTGTTTTTTATAGAATTTAAATGTTTTTTGAATCGCCAATTAATGTTTCTTATAAATTTGTCCCTCAAATAACAATTCGCACTCTATTAGTAGAGGTTTTCAACGGAGTTAAATAGTTAAAAATCAATATGGATACAATTTGTAAGCAGTCAAAAAAACACTTTTTGGCATTTTTTTCCCTCCTATTTTTATCATTCTTTCTAAGTATTAACCCAGTTTTCGCCCAAGATGGCGAAAAAATATTCAAGGAAAATTGTGCTGTTTGTCACAGTATGGGGAAGGAAACCGTTACTGGTCCTGGATTAGAAGGGGTAATGAAACGCGTTCCTAACGAGGAGTGGCTATTAAAATGGATCAAAAACAATGATGCATTAATCAAAAGCGGTGATGCATACGCAGTTAAAATCAGCGCCTTTGCTGCATCTCAAATGACAACGTTTACATCCTTACCCGATGCTGACATTAAAGCTGTAATAGAATATATTAAGACATACAAGCCACCCGTAAAGGTTGTAAACAACACTGGAGGAGGGGCTGGAGCACCGGCAGAAGAAGAAGGAAATCCATTGACGCTCTTAATCGGAATTATTGCTTTCTTAATTATCATTGTTGCCGTTTTACGCGGTGTTCGTCACTCGTTAAAAAACTTACAAAACGAAAAAACAGGAATTCCAGAAGAAGAAAAAGTAGGTGCGTGGACAGAATTCAGAAACTGGATGCGTTCAAACAAAACTACTACTGGTGTTGTGATATTATTCATTGTCGGAGGTCTGATGTCTGCGGGCTGGTATGCAATGAAAGATATTGGAGTATATGCAAATCCAGAAACAAAATTAGAATATCAACCTGAGCAACCAATTGCATTCTCACATAAAATTCACGCTGGCGACAATGCAGTAAATTGTCAGTATTGCCACTCTGGTGTTGAAAGAAGTAAAACTGCAGGAATTCCAACTGTGAATGTTTGTATGAACTGTCACCGTGGTATCAGCAAAGGACAATCAGATGCCGGAACTGCAGAGATTGCTAAAATTTATGATGCCGCTGGATGGGATCCAGTTGCAGCAAAATACAGCAAACCGCAAAAACCAATTCAGTGGGTAAAAGTTCACAACCTTCAGGATTTCGTATTCTTCAGTCACCAGCAACACGTAAAAGTTGGTAAACAGGAATGTGCTACTTGTCACGGTGATTTAACTACCATGACAACTGCTAAACAAGTTCAACCATTAACAATGGCTTGGTGTATTGATTGTCACAGAGCAACTGAAGTACCAGGAATGAAAGACAATCCTTACTACGAAAGTTTACACAAAAAATTAGCTGAAAAATTCAAAGACCTTCCAAGAGATCAACGCAAATTCACAGTTGATAAAATGGGTGGAATTGAATGCGGTAAATGTCACTACTAGGAAATGATAAATTATAAATTAAGAATTATAAATTTTTAATTAATTGATTAATAAAATTAAAGAATAGAACGCTGAATAACATTCATAATTTATAATTCAGCATTTATAATTAAACAAAAATATGGCAACAAAAAAATACTGGAAAGGACTAGAAGAATTAAACAATAGTCCTGAATTTGTTCAAAGTGCGAATAATGAATTTGCAGAACAAGTTCCTGTAGAAAAATTCTTAGGAGATAATAATCTTGCTGAAAACAGCGGAACAAACCGAAGAGATTTCTTGAAATTTTTAGGATTCAGTGTAACTGCTGCATCCTTGGCAGCTTGTGAAACGCCTGTTAACAAAGCGATTCCTTATGTTGTAAAACCTGAAGAAATTACTCCTGGTGTTGCAAACTGGTACGCTTCTACTTTTCACGATGGTTATGACTACGCTTCTATTATTGTAAAAACACGTGAAGGTCGCCCTATTAAAATTGAAGGAAACGAATTTTCAAAAGTAACAATGGGCGGAACAAGTGCTCGTGTTCAAGCTTCTATCCTTTCATTATATGATTCATCTCGTTTAACTGGACCTGTTACAAAATCTGGTGATACTTGGAATGCTTCAACATGGACAAACATTGATAAAGAAATTGGTGGAAAATTAGCTGCTGCAAAAGGTGGAATCCGCATTCTTACATCTACAATTATTAGTCCTTCAACAAAAGCGGTGATTGCAGATTTTGCTGCAAAATATCCAAACACAAAACATGTAACGTATGATGCAATATCTTATTCAGGTATGGCAAAAGCGAATGCACAATCATTCGGACAAGAAATAATTCCTTCTTATCATTTTAATCGTGCTGAGGTGATTGTTGGTATTGGCGCTGATTTCCTTGCTAATTGGCTTTCTCCAATTGAATATGCAAACCAATATTCAAAAACTCGTAAAGTTGGTAAGGGCAAAAATAAAATGTCGAAACACATTCAGTTTGAATCTAACTTGTCATTAACAGGTGCAAATGCTGATGAGCGTGTTCCGGTAAAAGTTTCTGAACAAGGAAAAGTGGCAGTGAATTTATACAATGCTGTTGCAAGAATTGTTGGTGGCTCTTCACTTCCATCTTCTTCTTTAGCTTGTGATGGTGAAATTGCAAAAGCTGCAAAACATTTATCAGAATATAAAGGAAAATCACTTGTTATTTCTGGATCAAATGATATGAATGTACAAATGGTTGTTAATGGCATTAACCAAATGTTAGACAACTATGGAAAAACAATTGATATTGAAAACCCTTCTTATACACATCAAGGTGACGATGTTGCTTTCGCTGATTTAGTTGCTGAAATGGCTTCTGGAAAAGTTGGAGCAGTTATTACTTATAATACAAATCCAGTTTACACTTCACCAGCATCTTTAAAATTTGCAGAAGCATATAATAAAGTAGGATTAAGAATTTCATTTGCTGATAGAGCAGATGAAACTGCTTCGATGGCACAATATATTTGCCCTGATCACCATTATTTAGAATCATGGAACGATTATAATCCTAAAAAAGCACACTACAGCTTATCACAACCTACAATCACTCCTTTATTCGCAGCACAAAATTCCGGAACGCGTCAGGCACAAGAAACATTAATGGTTTGGTCGGGCAACAACGCTGATTATCACACATATATTCAAAAGGTTTGGACAGAGCGCGTATATCCTATGCAAGGGAAATACATGAACTTTACAGAATTCTGGAATAATTCATTACATGATGGAGCAATTGAAGTTGGTAAAGGTAGAGAAGTTGCTGAAATGGCAGTTGTAGATAGTGCAAAAGTTGTTGCACCTGTTGTAGTAAAAGTAGAAGCAAAACAAGAAGCGGCACCTGCTGTAGCAAAAGTAGATTTGTCTTCTGCAGCAACTACAATTAACTCTATTAAAGGCGGAACAATTGAATTAGCTCTTTACGAAAAAGTTGCTATTGGTAATGGTAATCAAGGAAACAATCCTTGGTTGCAAGAATTACCTGATCCTATTTCTAAAATCACTTGGGACAATTATATTACTATGTCGCCAGAGGATATGAAAGAAGCTGGTTACAAATTGATGGAGCGCCAGGACAGAGAATCATCTGTTTTAAATATTACTGCAAATGGAATTACATTAAAATTGCCTGTTGTTCCTCAACCGGGACAAGCACGCGGAACTGTTGGAATTGCAGTTGGATATGGCCGCGATAAAGCTGGTAAATTATCTGAACGTACTGGTTCTGTTGTAGGACAAAATGCTTATCCATTTGTTCAAATGATGAATGGCACAATGGCTTATGGTTCATTGAGTGCAACTTTAGAAAACACAAATGAAATAACAGAATTAGCGGGAACACAAATTCATCACACAATGATGGGTCGTGAAATTGTTAAGGAAACTATTTTATCAGAATATCAAAAAAATCCAAAATCAGGTAACCACGATGAAATGTTGGTTACACATGCAGGAGTTGTAAAAGCTGCTGACATTGATTTATGGAATGAGCACGAAAGATTAGGACACAAGTGGGGAATGACCATTGACTTAAACTCTTGTATCGGTTGTGGTGCTTGCGTTGTAAGTTGTACTGCTGAAAACAACGTTGCAGTAGTTGGTAAAGATCAAGTAATGAAAACACGCGAAATGCACTGGTTGCGTATCGATCGTTATTATAGTAGTGACATGACAAAAGATGTTGCGAAAGAAACTGGCGAAGGTGCAATACAAATGTATTTGGATATGGAAAATCCATCAACAGAAAATCCAAAAGTTGTTTTCCAACCAATGATGTGTCAACACTGTAATCACGCACCTTGCGAAACAGTTTGTCCAGTAATTGCAACTAACCATAGTTCTGACGGATTAAATGCAATGGCTTATAACCGTTGTGTAGGAACTCGTTACTGCGCTAACAACTGTCCTTTTAAAGTTAGACGTTTCAACTGGTTTAACTATAACGAAAATCCTGATTACACTTTCAATCCAACACAAGATGATTTAGGCCGTATGGTTTTAAATCCAGATGTAGTTGTTCGTTCACGTGGTGTTATGGAAAAATGTTCTATGTGTATCCAACGTATTCAAGGTGGAAAACTAGAAGCTAAAAAAGAAGAACGCAAATTAGTTGATAGCGATATTAAAACAGCATGTCAACAATCTTGTCCAACAAACGCAATTTGGTTTGGTGATTTAAATGATGAGAACAGTGCAGTTACTATTTTAAGAAAAGAAGATGAGCGTAATTATTTCATCCTTGAAGAACTTGGAATTAAGCCAACAGTTTCTTATTTAACTAAAGTGAGAAATGCTGAACACTCGATAGAAGAAGGAAAGCACACTGGAGGTCATGGTCACGAAGAAAAATCAGATAAAAAAGAACACGCTTAGCAATTTGAAAATTTGAAAATGTGTTAATTTGAAAATGTAAAAATCAAGAGTTGCACAAACAGAATTCATAATTTATAATTTATAATTTTTTTAGATAATATGCACGCAGAATCAGAAATTAGAGAGCCGTTAATTCTTGGGAATAGATCGTATCATCAGATTACTGAAGATATTGTTAGACCAATTGAAGGCAAGGCTAACAAGTATTGGTATATTCTACTGACGGTATCCGCTCTTTGCTTTATGTGGGGTATTGGATGTTTAGCATACACTATTGGAACAGGTGTTGGAGTTTGGGGTTCGAACAATGGTGTTGATTGGGCTTGGGATATCACCAATTTCGTATGGTGGATTGGTATTGGTCACGCTGGCACATTAATTTCTGCCGTATTATTATTGTTCCGTCAAAAATGGCGTATGGCTATTAACCGCTCTGCTGAAGCGATGACAATTTTTGCCGTTATGTGTGCTGCCATTTTCGTTTTATTACACACTGGTCGCCCATGGTTAGATTATTGGTTATTCCCCCTGCCAAATCAATTTGGTTCTCTTTGGGTAAACTTTAACTCTCCTTTATTATGGGACGTATTTGCGGTATCAACTTATTTCTCCATCTCTTTAGTGTTTTGGTATACGGGTTTAGTTCCTGATTTTGCAATGGTTCGCGATAGAGCAGTAAAACCATTTGCTAAAAAAATGTATGGATTATTAAGTTTTGGTTGGGGCGGAAGTGCTCGTCATTGGAGTCGTTTTGAAGAAGTATCATTAGTACTTGCTGGTTTGTCTACACCACTTGTATTCTCCGTTCACTCTATTGTATCCATGGACTTTGCTACTTCGGTTGTTCCGGGTTGGCACACCACTATCTTCCCTCCTTATTTCGTTGCCGGAGCGGTATTCTCTGGATTTGCGATGGTATTAACATTGTTGTTAATTGTACGAAAAGTATATAGCTTAGAAAATTACATCACTATTAAGCACGTTGAATATATGAATATTGTAATTATTGTTACAGGTTCAATTGTTGGTGTTGCTTATTTAACAGAATTATTTATTTCTTGGTATTCAGGAGTTGAATACGAACAATACGCATTCTTGAATCGTGCTACTGGTCCATATTGGTGGGCTTACATGTGTATGATGACTTGCAACGTTGTTTCACCTCAACTTTTCTGGTTCAAAAAATTACGTACTAGTTTAACTTTTACTTTCATAATGTCAATTATAGTAAACATTGGTATGTGGTTCGAGCGTTTTGTAATTATCGTTCCTACCTTGTGTCGCACGTTTGTGCCTTCAACTTGGAACATGTATCATCCAACATTTGTTGACATTGGAATTTTCACAGGAACAATTGGAATGTTCTTTACATTCTTTTTATTGTTCTCAAGGTATTTCCCTGTAATTGCTCAGGCAGAATTAAAATCAATTTTGAAAGCATCAGGACAAGAGCACAAAGAAAAAGCGGCTGCAGCACACGGACATCACTAGGCCTCACCCCAACCCTCTCCTAAAGGAGATGGAGTATGAGTAAGGCTTAAAAAGAAGATTTGAATTATATAAATAGTTAAATAGTAATATAACATCTCACCTACTATTCCTCTCCTTTAGGAGAGGGATAAAGGGAGAGGCAAAATAAGAAATATGAGTACAGTAGCAATACACGCAATTTATGACGATGAAGTTCCTTTGTTGGAAACAGCAAATACTCTTAAGTCGCAGGGCATAAAAGTGAAAGATGTTTTTTCACCTTTCCCAATTCACGGATTAGATGCTGCTATCGGTGTTCCAAGAACATGGATTGCAATATGTGCATTTATTTATGGATTAACAGGAGCATCGTTGGCTACATTAATGATGTGGTACATGATGGTTAGTGATTGGCCTACAGACATTGGAGGAAAACCAAGCTTCGCATATTTCATGAACGTTCCAGCATTTATTCCAATTACATTTGAATCAACTGTACTTTGTGCTGGACATGGAATGGCTATTACTTATTATTTACGTTGTTGGATGCTTCCAGGAGTAAAAGCAAAAAATCCTGATCCAAGAACAACCGATGATAAATTTTTAATGATAGTAGAAACATCAGAAGCAAATAAATCTAAGATTGAATCATTATTGAGAAATGGTGGAGCATCAGAGATTTCGTATAAATAAAAAACAGATTTGTAATTAGTTGTAATATGAACAAAAAAGCAAAACAAATTATTTCTTTAATGGCGGTATTTGGCTGTGTTGCAATAGCTTCTACGTCTTGTGGGAAAAAAGATCCAAATAGTCCGGGTGTCGAATTCATGCCCGACATGTATCGCTCACCTTCATTGGAAACAAATATGGCATACGTTACCATTGAAAACGGGAAACAAACAGGAGATACGTTACAAGCAAACAGATTGCCCGTTAATGGAACTATTCCAAGAGGTTTTATGCCTTACCCATATGCTAATGATACTTCAGGCTATGCAAATGCAGGAAGATATTTACGCAGGCCTGTCGACATCATTAGAAATGCTGAAAACTTAGCAGAAGGAGAAGAGTTGTACGGAAAATTTTGTACTCACTGTCACGGTACAAACGGCGAGGCAGACGGATTGGTTGCAGCAAAATTATCTGGTGCACCTCCGTCTTACAAAGGACCAGTTGTAATGGCTTTACCTGAAGGGAAAATGTTCCACTCAATTTACTACGGAAAAGGGATTATGGGAGCTCATTCTTCACAAGTTAGTAAAGCAGAAATTTGGAAAATAATTTTACATATTCAAAAATTACAATATCCAAATGGAGTTGAAGTTGCTGCGGCACCAGTTGCTGATTCAGCAGCAACAGGAGCAGCAAAAGTACCAGCAAACAAATAGTATTAAAAAAGATATTGAGAATAAAAAGATAAATGCAAACAGATATGAACAACAACTATACGTTTACTAATAAAACCAGAAATATTACTTTTGGTTTAATGGCTATAGGCTTAGTTACCATTATTGCTGGATTTTTAACTGATCACGGTCCAGAAGGTGCTACACACGACACTTATCATGCAGGTACACGCATGTGGGCAAATTTATTAGTGAATGGTTGGTTCTTTATGGGGATTGCATTAGGTGCAACATTTTTTATGGCATTGCAATATGCTGCTGAAGTTGCTTGGTCTGTTGCAGTTAAAAGAGTTTATGAAGCCATCTCTTGTTATTTACCTATTGGTGCATCCGTTATTATTTTAATATTACTTGCCGGACAATTTCATTTACACCATTTATATCATTGGATGGATCCTGCAACTGTTACTGAAGGGTCACCAGAATTCGATGAGGTAATTTATAACAAGCACGGATATTTTGGAGATCACAATTGGTTTTTCTGGTTAAGAACACTTTTATATGTTGGTGTTTGGTGTATGTTCCAAAAAATGTTCATCAAGAATTCCGTAGAACAAGATTTACAAGGCGGAACAAAATTGCATTTCAAAACAATGGGTAAAGCGGCAACTTTCTTAGTGTTTTTTGCTGTTACATCTTCAACTGCATCTTGGGATTGGATGATGTCATTAGACGTTCACTGGTTTAGCACGATGTACGGATGGTATTCATTTGCTGGAATGTGGATTTCTGCAATGACAACTATTATTCTTTTTGTTATGTATTTAAAACGTAAAGGATATTTGCCTCAAGTAAACGATAGTCACATTCACGATTTAGGAAAATGGGTTTTCGCAATCAGCTTCTTGTGGAGCTACCTTTGGTTCTGTCAGTTTATGTTAATCTGGTATACAAACATTCCTGAAGAAATTATTTATTTCCACGATCGTTTACATAGCTTTGGATATATGGGTTTAATGTGGACTGTATTTGCAATGAACTTTGCTTTCCCAATGATTCTTTTAATGAGTCGTGATTCAAAACGTAATTTTGTTTTCTTGGTAATTGTAGGAAGCTTAATTTTTATCGGACACTGGTTAGATGTTTACATGATGGTTATGCCGGGAACTGTGCACGGACACCATAGCTTAGGATGGATGGAAATTGGAACAGCTTTAGGCTTCCTTGGCTTGATGTTATTTGTTGTACACAAAGCATTAGCAAAACGACCATTGATGGTTGAGAAACATCCTTATTTAGATGAGAGTTTACACCATCATTACTAATTAGAGAATTAAAAAAATAGAGAAATAGAGAAGTGTTGAATTAGAGAAAAAAAAATTCTCCAATTCACTAAATCAACAAATCAACAATTTTATATACTATGATACAGTTTTTAGTTTACGTTGCCATAATTTTAGGAGTCCTTGCAATAGGCTATTTGGTAAGGGTTTTTGAACTTGCCTCAAGTTTAAAAGGAGCAAAACCTGAAGTGATTACCGAACAGGATAATAGACTACAGGGACGATTAATGTTGCTTTTTCTGTTTGCATTCTTTGCATACTCTATTTGGAATTTAATTGAATTTGCTCCTAGAATGCTTCCTGTTTCTGCATCTGAACATGGTGTTGAAATTGATTGGCTGTTTAACTTCAACATGCTAATTATATTTATTGTTTTTGTAATTACTCACATTGCACTATTCTGGTTCGCTTATAAATATTATGGTCGTAAAGGAATTAAAGTTACATACTTAGCGCATGATAATAGACTAGAGATGATTTGGACAATTATTCCTGCTATCGTTTTGGCGGTAATCATCATTTTCGGATTGCGTTCATGGAATAAAATTACATCTGATGCTGATCCAAATTCTATGATTGTTGAGATTTATGCAAAACAATACGATTGGACTGCGCGTTATGCTGGAGCTGATAATAAATTAGGTGATGCTAACTACAGATTAATCACAGCAACAAATGATCTTGGAATGGACTCTGTAAGTGCAGGAGGCAAAGATGATATTGTTGTAAAAAATGAAATTCATCTTCCTGTTGGAAAAGAAATTGAATTTAAATTTCGCTCCCGTGATGTAATTCACAGTGCTTACTTTCCTCACTTCAGAGCACAAATGAACGTTGTACCAGGGATGACAACCATGTTCCACTTTACTCCCACAATTACTACGGCTGAAATGCGTAAAGATCCTTATGTGGTTGAGCAAGTAAAAGAAATAAATGCTATTCGTCAAGCAAAAGCAAAAAAAGAAGGAAGAACTGAAAAGCCTTATGAATTTAATTACATTTTATTGTGTAATAAAATTTGTGGAAACAGTCACTACAACATGCAAATGAGTGTGGTGATTGATACAGAAGCTGATTATAAAAAATGGTTAGCGACTAAGCCAGCATTTTATGCAACACCTGCTGATGCTCCTAAAGAAGTAGCAGCAATAAAATAGTTAAGAAATAAAATATTCAATAATAAAATAATTTAGCATATGTCAGAGAATCACGGTCATCACGAAAGTCACCACGCTCACGATAGTCACGATGAACATCATCATCAAGAATCGTTTGTGACGAAATACATTTTTAGTCAAGACCACAAAACCATCTCTCGTCAGTTTTTGATAACTGCTGTTATTATGGCTTTTCTTGCAATGTTGATGTCATTTATTTTCCGTTTACAATTGGCTTGGCCTGGAGAAAAATTTGCAATCATCAATTTCTTATTGGGTGATAGAATGGGGAAAGATGGAACAATTGATCCAGGAATGTATATGGCTCTTGTTACTATTCACGGAACAATAATGGTATTTATGGTTTTAACAGGTGGATTGAGTGGTACATTCAGTAACTTATTAATTCCTTACCAAATTGGTGCACGTGATATGGCATCAGGATTCCTTAACATGCTTTCATATTGGTTCTTCTTTTTATCAAGTGTTTTAATGTTAGCTGGATTCTTTATTGAAACGGGACCAGCTTCTGGTGGTTGGACAGTTTATCCTCCATTAAGTGCATTGCCACAAGCTATGGAAGGATCTAAATTAGGAATGACATTGTGGTTAGCCTCAATGAGTATTTTTATTGTATCAGCATTATTAGCTGGTTTGAATTACATCGTTACTGTAATTCAACTTCGTACTAAAGGAATGCACATGACGCGTTTGCCACTTACTATTTGGGCATTTTTTATCACTGCAGTATTAGGAGTTCTTTCTTTCCCTGTATTATTTTCTGCAGCATTGCTTTTAATTTTCGATCGCAGTTTCGGGACATCTTTCTACTTGTCGGATATTTATATTGGCGGACAAGCATTAGAACAAACAGGTGGTAGTCCAATTTTATACGAACACTTATTTTGGTTCCTTGGTCACCCTGAAGTATATATCATCATTTTACCAGCATTGGGTTTAACTTCTGAAATCATTTCAGTAAATTCTCGTAAACCAATTTTCGGTTACCGTGCAATGGTTGGTTCTATCCTAGCAATTGGATTCCTTTCATTTATCGTTTGGGGTCACCACATGTTTATGACAGGAATGAATCCTTTCTTAGGATCAGTATTCGTATTCACCACTTTATTAATTGCGATTCCTTCTGCTGTAAAAGCGTTTAACTATATCACTACTTTGTGGAAAGGAAATATTCGTTATACGCCAGCGATGTTATTTGCAATTGGTTTGGTGTCAACATTTATTTCTGGCGGATTAACTGGCATCATCCTTGCCGATTCAGCATTGGATATTAATATTCACGATACTGCATTCGTTACGGCTCACTTCCATATTGTAATGGGTGTGTCTGCCATCTTAGGAATGTGTGCTGGTGTTTATCACTGGTTCCCTAAATTGTTTTTACGTCACATGAATAAAACTTTAGGATACATTCACTTCTGGGGAACTTTCATTTCTGCCTACGGAGTATTCTTCCCAATGCACTTTTTAGGATTAGCTGGTGTGCCACGTAGATATTATTCTAACAGCGCATTTCCAATGTTCGATAACTTAATTGACATCAATATTTTTATTACAAGTTTTGCGGCCTTAGCGGCTGCAGTTCAAGTAATATTCTTATTTAACTTTTTCTATTCAATGTTCCGTGGACCAAAATCAGAACAAAATCCATGGAATTCAAATACATTGGAGTGGACAACACCAATGGCAAATACACACGGAAACTGGCCTGGCGCACTGCCTGTAGTTCACCGTTGGCCTTATGATTATAGCAAACCTGGTAAAGAACAAGACTTTGTTCCTCAAACTGTTCCTTTAGCTGAAGGCGAAGTTGATGGTGGTGGACATTAGAGATGTAAGATATTAGATTTGAGATATTAGACTTAAAAAGCCCTTCGCAAATGTGAAGGGTTTTTTGTTGGTCATTTCTTTTTTATGCTGTAATTTTTGTTAGAACAATTCCCCCTTTACAAAAGGGGCTAGGGGGATTTAGACCTCATCCGTCCGTCTTGGCGGACACCTTCTCCAAAGGAGAAGGAATTGCTCCTCAACAATCATTCTCGTTAACCACCAAACAAATCTAATTGCCAAAGGCAATAAATCATAAAACACACAGCAAATAAAAAATCCTTTTTAATCATGAAGATCATGATAATCTGCGTTCTATTAAATCCTTTTTATCATAACCATCTTAATAAATCTGCGTTCCCATTTCATTATTCCAAGCGAGGATTAAACTATCTTTGCCGTGTGCAAAAATGCCTTTACATATTCCTTTTTCTTTGTTTGCTATCAACAAGCACAATAGCACAACCTACTCTCGACACAATAAACCTCAGTTTAAAACAAAAACCACACCTCTTTGGAAAATTTGATACACGAAATTCTTTTATTGATAATAGTAGAGCAAAAATTTTTGGTTTAAAAACGGGATTAAACTTTGGTAGACGATTGTATTTTGGAATCGGTTATAACCAACTCAATCCTCCTTCACAAGATTTTGATAAAACAATTCTTATTACAAATGCGAATGGAGAGTTAGAGAAAACAGCGGCTGTACTTCGTTTATTTTATTTTTCTGTTCATGCCGAATATGTTTTTTATCAGACAAAACATTGGGAGCTAAGTATACCTTTACAGTTCGGTCTTGGGCAATCTTATTATAAATACAATCAATTTGGAAAACGTAAAGTGATTGATAAAGATTTGAATTTTATTTATGAGCCAGCTATTTCAGTAGAATATAAATTTGTAAAATGGGCTGGTGTAGGTATTGATATTGGCTATCGCTTTATGCTTACTAGCTATAAAAGCTTAAATCAAAAATTTACTGCTCCTACTTATGCATTTAAATTTTTATTGTACTATAACGAAATTGTAAAATCTGTTTTTCCAAATAGTAAGTTGGCGGGGAGAATGTAGTCGAAATTAAACTTTCACTCCTATTACTAAAACATCATCAATCTGTTCATAAGCA